>JBBDNW010000282.1:0-8999 GCA_040877375.1 Pirellulales bacterium | reverse complement strand
CTCGTCGCCGGGGCGAGGATACGCCCAAGGCTCCTCGAGCGTTCGCCGACCCCCTTGCCTACGTCCTCTAAGGTGCCATCTTGCCGCTACACCAAAGGCAGATGCGCTCTAATGACACGCTCATCGCAGAAACGACTCCCGCAGGGCTCCTCCTACGGCCTGCCGTGAAGTTGCCCGTCGAGATCTACTCCGACCGGAGAGTGAAAGAGTTCGACGAGTCGGAGGCGGAGCCGGCCGGCGCGATGCAGGCCTCACCAACCAACCGAGTGAAGCCCGCCAAGCGGCGGAGATAAACCAGTCTGATGTGGGTTTTTTTCGACGCCAACATGCTGTTTTTGGCGGCCAAAAGCGACGGTGTCATCCGCGGACTCGTGTCACGATTGCTCGCCGCAGAGCATGAATGCTGGGTCGATGCCTACGTCGTCGATGAGGCACGCCGTAACATTTCGGCGAAAGCCCCGAACAGCGGGCCGAAACTCGATCACATCGTGTCTCAACTGAGACTGTCGGCGTCCACCCCCGCCCAAACCCGCGGCCACGCCTTGCACGCGGTCGCCGAAAAAGACCGTCCCGTTGTGGCCGCGGCAACTGCCCTGGGATGCGAATCGCTGGTGACAGGGGATCGCACGCATTTTGAAAAGTTTTTCGGTCAGTCCATCACCGGCGTGGACGGGTTCGAGCGAGGCGAGTCGCGATCGAAGCCATTTCAGGCTCCTCTGCGACCGATCGCTTGCGGGCGTTGCGATCGGGTTTTGGTCTGTCCGCTGGTGCCAACGCCGGTGCTGGCCCACGGGAAGGCTTGAAGGCAGAAATACACCTGTACACTCGCTCGCCGAGGCCCAGGGCCGTTCCGAGACGCTGGTCACTGAGTTGGCCGAGGCGCAAGGTCGAACTGCAGTTCAGAGACCGCCTCACGGCCTATCTCGGCCGCTTCCTCCGCCGCGGAAAACTGCTCGCCTATGACGAACTCTTGGAGACGATCGAGCCGCACGTCGATGATCGCGAGGTAGACGATTTCCTCCGCGCGGATGCGGTCGCGACAGGGCTCGTGGATGGCAACGTGGTGCAACGGCAGCATGGTCGACGCCGCTGCGTAGCGAAAGGTGCGTGCGCGGACTTGGCTGAGGCACCATGTGCCTGAGCCTCCGATCGACTGCTGCAATACATCCCACCCGGCGGTCAGGCGTGACTCGGAACCTTGGCCCGTTCCACACGGCGGATGATCTCGGCGGCGATTTTCTGCTGAATCCCATGCTCGAGATGCGTAGTGAATCCCACACATGAACAGTTGATCTCGCCGAGTACGTAGGTATCTGAACCATCGGCCGCGGTGTCGAGCATGAAGTCGGCGGTCCAGATCAGCGGAATCTCGTACCCGCCAAGCCTGCTCATCACTTCCGGCAGTTGACCGAGAAACATGTCGACGAGCGGCTGCCACTTGGCCGGCTCATCGTAGGTGTATTTAGCCCCGGAAAAGAGTGTCGCTGAGAAGGCATCGGCCGCGTCGGCGGGCTTTTTATGCACCACGAAGATGGGCGTCTCGCCCACGAGGAGGATGCGAATCTCTCCCTCCTTGATCCGTGGCATGAATGGCATGTCGACCAGCATGCCGTTGTCGCCCATGATGTACTGCTCGCAAAACGTCATGAACTCGGCCAGCGTGTGGTGCTCCACATGGTTGTCGACCGCTTCCACGCACTTGACCCGGGCATCCAGGGGCACGGCGGCTCCGGCGGCCAACGGACGAGGATCGTCCACGCTGACCAGCCAGATTCCCTCTCCCGTCGATCCGCGGTTTTGCTTGAGCACCCGCCTGCCGCCGGCAAGCATCGCGGGAAATCGGGCCTTGAAGTCGGGGATCGAGTAATAGGCGTCCGTATCGGGAGGCACGAGTCCCGTGCCCACGAGTTTCACGAGCGCGTCTTTGGCTCCATACCCAGTCATGGCTTCGGGGTGCGGCATCCCCACAAGGCCCGCCGCACACAGTCGGCGGAGCATGTCGAAGTAGGCCGTTTCACCACCGGGGATCGTGCCGGGGTTGATGCGGCTCACGAAGGCGTCGGCCGTGGACGCGACGCGGTCGCACAATGCATCGCGATCCAAGTCGCGATAGAAGATCGCCTCGGCGGTCCACCCGCTGGCCCGCAGGGCCTCGACCATCGGCATCGTGTCGCGGCGATGTCCGTCGGGGCCCTTGTCGCTGCCCCCTTCTGCCTCAAAGAAAACGACGTGCTTTTTCAATGGTCTGCTCCTGGCCGCCCGGTTGCGTCATGGGTGCGAAAGCTGGGCCAGAAGGAACGGAAGTATGACACGTTGGATGCCGGGGGCAAGCGGCTGCCGAGTTCGAGCGGATCAAAACCGGGCTCGTCGATCGGGTGTCGACCCACACCAATCCGGTGTATGGCTTCCTCGAGCCGCACGACGAACGCCACGAGCAGGCCATTGTTGACGCTCGTTTTGCCCCGCGTTACGATACGCCAATGCTTTGTACGGACAAACATTGTCGCGGGAGGTTGTGGGCCTGTGTTCTGACTCTCGGCCCCGTGACGGCGTTGGCGGCCCCGGCTCCAACCCCCAGTTCGCCTGTTCCTGCCGCTCCCCCAACTGCATCAGTTGCATCGGTTCCTTCGGCTCCACTCTGGAGCGTCGAGTTCGTCCAGGAGGCGATTGCCGACGCGCGGGCCACTGGCGACGCCCGGCGCGGGGCCGGCGTGTTTGCTGTGGCCACGAGCGGCTGCACGTCGTGCCACAAGGTGGCGGGGCAGGGGGGCGTTGTTGGACCGGAGCTCACGACCGTTGCCAAGTGCCTCACGCCGGAGGAAATCGTCGAGTCGGTCTATTGGCCGGCGCGGGCCGTGAAGCCAGAGTATCGGGCGTATGCCCTGACTCTGACCGACGGTCGCGTGTTCCAGGGTATCGTCAAGGAAGAGACCGCCGAGGCCCTCACGCTGGTCGATGCCACGGGCCAAAGCCACCCGGTCGCGATCGCCGACATCGAGGAGCGGACGGAAGTCGGCTCACTGATGCCGCAGAATGTGTTTACGTCGCTCCCCGCGGAGCAACGGCGTGATCTGATTCGCTACCTCCTCGAGCTCGGCCGGACGCCTGGCCTCGAGTCGCTGTCGCACACGGCGGGCACGTTCGACGTGCCGCGTGAGCCGCTCCGGCCCGAGGAATGGCCCAACCGCGACCTGTGGGTGAACAAGCACCGCGTGTACGATTCCTACACGAAGCAGGCCATGCAGTTCCGCGGCCGGCAGCCGCTGCCGCTGTTGCTTCCGGCCTGGCCAGGACTCGACGGTGGCAAGGAGGGCCACTGGGGGAGCATCCCCTGGTCAACCTGGGACGACGAACGCCGCGACATGTGCGACCAGGGCTCGGTTCAGTGTTGGCCGCTCGCCGTCGGCAAGCAGGTGATCCCGCGGGCCGTCAGCGTGCGGCTCGGCGACGATGGGGAACTCGCCGCCTGCTTCAATCCCGACACGCTCCAGTTCGAGGCCGTCTGGACCGGCGGTTTTCTAAAATTTGAAAAGAGACGCTACGGATTTCTCTCCCCGGCGACCCCCTCCGGCACGCTCGGCGCGGCACCCGCTCCGGTTGAAATACCAGCGGGTCCACGCACCTACCACGGCTTCTTTCGGCACGGCAAGCGGGTCATCTTCTCCTACTCGATCGGCGACGTGCGGTACCTCGATGCCTCCTGGGTGAAGGACGGCACGCTCGTTCGCGAGATCGCGCCCGCCGACACGCACCCGCTCGGCCACCTCGTGCAGGGCGGACCGCCGCAGTGGCCGCAGGTGCTCACCACGAGCGGCACTCCTGGCACGGGCGGCCCCTATGTCATCGACACGATCGCGCCCCCGTTTGACAACCCGTGGGGCGCACTCATGTTTTTCGGAGGCCACGGCTTCTATTCGAATGGCGATGCAGCGATCTGCACGATTCAGGGCGACGTGTGGCGGGTTTCGGGCCTCGATACAGAGTTAAAAAGCGTCCGTTGGCAGCGGATCGCTGCGGGACTGAATCAGGCCCTCGGCCTCGTCGTGGCCGACGATGTCGTCTACGTACTCGGCGGCGACCAGATCACGCGGCTCGTTGATACCAACGGCGACGGCGAGTCTGATTTCTACGCGTGCGTCTCGAACCGGTTCGAGCCGTCGGGAGGCCACAACTTCAAGTGTGGCCTGGAGCGCGACGCAGCCGGCAACTTCTTCACGGCGTCGCACCAGGGCCTGCTGCGGATCAGCCCCGACGGGGCGACCGTCGACGTGCTCGCCGTCGGGTTTCGTAATCCCGACGGCTTGGGTCTCCTGCCCGACGGCACGCTCACCGTGCCGGTGTCCGAAGGTGACTACACGCCGGCGTCGGCGATCTGCGAGGTGCGGCAGAAGCCGGGCGAGCCGCCGGCCGAACCGGTGCCGAATTTCCGGGGCACTCCGCCGGCACTGCCGCTGGTGTATCTGCCGCGCGGCCTTGATCACTCGAGCGGCGGCCAGGCGTATGTATCGAGCGAACGCTGGGGGCCGCTCGGCGGCCAACTCCTCCATTTCTCGTTCGGGTCGTGTACGCACTTTCTCGTCCTCCGCGACGAGGTGGCCGGCCAGCCGCAAGGGGCCGTCGTGCCGCTGCCGGGAGATTTTCGGTCGGGCGTCCATCGCGGCCGGTTCAGCCCCGCCGACGGCCAACTCTATGTGAGCGGCATGAACGGCTGGCATGTGTACGGCGTTGACGACGGCTGCTTCCAGCGGGTGCGCTACACGGGCGGTACGGTCCAGCAGCCGATTGGGATGAGGGCCCATCGCAACGGTGTGCTGCTGCGGTTTTCGGGGCCGCTCGATCGCGCGACGGCCGGCGACGCGGCGAACCACTTCGCCCAGTGCTGGAACTACCGCTACGGTCCGTCGTATGGTTCGCCCGAGTTTTCGCCGAGCCACTACGGCACGATGGGTCACGACCCGCTCGCGATCACGTCGGCCACCGTGCTCTCCGACGGCCAGAGCCTGTTTCTCGAGCTGCCCGACTTGCAGCCGGTGAGCCAGCTGCATCTGCACGTGGCCGTCGGCGGCGGCGCAACCCGCGACCTCTTCGCCACGGTGCACGCGCTCGCCGAGCCGTTCCGCGACATCCCGAACTACCGTGAGATCACGCGGCCCGTCGCGGCCCATCCGATCCTCCGCGACATCGCGATGATGAAGGCGACCGTACAAAACCCCTGGCTCGCAAAAGCCGAGGGCGCGCGGCCCATCACGATCGAGGCCGCCTCGAACCTCGCCTACAAGACGCCGGAACTGCGGGCGACGCCCGGCGAGAAGCTCGCCCTCACGTTCTCAAACCCCGATGTCGTGCCGCACAACTGGGTGCTCGTGAAGCCGGATACGCTCCCCACGGTGGGGACTCTGGCCGACGGCCTGATCGTGGATCCAGAGGCTGTCGCTCGGCATTACATCCCGAAGACCGACGACGTGATCGCCTACGCCGACATCACGGAGCCCGGCAAGCAGCAGACAATCTTCTTCACGGTCCCTGACGTGCCGGGTCGCTATCCCTTCCTCTGCACGTTCCCCGGCCACTGGAAGCTGATGAACGGCCTGTTGATCGTGGAATGACCCACCGCATGTGTATAAGTCTCGCGCCTCGAAGGAGAACGTCCGTGTCGCTCTGCCGCCTGTTTGCTATCGCCTGTATCTGCTGCCTTGCCACGACGACCAGCCTGTCGCATGCGGGTCGCGCGGCGGAGCCTGTCGACGTTGCCGCGAGGGCCAAGGAACTCTTCAAGCGTGACAACCTCGTGGCCTGGTGCATCGTGCCCTTCGACGCGAAGAATCGCGGGCCCGAGGAGCGGGCGGCCATGCTGGAGAAGCTGGGGCTGAAGCACCTCGCCTACGACTGGCGGCCCGCAAATGTGCCGCAGTTTGATGAAGAGTGGGACGCGCTGGCGAAGCACGGCATTGCCCTCGACGCATTCTGGTCCACGCCGCCCGATCTGCTGAAGCTCCTCGAGAGCTTCCAGAAACGCAGCCTGAAGCCCTCGTTCTGGGTGATGGCCGAAGCCCCGGCTGAGCTCGACCAGGCGGCGAAGGTGAAGCACGCAGCCGATCACCTCCGGCCGCTTGCCGAGTCAGCCGCGAAGGCCGGCTGCAGCGTCGCGATCTATAACCACGGCGGCTGGGGCGGTGAGCCCGAAAACATGGTGGCGGTGTGCGAGGAACTCAAGTTGCCCAACGTCGGCATCGTTTACAACCAGCACCACGGCCACGGCCACCTACCGCGGTTTACGGAGGCGCTCGCCGCGATGCTGCCGCACCTGCGATTCCTGAATCTCAACGGCATGACTGCGGAAGGCGACAAAAAGGGCAAGAAGATTCTCGTCATCGGTCAGGGCGACCTCGACGTGAACCTCGCGCGGACGATCTGCGAAAGCGGCTATGCCGGGCCGATCAGCATCTTGAACCACACCGGCCACGACGCCGAGGCCCGGCTGCTCGACAACCTCGAGGGGCTCGAGTGGGTGGTCGGAGAGCTTGCCGGCAAGCCGATTCCGAAGCCCACACCGCGGACGAACTAGACCGCATTCGGGATCGGTGTCTCACCGACTCGGGGGCGGCAAAAGTCGCCGCTGCGCCGTCCTGCGGATTGTCGCATGGGCGAGGATAGGCCCAAGGCTCCTCGAGCGTTTGCTGACCCCCTCGCTCCCGTCAGGAAGCCCCGGAGCGCAAGCGCGGGGAATCCGCCCCCCACCTCTTCGCGCTCCACACCATGCCCACGCCCGCCACCCGCATTCCCATCGCTCGCGCTCCGGGCTTCTTGAGGACATCCCACGCCGCGTCTCCCGCATCGAGACCGCCTCCCGTCAGGAAGCCCCAAGCGCACGCTTGGGGAATGCGGGTAGCACCCCGCCCCGCTCCACACCGCTGCGAGAGCGGATCCAACGGACGCGTATCACCGGCTCGGGGGCGGCAAAAGTCGCCGCTGCGCGGTCCTGCGGACCGTCAGCCGATCCGGGAAACTTGGACGGCGACCTGGATGGCGTGGCTGCCGCCCCCGACGCAGACGCCCTTGATCGGGCTCACGTCGGCGTAGTCGCGGCCCCAGGCGACGGTCACGTGGAGCGTGCCCACGGTGCAGTCGTTGGTGGGGTCGACGTCGAGCCAGCCGTCCTCGCCGCCCCAGCACGAGAGCCACGCATGCGAGGCATCAGCGCCCACCATGCCGGCATCGTTGGTCCCGTCGCCTGCGGTGCCCTGCACTCGCCGCTCGTTCGAGAGGTAGCCGCTGACGTAGCGAGCCGCGAGCCCGAGCGACCGCAGACAGGCGATCTGCAGGTGAGCGAAGTCCTGGCACACGCCCCGCTTGAGCCCGAAGACCTCTTCCACAGGGGTGCTCGTCGTCGTGGCGGTGGGATCGTAGGCGAACTCGCGGTGGATTCGCCGCGTGAGGTCGACGACCGCCTCGGCCCATGGGCGTGACGGTGTGAAGGACGCAGCCGCCCAGGCCGCGAGCCGCGGCGACCCGCGGACGAGCGGCGAGTCGTAGGTGAACTGCCGTGCGTCGAGGGTCACGGGGTCGATGTCGTGCTTCAGGCGGTCGCGAAGCGATTCCCACGGCAACCATTCGAACGACTGCCAGTCGCGGGGTGGATCGATCTCCACCCGGCTCGTCGATGTGACGACCAGCCGTTCGTGCGGTTCGTCGATTGAAAACAGGCCCACGGTGTTACCGAAGTAATCGACGCGGGTCGCCAACTGCGCGGGCTGCGGCTCGACCTGGAGGGATGATGACAACAGCCGCTGAGCCGGCAGGCTCCGGGGCACGAGGTGAATCTCGTTGTGACAGACCGGCACCGACTCCGAATAGCGGTAGGTCGTCGCATGCCGGATGTCGTAGCGGGCGGGGAAGCTCGCAGTGCCATGGGGGGGGGCATGGGGGTAGGCCCGGGGGATGCCCTCGCCGAGGCCGTGGTCGTCAGTCGGTGTGCTGCGCTGCGAGCCTGTGCCGCGATGTCGAGCGTCACGAGCCTACTCCATGCGGCGAGGATCGCGCGAAACACGGGCCCCGGCTCGCCAGAGCCGACCGCACGGCCGTCAAACCGGGTAGCGGGCAGGATGCAGTTTGGCGTGGACGTGAGGAGGATCTCGTCGGCGGCGGTGAGGTCTGCCGCGGCGAGCGTCCGTTCCTGCCACGCGATGCCAAGCGACGCAGCCAGCCGCCTCGCGCAGGCGAGGCTCACGCCGCCGAGCGCGTCGCTGGTGGGAGGGGTGTCGATCCTTCCGTTCACGACGATCGCGACGTTGGCCGTTGATGTCTCGCTGATCCGGCCATCCGCGTGGGCGAGCACCGCCCTCGCGCCGGGCTCCATTGCATGAGCTTCGCGGTCGGCGAGAAAGTAATGCAGCCGGCTGCGAACTTTGGCCCGCAGAGGCCAGCAGGACTCGGGCACCTGGTGGATCGCGACGGTGCGCAACGACACGCCGCGATCATAGGCGTCGGCCCACATGCCGAAGGCGAGCGGAAACGTGTGGATCGCCACCCGGGGTTCGCCGCCGTGGCCGCCGTGCTGGGCGGCGAGATCGCCGGGGGTGACGAAGATCACGAGCCCCAGATCGGGGCCCTCATCACCGGGCGAGGCAGTGGCCGCGAGCCGGTGGTTATGGGCTGCGATTTGGGCCGCGGCACCCAGCAAGTCGTCGAGCGACCAGCGAAGTCGGATGCCGACGACCGCAAGCGATTCACCGAGCCTGCGGGCATGATCCTCGGGGAGGAACAGCCGGCCGCGAAACGTTCGCAACTGCTCCGTGACCGTGGCACCAAGCACGAACCCGGCATCACCGACCGGGACGGCGAGGTGACCGCGCGGGAGATACCGCCCGTCGAGCCAAGCCAGTTCGCCCTGGGTCGCCTCGGCCGCAGCCATCGTTTCGATCGAAAAATGGAGGATAGGGGATTTGAACCCCTGACCTTCTGGCTGCCAGCCAGACGCTCTCCCAATTGAGCTAATCCCC
>JBBDNW010000281.1:0-8999 GCA_040877375.1 Pirellulales bacterium | reverse complement strand
TAGTGGTCCGACACGTCGAGGTCGATCGCGTGGAAAATGAAGGCCCGCCTTATCGCTGGCTCGAGGTCGCGGTGCAGGAGGATGTGGTCGATCATCGTAAACACGTCCTCGCCGTCCGGGGCACCGTTCTCGTTGAAGTCCCAGTGCGACGTATAGCGGTCGGCGACACGAGGCATGCGGGTCGCGGCGTTGACGAGTTCCGGCCCCTGCGCCGCCTCGTCGTAGTCCTTGAGATCGCGGAGAACAGTCGTCTGTGTCTTCCGTACGGCATCGGCCATCGGCACGTCCGGGTCGTAGTCGTTGAGGTCGCCCAGCACGATCGGCAGGTAGCCTTTCGCAACGATTCGGCGGCGGATGATGTCCCGCGCGATCCGGGTCTCGGCGGTCCGCTGGGCATTGCCGCCGACGTCGGACGGGTTGCTCTTGAGGTGCATGCCGAGCAGGGCGATCTTTCGGCCGCAGACCGTGAAATACGCGACCGCATGCCGCTGAAGCACCGCCTCCTCGCTGCGGTCCTCGCCCCGATCGTCGACGAACGTGTAGGGCTGCCGTAGCCAGGCGTCGTCGCCTTCGTCCGCAACTGCCGCCGCCCCGCCACCGCGGGCCGACCGCCGCTTGGGAACGTTGATGTGGATGCGCCGGCCATCGACCTCGTCGGGCTCGATCCGCGAGAAGACGGCGACGTCGAAGCCGGAAAAACTGTCGGCGCCGTCGACGTGGTAGCCACGAAACTCATCGAGCCCCTTCTCCCGCAAAATCGCCACCACGGCCTCGACCCCTTCGCTGGAGACTACCTCCGGCATCACGAGAATGTCAGGATCGATCGCCTCGATCACGGCCGCGATCCGTTCGAGATGCCGCTGTCGCGCCGGCTCGAAGCGAAACCGCGTGAGCCGTGTCGACTCGCCGGGTGCCGCCAGATTCTCCGCATTGAAGCAGGCGATCCGCAGACGACAGGAGTCATCTGGAACGCCGTTCGACGGCAGGGCAACAGCGGCCACGAGGGCCAGCACGCCCACAGCCACTCGACGACCTCGTCCGCCCCTGCACGGTTGACCGGGTGAACACATCAGCGGTACAGTTCCGTTTCACAGTTTTTCGACGCACATCCACGACACCCATGCCCCACCAAGATACCCGGGCGGTCGACTCCGGCCCCGCCCGCCTTGCCCGCCTCGTCCGAACCGGTGAAACGCACGTCGGACGGGGGGTCTTCGCCCGCCGCCGGATCGCGTCCGGGATCGTCCTTGCCGAGGTGCATGGCACGATTCTCGAGGACCATCCTGAGGATTCCAGCTACGTTATGGAACTCCCGGGGGGCAGGCTCCTCGATCCCGCCGCCCCGCTGCGGTTCGTGAATCACAGTTGCGATCCCAACTGCGAACTTTTCTACTGGGAAGCTGAGCCGGGAGACCTGGAGGAAGAGCGGTTGTGGCTGCAGACGATCTGCCCGATCGAACCGGGCGCAGAACTCCTGATCGACTACAGCTGGCCAGCCGACGCGGCGATCCCGTGTCGCTGCGGGGCCCTGAACTGCCGCGGCTGGATCGTCGATCCGGAGGAGTTGCACCTGGTGCAGCAGGGGCAGACGGAACCCGGGACCTGACACCGCGCCGAGAGCGAAGCTGGCACTGGGCCGGCTGGCTGGTCGCCGCAGTCCTCACAGCGTTCGCTCTGTTTGGTATTTCACGGCTGCGGATGGATGACGACCTGCGGTCGCTCGTCCGTGACGGCAGCGATGAGTTTCAGCTGGTCGATGAGGTTGCCGCCCTCTTCGGGCCGCCTGACGGCGACTGCATTGTGCGGGCCACCGCCCGGTCGGGCGATATCTTCGAGGCCGAGCCCCTGGCCGCCCTCGACGCGCTTGCCGGCCAACTCAAACGAATCGAAGGCGTCGGGCAGGTGCGGAGCATCTTCGACATCCGCCGGCAGGGGGCCGCCGGTGCGGTGCTGCCGGTGATCCCACGGCGGTCCGAGCCGCTCGACGCCGCATCCCGAGCCGAAGCCAAGAAGCGGGCGGAGCAGCATCCACTGGTCGCCGGCCACCTGCTCTCCGCCGATTCCGCCTCATCACTGCTGCTGGTGCAACTCGTGCCCGAGGCAGTCGGTTCCCCGCGCTCGTCAGAGACCGTCGTGCGGATCGAGGCCGTGATCGCCGACGACGCCCACGCCGCGGGACCGCTCGCGCTCGAGCTCACTGGTCTTCCGGCCCTACGCGAACAGGCCACGCGGGCCCTGCGGCGCGACATGATCATCTTCAACTCGCTCGGACTGTCGCTGGCCGTGATTCTCTCGGCTGCCGTAGCCCGCAGCGTGCGTTCGACCGTGGTGGCCTGCGTTCCGCCGTTCGTCGGTGCCCTGTGGGCCCTCGGTATTCTCGGCCTCTTTGGCGCCCCGGTGAACATCCTCACGAGCGTCGTGCCGTCGCTCGCACTGGTGGTGGGCACGTGCGACTCGATCCACTTCATTGAGGACATGCGGCGCAGCGTGCGCCGCGGAATCGACCCGCTGACGGCCTCGTCCGGGGCAGTACACCGCGTGGGCGTGGCCTGCGGCCTGACGAGCATCGTGACGGCGATCGGTTTCGCCTCGCTTGCCGTCGCCAGGATCGAGGCCGTGCGGACGTTCGGCATTGCCGCGGCGGTCGGGGCCCTTGCAAGCTTTATGGCGGTCACGCTGCTCACGCCACTGCTCGCCTCCACGCGGTTTTGCAGCGGCCTGCGGCTGGGACGCTCGTCGCGGCTCGCCGGCCGGGCCGCCAACCTGCTCGCTGCCTTCTCGGTACGGCACGCCCGGCCGCTGGTGGGCATCGCCTGCGGCATCACAGCGGCTCTCGGGCTCGTCGGCACCAGACTCGACGCCGACAACCGCATCGTCGATTCCCTGCCGACGGGCGCGCCCGCCTCGCAGGCCCTCGCCCGCGTCGACGCTGAGTTTGGCGGGGCGATGGGGATCGACGTCGTCGTCGGCTGGCCCGAGGGGCTCGACTGGCGCGACCCGGCCGTCCTCGCGTCGCTCTCGCAGGTCGAGGAACTACTCGGCCGCGAGGCCGGCATCTCGCGGCCGATTTCACTCTCGACGATCGCCGGCGAGTTGCCGCCGCGGGCCCGCCGACGGCTCGACGCGGCCAGCGTGAGCGACCTTGTGGCTCCCGAGGCCCGGATGGCCCTCGTGCGAGCCCGCGTCAGCGACCTGGGATCCCGCACACTCGAGGGCATCTACGACCGGATCGATTCCAACCTCGCCGCGGTCGAGCGAGAGTTGCCGGGCTGGCGGTTTCGCCTCGTCGGCATGTCGGTCGTCTCCGCCCGCAACATCCGGCAACTCGTTCGCGATCTGGGGTCGAGTCTTGTGGTGGAGGTGCTCGTGATCGGCTGCATCCTCGCGATCGCCTTCCGCTCCCCGCTCGCCGGGATCGTCAGCATGATTCCCAACGTCTTCCCGCTCGCCGTGATCGCCGCACTGCTGGTGCTCACTGGCCGCGCACTCGACCCGGCGACGGTGATCGTCTTCAACGTCTGCCTGGGACTCGCGGTCGATGACACTGTGCATGTGCTTTCAGCCCTCGCCCGCAATCGGCGGGAGGGGGTCTCGATCGCCGGCTCGGTCCGCCGCGCAGTGGCCGAAACAGGCAATGCGGTCGTGGTCGGCGGCGTGGTGCTCACGCTTGGCTTTGCCGGCGTCACGGCCAGCAGCGTGCCGGCACTGGCGGGCTTCGGCATGCTGGCCTGTGCCGCGGTAGCCGCCGCCACGCTCGCGGAGCTTGTTTTCCTGCCGGCTTTGCTCGTGGTCACGGACGACATCGTCAAGCGACGATGGCCGGTCTTCCGCGACGGCATCTTCGGCACCGTACCGCTCGTCTGGCCCGCGGGCTCACGCGGCAAGACGGCCGAGGCCTCGGCCTAGAGCGCGGGGAAGACGCTCACGACGCCCATCGGCGCTACGACACCGCCGAAGTGGCCACGCGTATTCCCATCGCTCGCGCTCCGGGCTTCTTGGGGGCAACGCTCCCGCCAGGAAGCCCCAAGCGCGAGCGCGGGGAATCCGCTCACCACCCCATCCCGCTCCGCGACTCCGCCACGATCGCCACCTGCATACCCATCGCTCGCGCTCCGGGCTTCTTGGGGGCAACCTACGTCACTCGCCCGAGGCCGTCGCGGCCACCACTTCGGCGAGCGTCTCGACGGTGCTGATAATCTGCTCTTCGGTGTGCTCGCACGTCAGGAAGAACCGCACACGGGCCGCTGCCTCGCGAACAGCCGGATAGAGGATCGGCCGCGCGTTGATCCCGCGCGTCAGCAGGATCTGCGAAACCTGCATCGCCCGGGCCGAACTCCCGAGGATTACCGGGATCACCGGCGTGTCTCTGCTGGTGCCGGTGTCGAGGCCGACGTCATTGGCTAGTCTGAGAAACAGGTCAGACCGTTCGCGGAGCCGGGCCAGCCGCCAGGGCTCGCGCTGAATCACCCGCACCGCCTCGAGCGCTGCGGCGGCGTTCGGCGGCGAGCAGGCCGTCGAAAACACAAAGGCCGGCGTGGTGAAACCGAGATATCGGATCAGCCGCTCGGGCCCGGCGAGGTAGCCCCCCTGAGCGCCCAGCGCCTTGCTGATCGTGCCCATCCAGAGATCACCCTCGCGGGGGTCGACGCCAAAGAAGTCGCAGATCCCGCGGCCTTCAGGGCCCATCGTGCCGATCGAGTGGGCCTCGTCGACGTAGAGCATCGCGTCGTGCTTCCGCTTCACCTCAAAGAACCGCGGCAGGTCGGGGTAGTCGCCGTCCATGCTATAGACACCCTCGATCGCGACCACGACACGGCGGTACTGCGAACGCAGATCACCGAGCAGGCTGTCGAGTTGCTGGTAGTCGTTGTGACGGAACGACCGCTTGCCGGCTTTCGAGAGGGCCGCACCCTGCACGATGCTGTTGTGGGCGAGCTCGTCGTGAAGGATGAGGTCACCGGCCCCAAAGAGATGATTGAAGACGGAAGCGTTGGTGCCGTAGCCGCAGGGAAACATCACCGCCCGCTCGGTGCCGATGAAGTCGGCGAGCTCGGCATCAAGGGCGTCGAGGATCGTGTTGTTGCCGCCGACCATCCGGCTCGCCGAGGCACTACAGCCGAAACGATCGATAGCATCCTTGGCCGCCTGCCTGACATCGGGATGCCCTGCGAGGCCGAGGTAATCGAAACTCGTGAAGGAGACCGTGTCGTGGCCGTTGAGCGTGGCGACACGGCCGTCGACTGCCTCATTGGCCAAGAGGAACGGGTTTTCCAGGCCCGCGGCCTCGAGACCGGCGAGTCGTTCCTCGAGTGCATCGCATTCGGGCCAGGCCGACTCCGTCCCGGCAGTGGCGTGGGCTGGGTCAGTGGCGGGCCGCCGCGGCGTCTGCTGGGCCGCCGCCACGCGGGCAGTCCCTCGGTCGGCTGCATCGAACATGTGCTCGGCAACGCGATCGATCAGATCTCCACACGTGCAGACTCCCGTGAGCCACGAGTCGTGAAACCGCATTTCGTATCTGCCCTCGAGGCGATTCACGGCGTCGAGGAATCGTTCGGCATCGATGCCCGCTTCGGCCAGCGACGTATGCGTCAAAAGTCGGCGACCCCGGCCGGCTGGCATTACCTGCTCGAGCGTCTCGATTACGATCCGCGAGACGGCGGTGCGACCGTGGGCCCCCTGCTGGTCGCGGACGGCGGACTCCTCGACCCGGTGAGCCAGCACCGGGCCGGACATTCGAATGGCTGTGGGCGACATCAGATCCGTGGCCATGGAGTGATCCTATGTGAACGAACTCTGGAACATCGGCTTTCCACACAGAAGGCGGTGAATCATAGAAGGACCGGACTCCACCAACAGTCTCAGGAAGCTCAAACCCGGCGAAAACCGGATTGAAAAGGCTGCTGGGCGGAAAAGTTTACCGCGAATACGGATTGTTCGGTCTGCCGAAAAGGGTTGTCAAGTTGCGAGCAGCTTGCGGAGCACGAACGGCAGGATGCCGCCTGCTCGGAACTGGTCGAGTTCCACCGGCGTGTCGATCCGCACGAGGCAGGGAATGTCTTGCACCGTTCCATCAGGTGCCGTTGCCCTGACGACGACCGTGGACCGCGGCGCGAGTCCCTCGAAGGAAATGTCGAACATCTCCTCGCCCGTGAGCCCGAGCTGCTGCCACGGCTCGGGGAGCACGAGCGGCAACACACCCATGCCCACGAGGTTCGAACGATGGATCCGCTCGAAGCTCGCGGCGAGCACCGCCCGCACGCCCAAGAGCATCGTCCCCTTGGCCGCCCAGTCGCGCGAACTCCCCGTGCCGTATTCAGTGCCGGCAAGCACCACGAGCGGCGTGGAGTTCTCGCGGTATTTCACGGCCGCGTCATAGACTGGCAGAACGTCGCTGCCAGGCAGGAATCGCGTCACGCCCCCCTCCACCCCGGGCACCAACAGGTTGCGGATGCGAATGTTGGCGAACGTGCCGCGGGTCATCACGCGGTCGTTGCCGCGGCGGGCGCCGTAACTGTTGAAGTCGGCCGGCGGCACGCCGTGCTCGACTAAGAAGGTGCCTGCCGGGCTCGTCTTCGAAATGCTGCCCGCCGGCGAGATGTGGTCGGTGGTCACGCTGTCGCCGAGGGCAAGGAGCACGCGGGCCCCACGAATGCTCGCCGGGGGCTTCGGTTCGTGGGAGAGCTCTGCCAGAAACGGCGGCTCCTGGATGTAGGTGCTCGCCTCGACCCAGTCGTAGAGTTCGCCCGTGCTCGTCGGCACGGCGTTCCACCGCGGGTTCGACTCCCAGACGTTGCCGTATCTCGACTGAAACTGCGCCGGCATCACGCACGCCTCGACCGTGCTGCGCACTTCATCGGCGGTCGGCCAGATGTCGCGGAGAAACACCGGCTTGCCATCCTTGCCGGTGCCCAGAGGCTCGCGTTCCATGTCGATGTCGGTCGTGCCCGCGAGTGCGTAAGCGACGACGAGCGGTGGGCTCGCCAGCCAGTTGGCCTTCACGAGCGGGTTGACGCGGCCCTCGAAGTTGCGATTGCCGGAGAGCACCGCCGCAGCGACGAGATCGCCCTCGGTGACCGCGGCGGCGACATGGTCGGGGAGCGGCCCCGAGTTGCCGATGCAGGTGGTGCAGCCATAGCCGACCGTCTCGAAGCCGAGCGCGTCGAGATCCTTGTCGAGCCCCGACTTTTCCAGATAGTCGGTGACCACGCGGGACCCGGGGGCGAGGCTCGTCTTCACCCACGGCTTCGTCGTGAGCCCCTTGGCGACCGCCTTCCGGGCCACGAGACCAGCGGCCACCATCACGCTTGGGTTGCTCGTGTTGGTGCAGCTGGTGATCGCGGCGATCACCACAGCGCCGTGGCCGATCGTGTCGGCGTGGTCATTTTCGCGGACAGTGCCCGTGCGGGTGAGGGCCGGCCCCTCGAGCGCGAAGCCTCGTTTGGCCGTCGGCGCCGTGAGCGACTCGGCAAACACCCGCTTGACTGTCGTGAGCGGAACGCGGTCCTGCGGCCGCTTCGGCCCGGCGAGGCTCGGCACCACGCTGCCCAGGTCGAACGCGAGCCGCTTGGTGAACTCAGGTGTCGGCGCCGCCTCGGTGCGGAACATCCCCTGCTCTTTCATGTAACGCTCGACGAGCGTCACCTGCGCAGCCGGCCGCCCCGTGAGCCGCAGGTAGGCGAGCGTCTCGTCGTCGATCGGGAAGAAGCCCATCGTCGCCCCGTACTCGGGGGCCATGTTGGCGATGGTGGCCCGGTCGGCGAGCGACATGCTCTTCAGGCCGCTCCCGAAGAACTCGACAAACTTCCCAACCACGCCCTCTTTCCGCAGGATCTCGGTGACGGTGAGCACGAGATCAGTGGCCGTCGCCCCCGGCGGCAGTTGTCCGGTGAGCTCGAATCCGACGACCTCGGGAAGCAGGAGCGAGAGCGCCTGCCCGAGCATCACGGCTTCCGCCTCGATACCCCCCACGCCCCAGCCCACGACGCCGAGACCGTTGATCATGGTGGTGTGGCTGTCGGTGCCGACGAGCGTGTCGGGTACCGCCACGGGCAGCGACTTCTTGCCGCCGGCTTCGCGATGCTCCGAGTCACGCAGAAACACGCAGCCCGCGAGGTATTCCAGGTTGACCTGGTGCACGATACCGATGGCCGGAGGCACCACGCGGAAGTTTTGGAAGGCCTGCTGGCCCCAGCGAAGGAAGGCGTAGCGTTCGGCGTTGCGACCAAACTCGATGTCGACGTTTTTTTCGAGCGCGTCGGAGGTGCCAAAAAAGTCGACCTGCACGGAGTGATCGATGACGAGGTCGACCGGCACGAGCGGGTTGATTTTCCGCGGATCACCACCGAGCCGCTTCATCGCCGCCCGCATCGCCGCGAGATCGACGACACAGGGCACGCCCGTGAAGTCCTGGAGCACGACGCGGGCCGGCTTGAACGGAATCTCCTGCTCGGCCGGACTGGCGGCATTCCACGTGGCAAGGGCGCGGATGTCGGCCTCTGTCACCTCGTAGTCGTCGCACGTTCGCAGGAGCGCCTCGAGGATCATGCGGATCGAGTAGGGCAACCGCGACGTGTTGGTCACGCCCGCGTCGTCGAGGGCCCGAAGCCGATAGAGCGTGGCGGGGCCGGAGCCCGTCTCGAACGTCGCACGGGCAGAAAAAGGGTCGACTGGGGTGGCAGCCATGGGTATCCGGGGGGTTCGGGAGCGGGGGGCGGCGGATCGCCGACGGGCGATGCCGATTAGCGTATCCGACGGTGCAAGCCCCGGAGAAGCGGGCCGTGTCCTCTGGCACCGCCAGGCCTCAGAGGCGTTAAAAACAGCATATCCCCTGTGAGTTTGAATCAAAAATCGAACCCGCAAAAAATTGGGTCGACACGGAGGCAATCCGTCAGGTATGGTTTCACCGTGCGGCAAGGAGCCGCGCACCACAACACACTTGATTCTCTTCAGCGGCTGTTCCCCCCCCCCAAAGACCCACACTTCTAGAGCCGCTACCGGAC
>JBBDNW010000280.1:0-9008 GCA_040877375.1 Pirellulales bacterium | reverse complement strand
CGCCCGTCCGCGTCGGGCCAAGGCGGTCCTGGATGCGGCCGGCGATCTTCCGCTCAGCCCAGATGAAGACAAGCGCTCCGCCTGCGATCACGTTAAGGATCAGTGCGGCCGCCACGATGGCCGTCACCGACCATGACAGCCATGCCGGCAGGCCCACGGTGTTGATCAGGAATTCAGCCATGAAGGTCGCTATTTCCCGGCAAAAACCGAGTTCGTGAAAAATCCCACGAAGTTTGCCCTACACCACCCCTTTTCACAAGTCCCGGTAGCAAATCGGCATCATCCAAACAACTCCAGCGCATCTGTCTTTGGCCTGTAGGCGAGAAGGCACCTTCGAGGTAGGAGGCGAGGGGGTCGGCGAACGCTCTTAGGAGCCTTGGGCGTATCCTCGCCCCGGCGACGAGACTTTTGCCGCCCCCGAGCCGGCGATCCACCACAGTCGGCTGCGATCAAGGCCCTGCGCCTCGCTACCGATCGATCTCACCCATCACGACGTCGAGACTCCCCACGATCGCCGGCACGTCGGCTATGAGGCAGCCGCGACAGAGTTCGTGCGCGACGGCGAGGTTCGAGAATGAGCTCGACCGTGCCCGCACCCGCCAGGGGATCGCGGAGCCGTCGCTGACGAGATAGAAGCCCATCTGTCCCTTGGGGCACTCGGTCTCGAGATAGGCGTCGCCGGCCGGCATCTTCTCGGTGAGCTTGAGCGGTTCACCGAGCGGCCCCTTGCAGGCCGAGTAGCGGTCGATAGCCTGCCGGACGAGGTCCATCGACTGCACCACCTCGAGCATCCGCACGAAGAAACGGTGCCAGCAGTCGCCGAGCACGGCGTCGGCCGGTACCGCTGGATAGACGTGGTCGCGGGGATAGTGGCCGTCCTTCATCACGGCCACCTCGAAGGCATAGCTGTCATACATCGCCGTGTAGATCGCCTCGCCGTCGCGGCGCATGTCCTGATCGACACCGCTCCCGCGAAGCACTGGGCCGGAGCAGCCGTATTCAATCGCCAGTTCGCGGGACATCACGCCGATGTTGGCGGTTCGTTTCACGAAGATCGCATTGGTCGTGAGCAGTGCGTGGTATTCCTCGATGATCGGCTCGAACTGCTCCAAAAAGGCCTCGCACTTCACGAGCCAACCCGACGGCAGGTCGGCCGTCAGTCCGCCCACGGTGATGTAGCTGTAGGTGAGGCGGGCGCCGCACGCCTCTTCGAACAGGTCAAGGATCTTCTCCCGCTCGCGGAAGGCGTAAAGGAAGGGGCTGAATGTCCCAAGATCCAGGCCGTAGGCTCCCATACCCACGAGGTGGCTGGCGATCCGATTCAACTCAGTGATCAAGACCCGCAGGTGCCGGGCCTTCTCGCTGACCTGGTACTTCATGAGTTTCTCGACGGCGAGGGCCCAGCCGAGGTTCATGTTCATCGCCGCCAGATAATCCATCCGGTCGGTGTATGGGATGAACTGGCGATGGGTGATGTTCTCGCCGATCTTCTCGGCGCAGCGGTGCAGGTAGCCGATGTGCGGCTCCACTTCCGACACCACCTCGCCGTCGGTACGGAGCACGAGCCGGAGCACACCGTGGGTACTCGGGTGCTGCGGCCCCATGTTGACGAGCATCTCGTCGGTGCGAACGTCGAACTCGATGATCCGCGGGTCGTCGTCGAGCATCTGTGCCATGGCTATCTCCCCCTCATGCCGTGGTAGTCGAGCGGCATCTCGTAATCCTTGCGGAGCGGATACCCTTCCCAGTCCTCGGGGCAGAGAATCCGCCGCAGGTCCGGGTGACCGGTGAACCAGATGCCGGAGAGGTCATAGACCTCCCGCTCGTGCCAGTTCGCGCCCCGCCACACTCCGCACACACTCGGGATCTCGGGCAGCTCGCCGGGCACGTCTGACTTCCACCGAGGCAGCTTCGTCTTGAGCACAAGACTCACGCGGGCGGCGGTGCTCCAGAGGTGGTAGACCATTTCGGTGTGCGGCTGCCAGGCAACCTTGGCGGCCTTCTTCGGATCGGTCTCACACCAATCGATGGCCGTAATGCACTGCAGCGAGTCGAACCGCACCGGGCTCGATTTTGCGAGCCACGCACAGACATCGGCAATCCGCTCCGGCGCGACATCGATCCACGGGTCGATTGCCTCGAGATTGCGGCCGACGACAGCGCCTGGCACGGCAGCGTCCAACTGATCCAAAAATCCGGGGCCTCGCATGGTCATCGGCAGTGGCTCGTCATAGTGGATGGTGGTTTCAGGGAAGCAGTCGCGGCGGTTATCGCGTGACCGACCGGCCGGCGGAACCCGACCGCTCAGCCGAGACGGCACGGACCCAGTCGAGGTCGCCGCGGTACCAGACGTAGGCAAAGCCGGACAGGAGGATTGCAAAGAAGGCCGCCATGTCGACGAGCGCCGTGCGGGCCAGCAGCGAGCCGGCCCGGGCGACCGTCCATTCGCCCTGCGCCTGCGCCGGCGACTTGTTGCCGCGGGACATTTCGAGATGCCGGGCCTCCGCGATGGTGGGCGTGAACCACAGGCCTTCGGCGGCGGGCACGACGGGCTCGTGGACTCCAAGTTCCCGGATCAGGCCGGTGGCGGCTGGCGTCAGTCCGCCATCGGCTGTCGCGGTCGCGAACGTGGGATCGGTGAGTTGCGTCGCCTTCCCGAAGACGGTGGCCCACGGGAAGAAGAGGGCCACCT
The DNA here is from genome assembly GCA_040877375.1 of Pirellulales bacterium. Classification (GTDB taxonomy): domain Bacteria; phylum Planctomycetota; class Planctomycetia; order Pirellulales; family UBA1268; genus QWPN01. The sequence goes on along the minus strand of JBBDNW010000280.1, from coordinate 6,316 downwards.
CGACGTCGAAGATGATGAACAGCAGAGCGACCACGTAGAACCGCAGGTCGAACTGCACGAAACTCGAGCCGATGGTCGGCTCGCCGCACTCGTACACCTCGAGTTTCTCAGTGTTGGGCATCCGCGGCCGCACGAGCCTGCCGACCAGGAGATTCACCGCCAGAAATGCCCCTCCCACGGCGACGAAGAGGGCGACGTAGCCGGCGATCAGCGTGGGGTGCATGGTGGTCTGTGGAGGCGGAGATGTGCGGGAGGACTACTGGTTGGGACCGCCGTGGACGGGTTCCACGATCACCTTCGAAGCGGAGACTGCGGTTGGGTTGAGCGTCGAACGGCCCCAGGCCACTTCCACCGGAAGCCGGGCGAAGTCAACGATGGTTCCGTCGCGGCTATAGCAACTGAGGTCCATCGTCGATCCCATGAAGATACAGTCGACCGGGCACGGTTCGACGCACAGGGCGCAGAACATGCATTTCGAATAGTCGATCGTGAACCCGCTGACCAGGAAACCCTTCCCGTTCTCGACCCGCTCCTTGCCGATGTAGATACAGTCGACGGGGCAGGCCTTCGCGCACTGATCGCAAGCGATGCAGGTGGTCAGGTCGTAGCGATGGAAACCGCGATAGCGGGCGGCGACCGGGGCGGGCAGTTCGGGATACTCAAAGTGCTCGGTGAACGTTCGCCGCTTTTGGTCGTACGTGCTGCTAAAAACCCGCAGCGTCACGAGCATGCCCTCGAGCACGGTGCCGACTGCCGTGAACAGGTTTCGGAACCACTCGCGCATGCGGACGACTCGCGGGAAGGTTAATCAAAAGCGAACGACTGCAAAAGTATAGGTGCGTCTCACTACCCAACAAGACACCGTCATTGGGACCGCACGCAGCGGCACACGGTGCGATGCGTGAGACGGGGCCCAGCCTCCAAGGGGCCGCCGACGGGATGGCAGCGGTGACCGATCGTCGGCCTTCCGCCAGGTGTCCGTTTGGCCGATCCCTATTTTTTTGCCGCTACGATGCGCTCAAACGCCTCATTTCCACGGCGATTGCCACCCAAAAGGCTCGAAAGACGCTCGCAAAATGCTTGACGGCCCGCCGGAAACCTTTATATTTGGGGAGTTTGTGGCGTCCGCGGGCGACGGATTCGCACAGCCAAGGAATGGCCTTATGCTCGTATTGTCGCGGAAAAAAGACGAGAGCATCGTCATCAACAACGATATCACGATCGTTGTCGTGGAGATTCGCGGCGACAAGGTACGGCTCGGCGTTGAGGCTCCGAAGGAAGTTCCGGTGCACAGGCGTGAGGTCTTCGAGGCCATCGCTCGCGGCGAACCTGTCGATACCGCCGTTGTCACAACGCCGACCGTTGAGGCCCCTCCATCAGACGCAACGCCTCAGGATGAATCTGGCCTGAACGGCTAGAGCGCATTCGACTTTGGTGGATCGCCGGCTCGGGGGCGGCAAAAGTCTCGTCGCCGGGGCGAGGATACGCCCAAGGCTCCTCGAGCGTTCGCCGACCCCCGTGCCTCCCTTCTCGATGGTGCCATCTCGCCGCGATACCAACAGCGGATACGCCCTTGAGCGCCGCCAGTAGGAACGGTGCAGTTGCGGCACCCTTACGCACGCCTGCATCAGTGTGTATTCTTGATCGACCTTTCCGTAGTGCTGGCCCCTGGCGGGTCGCGCATAGCGGCCCCATCGTCTAGTGGTTAGGACACTGCCCTTTCACGGCGGTAACCGGGGTTCGAATCCCCGTGGGGTCATCAGCCGGCATGCCGGCATAAAAATCACTATGGCCGAACTGCAACCTGTCGCTGCGTCTGACGAGTCCGCCGAACTGGTTTCGGCGTACGACGCGATCCTGCTCGTCTCCTTCGGTGGCCCCGATGGCCCCGATGACGTGATGCCGTTTCTCGAAAACGTGCTTCGCGGCAGGAACGTGCCCCGGGAACGGATGTTCGAAGTCGCCGAGCACTACCAGCACTTCGGTGGCAAGAGTCCGATCAACGAGCAAAACCTCGCGCTGCTCGCCGCCCTGAGAACCGAACTCGAGCGCCGCGGGCCTCATCTGCCGGTGTACTGGGGCAACCGCAACTGGCATCCGCTGCTCACCGACACGCTCCGCGAAATGGCTGATGCCGGCGTGAAGCGGGCGATCGCGTTTGTGACCAGTGCCTTCTCGAGCTACTCGGGCTGCCGGCAGTACCGGGAAAACATCGCCGCGGCCTCGGCCCCACTCGGCGACCGGGCGGTGCAGGTCGACAAGATCCGGGTCTTTTTCAACCATCCGGGCTTCGTAGGGCCGATGGCCGCGAATGTCGGTGCGGCACTTGCGCACTTTCCCGCCGAAGTGCGGCCGGTCGTACCCGTCCTGTTCACGGCCCACAGTATCCCGATGTCGATGGCCGAGGGCTGCCGCTACGTGCCGCAGTTGCAAGAATCCTGCCGGCTCGTCGCCGCCGAAGCGGGCGCGACCGACTGGAAGCTCGTCTATCAGAGCCGGAGCGGCCCGCCCACGCAGCCCTGGCTCGAGCCCGATATCTGTGACGCGATCCGCGGGCTGCACGCGGCCGGCGGACGGCAACTCGTGATCGCGCCGATCGGCTTCATCTCAGACCACATGGAGGTGCTTTTCGACCTCGACACCGAAGCAGCCGATCTCTGCAAGGAACTCGGCATCGACATGGTCCGTGCTGCGACCGTCGGCACCGCGCCCGAGTTCGTGGCGATGGTCTGCGATCTCGTCGCTGAGCGGGCGTGGGGCCTGCCCGACCGGGCCGCGATCGGCAACCTGCCGGCCAATCACGATGTCTGTCCGCTCGACTGCTGTCCGGCACCTCAGCGGCCTGCGATGCCCGCCGGTGGCCCTGCTGCCGGCCGGCCCGCTTCACCCGCGTCATAAGCGCTTCGTCAGCAAGGGCCACGGCACGAGCCGGAGGGTTTTCATGCCTACCGTTCGCTTCGACGCCGGCTCACCGTCCGATCATCCCCGCGAGTGCGTGTCGCTTGTTCACGGCTTTCTCGCCAACAAGTTCATGCTCTCGATGCTCGGTCACCGGCTGCGGAGCCACGGCTACCTCACCGACGCCTGGGGCTACTGGAACATGCAGTGCTCGCTGCTCGTGCATGCTGAACGGTTCGCCCGTGAACTCGCAGTGCTCGACGCGGAGCCGCGGATCGGGACGATCCACCTCGTGACGCACAGCATGGGCTGCATCATCGCGAGGGCCGCACTCGACCGCTTCATGCCGCGAAAGATGGGCCGATTCGTGATGCTCGCGCCCCCCAACCGCGGTTCGTTCGTGGCCACGGCGACAGCCCGCACCTTCGGCCGCATTCTCAGGCCGATCGCCGAACTCTCCACCGCCGATGACAGCCTCGTCAACTCGCTACCCACGCCGGAGGGCGTCGGCATCGGGGTGATCGCCGCGGAATACGACGCGCTTGTCACGGAGGAGAGCACGCACCCCAATGTGCCGCACGCCCACGTCACGCTTCCTACCTGGCACACGGGGCTGCTCTTCAGCCGCGAGACGGCAGACCTCATCGCCGGTTTCCTCGCGAGGGGCGAGTTTTCGGTGCCTGGCACCGGAGCTGGGTAGTTTCCGAAATCCCCCGGACTCGGTGCCGGGCCGGCGTGTTCCCTTTTTTTCAGCCCCGCTTTTTCCATGGACATCACTCCCCGCCGCCTTGGCCCAGCGCCCGTTTCCGTCGGCCCGCTGGGCCTCGGCTGTTGGCCGCTGGCTGGGATGACCCGCGAGGGCATCACCCCAGAGGCCGCGGTGGCGACCGTCGAAGCCGCGATCGACTCCGGAATCACCCACCTCGACACAGCCTATTGCTACGGCGAGCAGGGCGAGAGCGAGCGGGCAATTCGCGAGGCCGTTGGCGGGCGGCGCGATGCCGTCGTGATCGCAGGCAAGTGCGGCATCCACTGGGAGCCCGACGCCACGAAGTCGCCGCCTCGCCGGCAGGTGGTCGACGGCCGGCCGACGCGGATTCGCGCCGAGTTCGAGGAAAGCCTCGCCCGGCTCGGCACCGACCATCTCGACCTGCTCTATCTCCATGCCCCTGATCCCACGATCCCGATCGAGGAGTCGGCTGGCGAGTTGCATCGCATGCTCGACTCGGGCATGGCCCGTGCGATCGGCCTCTCAAACGCCACCGTCGACCAGCTCGCACGATTCGCGGCAGTCTGCCCGCTGGCTGCCTGCCAGATGCACTTCAACATGCTGCAGCGGGAAATTGAGCAGGAGATCCTCCCGTGGTGCCGAGCCCGTGGCGTCGCGATGGTCGTCTACTGGCCGCTGATGAAAGGGCTGCTCGCGGGGGGGATGCGCCGTGACCAAGTCTTTCCAACGACCGACAGCCGCCACAAGTATCCGATGTTTACCGGCGACGAGTTTGCGAAGAACCTCGCGTTTGTCGATGCGATCCGGCCGGAAGCTGCCCGCCTTGGCTGCGCACTGGCCGACCTCGTCCTCGCCTGGACGGCCGAGCAACCGGGAATCACGAGCGTGCTGTTCGGGGCCACCTCGCCAGAGCAGGTTCGAGAAAATGCCCGGGCCATGCGGTGCGATCTCGACAACGTGGCCCGGGCCACGATCCGGGCCGCCATCGTAGCCCGCGGCCCAGTGGCCAACCGCCGGGCGGTGTGACGTCTGGATTCTTGGCACGCTGCGGGAATCCAGATTCCCTCCATTTTCAGGGGGTGTTTGACCGAGGCGGGAGCCCGAACTAGCCTCACCGCGATTGACGTCATTGTTCCCCACTTTTTCCGCAGGAAACTGCCATGCCTACGCTCCCTTTGCTGCTCGTCCTGTTCGCATCCCTGGCAGCCATCCCGGCTTCCGCAGGGACGCTGCGTCCTGCGGCCGGTGACCGCGTCGCAGAAAACGCCGCCGTCATCGCCTCCGAAATCCAACAGTCGATCGCGAACGACGCCACCGACCTAGCGGAAAACCTGCGGCGATTCGTCGATACCGATGACGCCTTCCGCGTCTACCACCGCGACAACCAGGTGCTGATCGCGGTCTCGACCCGACGCAACCTCTCGATCATCGACAAGCGGATCGGTGAGCGGGAAACCGCCGAAATCGCGCGGGGCGTGCTCCAACAGAAGTTCAGCCACCTGTTTGAATCCGAGCAGGGCCTCGAGGTCCTCGACGCCACGGCAGTCCGGGTGGTATTCCTCGAACCCGATGCCCTCGACGATTGCCCCGGCCGGCGCTCGAGTCGCGGCGGCGCCGGCGTCTGCGGCACCTGGCAACCTCCAATTGCGTTCAGCTCAAACGGCTTATGGTCTAGCGGCTGGGCCACGCCCGCCCCATGCACCGGCTGCCGCTAGCGGCGACGGGCGGTCAGGCGTTGGCGAGATCGCCCTGAGCGGCAGCCACGCTGACATACGACTGTCGAACTTCCAGGCAGGTCCGACGAAACGACTCGGGACGGCTCACCCCAGAAAGCCGGAGCGTTTCGATCTGCCCGCGGCGAAAGACGAGATCGCCGGCGGCGTACCATTCCTGGCCGGGCGAAACGACCACGTCGATCGCATCGAACCGGTCGAGGTCAACGTATTGCTCCACCTGCGGGTTGATTCCCCGCTCGATCATGACCCGGCGATTCGTGAGCCTGTATCGGAGAATTGCCCAGGGCAGCCGCATCGAGAGATAGAGCATCAGACCAACCGGGATCGTTGCGAGCAGAGCCAGGCGACCGACCGAGAGCGGCCCGAAGCCCCCCTTGAGCCGATACAGCCGCCCGAGCGCCTGACCGAACGACGTCGCGGCCACCGACGGATAGACCGTCATCACAGTCGCCTCTGCCACTGACGGAGGCACCACGCCAGAGATCGGACTTGCTAACGCGCTCATGAATGACACCCTTGTGGCCCGGAACGAAGCGTGGCGATGGTAGTTGCTTCACACACGCAACTGCCTCCATAGACTGCCGTTTCCGGGCGAAAACACAAGCCCGGACGCGACAATCATGAGCCGCGCAATAAAAAACCCGTTGGGGCTCGGCTGAGCCCCAACGGGTCACATGATCTTGTGAACTTGGCAGTCTTACCGTAACCAGATTTGCATCCGGTTACAGCCGATCTTTTTTGGCGGCATGCCTTACTCCCATCGTCCTTGCGGACGAGGAAAGCAAAGCCGCGATCGCTCCACATTCAGCGTCGAAGATCAACCAACTCTTGCGAGTTGATGATCGTCTCACTGATGGCCTCCGCGAACAACTGGATAAACCAGGTCCGGTTTGGCGGTTTCCTTTAGAAAGGAGGTGATCCAGCCGCAGGTTCCCCTACGGCTACCTTGTTA
>JBBDNW010000279.1:0-1681 GCA_040877375.1 Pirellulales bacterium | reverse complement strand
GCGGCTGATTCCCGGGCCAATACGGCCGCCGCATGCTCCTCGAGCCAGGCGAAAAACGTGGCATCGAGGATCATTCCGTACTTCACCACCTCGGCGAGCCCGCTGATAAACTCCCGTGGCGGCAGCGTTGCCAGCGTCTCGATGTCGGTGACCACCCCGCGGGGCTGCCAAAACACCCCCACCAGATTTTTGCCCGATTCGAGATTGATCCCTGTTTTCCCGCCGATGGCGCTGTCGACCTGGGCCACGAGCGTGGTCGGCACCTGCCAGACGGATAGACCGCGGGCGAACGTGGCGGCCACGAACCCGGCGAGGTCTCCGACCACGCCACCACCCACGGCGACGACGTGGGTGCCGCGATCGACGGCCTGCCGGGCGAACTCGTTCCAGAGGCGTCCCGCGGCATCGATCGATTTCGACGCTTCTCCGGACGGCACCTCGAGGAGGGCGGCGTCGACACCGGCGGTTACGAGTGAGGCGAGGACCTGGGCTGCATGGGTCGTGGCCACCGCCGCGTCGCTGACAACGACCGCGCGCCGGCCCCCGGCATCACGAACCAGCCCGCCGATCGACCGGAGTGTTCCGCCGCCGCAGACGATGTCATACGAGCGGTCGTTCGCGGGATCTGAGGCCGCGGCGGTGCCGGTCAAATGAACGCGGATCGTGGTCACGGTCAGGCGACGCTCACGCGGTCGACATCCTCGGCCGTCACGGTGATGACCCGCGCAAAACCGGTGTGTTGTCGGAGGTAATCGAGGTCGGCTGCCCCGCGGGGGCTGGCGTGGAGCAGGGCTTCGACGCGTGCCTTGTCGGTCTCGGACCAGTCCTCGTAGACGTTCGGCCAGACAGTGTGGTTTTCCACGACAAGGGCTTCTCGATAGGGGTCGAAGGCGTTGGCCATGCGGGCGTCTCCGGTCACAAAGAAGTGCCTGAAATGCTGCGGAAGTCTCGAGTCGGCAGACCTTGCGAAGTCCGAGTATACAGTGGGTTTTTTTCGCCGCGACGCCGGAGCCACCAACGCGATGACCGCCGCCTCCCGCCCGCCCGCAGCTGCCGACAAGAGTGGCCCGGGGACTGCCCTCGTGATCGGCCTCCTCGCCCTCGCCGTCGCGCTGGCTGTGTTCGCCGTCTGGTTTCAGTGGAATCAGACGCGGCAGTGCCTGGGCTTCTACGGTGCCGAAGCCGCCCGCAGCATCCAAGGGGCACTGCGTGTGGAACTCTGGCAGCTTGCGGTCGACCCGGTGACGGGCCGCCTTGTGGCCATCGACCGGCGGGATGTGTCGCGGGCGCCGGGGTTGGTGCACCTACGCCGCGGGCTGGTGGAGGACGCCAACTTTACGTGGTCGACACCAGATGGAAATCGTCGGCCCGCCGATGCCTGGGACCACGCGCTGGCTTTTTTCGACACCGCGGACAGCCAGCAGCCGACGACGGTGGTGGCGATCGACCTCGATGCCGAGGGCTGGCTGACGGTGGCGGGCCGGCCCGGCCGCGTTGCCTTGGGGCGGATTCACAAGGGGCTGCGGACCTGGATCAAGGCCACGAGACGCGACGTGGGATCTGCTCAAGAAGCCCGGAGCGCGAGCGATGGGAATGTGGGTGGCGGGCGTGGTGGTAACGCGGAAGGGGTTGGGGTGGGGGGCGGATTCCCCGCGCTCGCGCTTGGGGCTTCCTGACGGGA
>JBBDNW010000278.1:0-9050 GCA_040877375.1 Pirellulales bacterium | reverse complement strand
GGTACGGTGACGCCGATCAAGACATTCGCTTGGGGGCGGGCAGGTCGCGGAACCGCTCCACGACCATCACGCCCCCTGCCGGCATCGTCATGGGTGATGGAAACGGAAGAATGCGAGCCGCGACTTGTCGGCCCGCCGGAATGACCGAGCATCATGCTGATCTCGCAGTCGGTCGATCTGCCGCCCGACGGCATGCCCAATGCGGGTCGTTGCCCGGTCCACGGCGACGACCCAGTCTGAATCGACCACCGCCGCCACAACGGCCCCGTACCCTCGCGTCTTGACGAGCACGCGGCAGACCTTGTCGATGCCCCCCTTGGGGCCGTTCTGATCCTGGAGAAATACCAGGACTTTCTCGATTCGGCCGCTAAACCGCGAAAGTGCGAACCGCAGACGCCGTCCAATGTGCTCGGGCAGATCCTTGGGCCGAGCCAACCCTTTTTCTTTGAGTTCCCAGATCATGGTGACCTCCCACGAAGATACGAATCCCAGGCGACACATGTCTATTTTCGCCCTTCGAACGTCATTGGGAGAGTTGTTTGTTTCTTCCAGACGCATAGAAAATAATGATGGATCGCCACCCACCGGTGAGGCTGAGATGCACTGGCTGAACTACCACCACCTTCTCTATTTTTGGACTGCGGCGCGGGAGGGGGGCATCACGAAGGCCTGTAAGAAGCTGCATCTTTCGCAGCCGACCGTCAGTGGGCAGATTCGTGCCCTGGAGAAATCGCTCCGCGTTAAGCTCTTCGAGCGGTCGGGCAGGTCGATCACGCTGACGGAGACGGGCCGGATCGTCTACCAGTATGCAGACGAGATTTTTTCGCTGGGGAGAGAGCTGCAAGACGCGATCCACGACCGGCCTCAGGGGCAGGCATTGCGGCTGGCTGTCGGCGTCGCCGACGCTCTTCCCAAAGTGCTCGTCCACCGGCTGCTCGCACCCGCATTGCACGCCGGCGAGCAGGTCCGGGTCACGTGCACCGACGGCGAGCCCGACCGGCTGCTGGCGCAACTAGCTTTGCACGAACTCGACCTGGTGGTCAGCGACTACCCGAGCAGCCCACGCCTCGGCATGAAGGCCTTCAACCACATCCTTGGTGAGTGTGGGGTGACGTTTCTGGCAGTCGACAAGTTGGCCCGCCGCTACCGCAGCGGATTTCCCGGGTCATTGAATGGGGCACCGATGCTCCTGCCGGCAGGTAATACAACGCTGCGGCGATCACTCGAGCAGTGGTTTGACGAGCATGAAATCGTGCCGCGAATCATTGGCGAGTTTGCCGACAGCGCGTTGCTCAAATCGTTCGCAGCAGCGGGCGACGGGATCTTCGCCGCTCCCAGTGTCGTCGAGGATGAGGTGCGGAAGATGTACGGGGTGGGCGTGGTGGGCCGGGAGCGGTCCATTAGGGAACGGTTCTATGCCATTTCGATCGAAAAGCGGCTGAAGCATCCTGCGGTCGTGGCGATCTCCCAGGCCGCTCGGCAGAGCCTGTTTCGGGAGTGAGACCGGTTCGAGAGGGTATCCGAAGAACAGGACCGAAGAGACGGACTCGGTGTGCCAGAACACCGAGATCACGCGCAGACTCCGCGCGTCATCCGCGTGGTGTGTCGGCGACGGAGACTGCATCGTTTTTTTCTATGTATTTACAAGGAATTAACGACTCTCTCGATCAGGGTCAAACTGCCACACTCCTATCTCTTCGATGGACACCGCCAAGGTCAAGGCGGGTCAAGGGATCCATCGGACTGTGGCATCTCGACGCAAGGCCTGCGAGGCATCATGCGGACACCCGTTGAGCACTGCGAGATTTGTCACGGCACTCATTTTACGGGGGTCGGATCGCGAGATCGTTCCGGCAAGCCGTTGCGAACCGTGGTCTGCGAGGGCTGCGGACTGGTTTTTTCCAATCCGAGGCCCAGCACGGCAGACCTTCGAGCTTTTTATCGCGAGAGTTATCGCATTACATACAAGCATTCGTGGCAGCCCAGTCTGAAGCATATCTACCGCGGTGGCCACGTTGCGCGGCAACGCCTTCGGCATGTGATGCCGTTCCTCACGCCCGGATCGAGCGTGCTCGATTTTGGTTCGGGCGGAGGTGAGTTTGTCTTCATGCTTCGTGAACTTGGGCATGACGCCCGTGGTATCGAGCCCAACGTCGGCTACGCCGAGTATTCCCGCGATGCTCTCGGCATTCCCGTGCAGATCGGCGGCTTCGACGAGGCGCAAGTCCAGGACGAAAGCCTCGATCTCGTCACGCTGTTTCACGTTGCTGAGCATCTGGAGCACCCGGTTGAGGCGTTCCGCAAAGCAGCCGAATGGCTACGTTTTGGCGGCCGACTCTACGTAGAAGTCCCAAACGTCGAGAATCAAGAGATCTGGCCCACGAGCCGCTTTCATGAGGCGCATCTCTACAACTTCAATGCGGCCACGCTCGCACATGCAGGCCGCCGCGCGGGGCTTCATCCCGTGTCTTCATTTCCGTCTAGTGACGGAGGCAATGTGTCCGCCGTGTTCGTCAAGACGAAGAGCGACTTCGAGAATCTCCCCGCGAAGCTGCCCGGAAATGCCGACCGTGTGCGACGTATCTTGCGAGACCATAACGTCGTATCTCATTTCTTCACCGTCCATCCGTACCTTCGGCCGTTGAGAAAGCTTCAGCGGTATTTGCGTGAGCGCCGAGGAATCGCCTGCTATACGGACGGCCAAGGACTTCTCAGAGTTGCGGTCAAAAAATGGCGCGACGAGGAGGGAAGTGCCGAAGGACCGGTCTGGTGAGTGCGCCAGCCGGGGTGGCAGCCCAGTTCCAACGTGATGGCGATCCAACCCTCGGTGCGCAACGCCCCTCTGTCTGTAGCACGGCGGCCGGGCATGGTCATCATCGCCGCTCCGGTCTCGACAGGTTTTTCTCTCGGCGGCCGCCGTATGACGTCATCGCATCCCTTGCACAGCCGGCTGGAGCACAAAAGGCGGCGGATGAGAAGCTGCTTTCACTCGCACTGCGGGACGACCGGCAGCATGATTTCGCGAAGCAGTCCCTGCGATTCTGGTCCGAGTGAGGCATCCGCTGCCCGCAGATCGCTCTCGGCCCGCCAAAACTCCTGCCGCGCGGCGATTTCGAGGATATCCGCCTCAAACTTCGCCTGCTCGCGGAGGGTCACGCGGAGAATGTCGCTCCGCCCGAGCCGCAACTGCTCTCGCTCGGCGTTGGCGACGAGCGCGGCCAACTCCTCCCGCTTCAACGCCTGACGGTGAAACTGAAATGCTCGTTCGAGCATCGAGAAGGCGTCTTGTACCTCCGCCTGCACTTGGTCGTGGGCATACGCCAGCTGCCGGTCGAGCTGCATCAGTTGCGAATCAAGCGTCTGCAACTTGCCCCGTGCATCCCGTCGCTGGGCGGGCATCTGAAAGATAAGGGAGGCCTGGAGCACCTGCCGGTCGAGACCGTTCGGGCCGGAGAGCTGACTCTTTCCGTAACCCGCATCCTGGTTGCCGAGGAGCTGGCCATCGATGCCCGGGAGTGTCTGGTTGGCCGCGAGCCTGCGTTCGACGACGAACTTCTGCTTCTGCAACGCAAGCCGCTGAAACTCCGGCCGGGAGCCCAGCGCTCTGGCGAGCGACTGCTCGTAGAGTTCGATGGACGGCTGCACCGGCGTCGGCACCGGCCACATCCGGGTACGGCGGGCGAGCAGGGGCATTCCCGATGGGTCGCGATGATAGAGGGAGAGATCGATCGCAGCCTGCTGAACCGCACGATCGGCCTGGATGACAATACCGTTTCGGAGAGCGATGTTCTGCTGATTGTCGATCCGGTCAATGTTCGCAATCACACCCCCCTGCACCTTCAGCTCGATCTGCTTGTCGCGCTCCAGGGCGAGGTCAACGAGCCGTTCGCCGGCACTGTACCGTTCCCCGCTGCCCATCCACGCCCAGTAGGCGCGGGCGGCGGATCGCATGTAATCGAGACGGCTGCGCTCGATCGCGGGCTCGGCCAGCGCGAGGTCGATTTCCGCCTGGGCTCGGGTGGCTCGAAACCGGTCGATCTCGCGATTGCGGCCAAACGGCATGGTGAGACCGCCGCGAAACTCCCCCGCATCGGCGGTTTTCTGCCCTAGGTTGTAGGTCGGGAAATCACCTGTGCCCGTGCGGAAGCCGCCAAAAGCGCTCATGCCGCCAAACATGAACTGCTGCGACATGCCCATATCGGAACGATAGTTTTCATACGTTCCCGGATTGAGGGCGTTGCCCGCCATGTTGACGTTGGTGTCAAAAGCGCCCATCGCAGACGTCAGTTTGCCCGACGCCACGCCCCGTTCGCGTTCCACAGCCTGCAGGAGCGGATAGTGCGCCAGCACGCTGAGCAGAACTTCCGCAAGCGTCAGCGGCTCCGGACGCTCGTCGACGGCCAGGCCGGGAATGACCAACGACGAAGACGGAACGAGCGGCGGCACGGTCGTGTCGGGCCGCTGTTGGGCGGCACGCGGCATGGGCAACAACTCGACCTCAGGAGTGGCGGGGAGTGCAGGGGCGGCAGGCGGGCCGTTGAGAATGCCAGGGCCATCCGGACCGGCGGGGCCGCTGACGACCGCTCCGAAGGGAGTCGACACCCCAATCGGCCCCAGGATCGAATCCTCCGCGGCCGCCGGCAGCGGGCAGGCCACCAACCAGATCGCCGTTGCCAGAACGAGCCTCGCCATAACCCTGCCGCGCGGCGGGCAGGAAACCCCGCTGCAAGCGGTCGTGTGGCCGCGGCCGCGATTCGCAACGCCTCCGCCGCTCAGACCTTGATCTTGGGCGGCTTCGATCCCTTGTCCTTGTCGCTGTCCTTGGGAGCCGGCGCCAGCACTGGTGGAAAGCCGTTGAGGCGGCGCCAGATCTCGTAACCCAGCGGCACGCGATTGAGAAACACCCAGCCCACCGCCTGGTTGCCCTGCCGCAGAAACTCCGCTGCGGGCCACGTATCGCCTTCCAGTCGGGATTCGGGCTCCACGAGCACCCGAAACTTTCCCGTATTGGACGCCGCCGAGTCCACCTGCCGCACCTTGCCGCCAAACGTGCCGATCGCGAGTTCCGGCCAGCCCGAAAACTGAATCGCCGGCCAGCCCTCGAACTGCAGTCGCACGTGCGGCAGTCGCCCGTTGCGGTCCGCGAATGCCAACACCAACGGCGCATCGATTCCGTCGAGAAACAGCTCGACGACGCGGTCGTTGGTATCGGGCACGATCGTACACAGTTCGTCGCCTTCCTTTACGTACTGGCCACCCTGACCGACGTTTGCCGACACGCGGTAGACGAAACCGTCGCATGGAGCCACCACATTCCGCGCCTTGAACCGTTCGATTCGGTTGTCGATGTCTTGAATGTCGCGCTCGACCGTAAATAGGTTTTGCTCGGCCTTCCGCAGATTGCTGCGGGCCACTGCGATCGCCGACAGGCCGTTGGCATCGGCCTGCAGCAGAAGTGCTTCCTGCGTGAGCAGCGTCGCCTGCGACCGCTCGATCTCCGCGCCGGCCTTGTCGGTGTCGGTCTGGGCACGGTCCGACCGCATCCGCGCCTCGTCGCGGCTGAGACGGCTCTCGAGGCCACCGAACTCCGGGTTGGTGAACAGTTCTTCAAACGTATCAGACCTATTTTTTTCGAAAATGAGCGCGAAATCAGTGTTGGCCTTGGACTGCCGCGAGACTTCGACGGATCTGCGTGCCGCTTCACGATTCGCCTCCGCCGCCTTGATCGCCGCACCTCGGGCCGATTCCTGCGCTGCCACGGCCGCATTCAGTTCATTCACTTCGTCGCCGGCGGCAACAAGCCGCTCGGCGAGAAACGCCCGCTGCGCCTCGAGCCTGGTTGCGAGCTCAGGATCGTTATCTTCGATATCGACCACCGGATCGTTCATCTTGACGCGGCTTCCCTCGACCACGTGCCACGTGCGAACCTGACCGGAAACCCGGGCCGTCAACACCTGCATTCGCTCGGTTGGGGAATATGCGGTGACCATCCCCCGGCACATTACGGTCTGCTGCCAGGGCACGAGGGCCAAGAGGAATGGCGTGGACAGGAAAAGCAGGAAAAGGAGGCGAGCGAGGGTGCTCACGAAACGCGGCGTCGCCGCGCGAGCCAAAGCCGATTTCCGCGAAGCACCATCGAGTTGGTTTGCATGCTGTGGCGTCATGACCATTCCACCGTCCTGTCGCACCGGTTCTTGATGTCGTCGCGAGCCGTCACGATCACGAGCGTCCACGGCGCCGCGGGGTCGAAGAGCGAATCAACCAGCTCCGGGCAGGTCCGCAGGTCGAGCCGATCGAGCATTCCATTGATGAGCAGAAGCCGCGGCTTGCCCGCGATCCCGCGGGCGATCGAGAGCCGCGAGACCTCGTTGGCGGAGAGCGGCAAACCGTCGGAGGCGATCGGGGTGCTCACCCCTTCCGGCAGCCTGGCTACGGTGTCGGCAAGCCCGACCATCTCCAGGGCGCGGCGTACATCGGCAGCCGAAAGGTCGCTTCGCCCTACACGAATATTTTCGGCCACCGTAGCAGCAAAGGTTTCAGCCTGGCCCACGTAGGCGAGTTGCAGCCGAGTCTGCGGTCTGTCGAGCGACCGCGCATCAAGCCCGTCAAACTCGAGCAGCCCCTCCGCCGGAACCCTCAGCAGCGCCAGCGTTTCCATGAGCCGGGTTTTGCCGCTGCCCGAGGGGCCACAGACGGCAATCCGTTCGCCCGGCCGAATGTCGAGCCGTCGCAGGGCCGCCGTATCGCCCTGGCCGCCGCCCGGCCGGTTCACCCGCAGTTCCGCGATCACCTGCATCGGGCGGTCGCCCGTCGGCAGCGTCTCGCCCCCTTCGCGTTCAAGCGGCAGTTGCTCGATCACGCCGAGTTTGTCGAGCGAGGCCTGAAGATCGTAGAAGGTCTCGATGTATTTTCCACTCTTTGAAATCGCCGCTAGCACGAGTGCCACGATCAACTCTCCGGCCACGAGCTGGCCGAGTGTCAGCTGCCGGTTGATCACCAGCCAGCCACCGAGCCCCAACAACACGGTCATCGCCACGGCCTCCAGCAGAAACGCAAACAGCGTCTGCCGCCAGACCACGCGAAAGTGTTTCCGTCGCGCGGTCACGTAGGCATCGGCGAGTTCATCCGCCCGCTGGTGGGCGAGTTCACCGCCGCGGCCGAAGCGAAACGTGTGCGGGCACTTTGCCAACTCTTCGAGCCAGGCGGCAACGTCGAACTTCGCGTAGCTTTCCGCGATGCTTGACTTCACACCGCCGATCCCCAGCGCGAACAGCAGAAAACACACCAGCACCACCATCACCACGGCAAAGGTGAGCAGGTAGGGGTGATAAAAGGCCAGCACGCCGAGACCGACGACGGTGATCATCACCACGCCGATGCCGTCCACGAGCAGCGTAGCGAGCGACTTTTGGACCGAGGCCACTTCGAAGAAGCGGTTGACGATGTCCGTGGGATTGCGGCCGTCGAAAGCCTCCATCTCGGCACGGGCGAAGTGGTCGGCGAAGGCATCGGCCGTCCGCACGAAAAATCGCCGCTGCAGGCATTCCACGACAAACATCTGGCTCGCCCGCAGCACGGCCGAGAGCAACAGGAAGCCGAACATCACGCCCGCCAGCACGATCACCGGCCAGAGCTGCACGCCAAACGCCACGGTATTGACGAGCGCCTCGATGGCGGCCGGCGTGACGATCGACAACACGCCGACGGCCGCGGCAAACAGAACCACGGTCCAGATATCGTTGCGCTCAAAACGCAGAGCGTCGGTCAACCGCTTCCACGGTCGCTTCCCAGCTCCGCCATGATGCTCATGTGACATCGTCAGAGAATTTCCTAGAGACGCTGATCATGAAGCCCTCCGCAGCCCGTCACAACCTCAAATCCTGGCCCGTGGAAACCAGGGGTTTTGCAAGCTGAAACCTCAAATCAGCCCCACCAGGTCGCCGATCGTCCGGTGGGCCTCAATGGGGTGCCTGAGGGCAAGGTTCGTGCAGATGCGGTAACGGTTCTGACGACCCACCTTTTCCCGGACGAGAAACCCTGCATCTTCCAGGTCCACGACGATTCGCTGCACCGCCCGCTCGGTGATGCCCACCTGGACGGCCACCTTGCGGAGCACGAGTGTAGGGTGCTGCGCTAGCAGGATCAGCACATGGGAATGGTTCGACAGGAACGTCCAGCGAGCCTCGATGTGTAACGCGGTCACCACCAACCTCTTCCCGGGCTTGTCCGCAGTTCGCGGTGGCCTCCGGCCGACCTTCTTTTTCATGGTTTTTGATCCTGCCTCCATCCGGCGAGCCGCTGGCGAGGCTGCACGCATAGCGGTCAGGCCGCCAACCTCCCAAAAGCCAACCGAAAAATCGGCTCATCCACTCGACTCAATATGAACGACAAAAAAGTCACGTAAAACTATTCGCATTTGATGCGTCCTGCAAGAGGAATCGCCGCGCCCGCCGCCGAGCCCCGCGATGTTTCCGCTCATCAGCTTCGTGGGCTTCATGATCGCCCGATTTTGTATCCGGGCTCTTGATAGCGATCCGGGCCACGGGAAGTTTTCTCGCTGGCTGGCGTTCACGCTCGGGTCGGTATTGCTGATAGTGATTTCCCGAAACCTTGTGATATTCACTGCGGTGTGCATGGCCACAAGTTTTGGATTGCACCAACTGCTCGTGCACTATCCCGACCGCCCCTGGGCGATCTGGGCGGCCCGCGAGAAGTTCCCCATCAGCCGGCTGGGCGACGAGCTGCTGCTGGCCGCGGTCGCCCTCACGCTCTGGCGCTTTGGCAGAATCGACTACGGCAGCGTGCGCAGCGCAGTGATTGGGATCGCGCTCACCACCCTCATCTGACACGGCATGCTCGCCTGGGAAAATAGTGGGGATTCGGTAGACGCGAGTGTCCGATTCTGATGCGCTGAATGACATCCGATCCGCGGCGCTTTCCGACAAGAAGCCCCAAGCGCGAGCGCGGGGAATCCGTCCGCCACCCCAACTCGCTTCGTACCACGCCCACGGTCGCCACCCGCATACCCATCGCTCGCGCTCCGGGCTTCT
>JBBDNW010000277.1:7663-9051 GCA_040877375.1 Pirellulales bacterium | reverse complement strand
TCGACGCCGTACAGACATTTTTGGGCGACGAGCCGCTTGGCAAGGAGAAGCTCGTCTTCGTCGGGCGGGACGGGAGGCATGCCGCCGTGACGCTGCCAGGCTACGACAAGGTGGTCGGCGAGCTGGCGGCAGGCTTCCACGAGGAAGGCGCCCGATCCCATCGCCGGGTCGCAAATTTTGAGGTCAAGGATTTGTTGTGGCGTGGGGCCGGGGGAAGTGGCGGCGCGTATTCCCATCGCTTGCGCTCCGGGCTTCCTGTCGGATGAGGAGGCCGGGTTGGCGGGGCCGGGGTTTCTGTCGGATGAGGAGGCCGGGTTGGCGGGGCCGGGGTTCCTATCGGATGGGGAGGCCGGGGTGGCGGCGGCGAACGGGAGATCTGGCGATTGCGATTCGGGCGGCGCGTTGGAGAGGTTCGCGAGGATCGGTTCGAGCGTCTTTCTGACGATTGGCCCGGTGAGCTTGCGGGGCGTGTAGTTGGAGCCAGAGCGGCGGCGTTCGTCGCTGGGTACGAGCAGCATCGCACCCGCCGCGAGCGGCTGCGGCGTGGCCGACCGGGCGATTTTTTTGGCGGCCTCTAAGGCCGCGAGGAGATCGTCGGTGGTTGTTGATGTCTTGAGCGGCTCGGCCTGCTTGGGCGTGAGCTTGTGGTCAGTCGTGGTCTCGACCCACTTGGCCCGGTCGGCGGGCTTACAGGCGAGGAGGGCGTCGAGGTTTACCGGCACCGGGGCGCCGTGCTTCTTCTTCGGCTTGATCGCGATCGACGGGCCGTCGGCGAGGCCAATATTAAAACCCATCATCACTTCGTAGACGCTGCCGATCTGCTCAACGTCTAGAGTTCGGTATGAGAGCCTCTCACCGTCCAACATTAAAAGTTTTTCGAGAACGCGGTGGAGCGTGCCGTCGGGGACAGCGGGAATCTTCTGCTGCGGGCCTGACGCAAAGGCCCGGCCCTCCAGCCACGGAAACCGGTCGGGATCGAAGAGATAGCCGGAGCGGGCCGGGAGTTTGAGTTCGGGATGCGACGAGCCCGAGTAGATCAGCCGAAAGAGCGCGACGAGTTGGGGCCAGGCGCCGTAGCGGAGATCCATCGTGTCGGGGTGCTTTGCGGCATCGGTACGGAGCCGCTCAAAGAGGCCGTGGATGCCGTAGTGCTGCTGGTAGAGGCTCGACCCCGGCAGGAGGCCGCGGTCTTCCGCGTAGAGCGTGAACACCAGCCGCATGAGAACAGTCAGCAGGCCCTCGTAGACTTCGTTGGGCTTGCGGGCGAGGACGTCGGCGAGGAGTTTTCCATGTGTCTTTTCGTTGGCAGCCTGGAACCCACGGACGAGCTCGAAGGCGGCGTCGATCACCTGCTGGGCCAGCGCCGTGGAGACGCTGGCCTGGAAATC
>JBBDNW010000277.1:0-7563 GCA_040877375.1 Pirellulales bacterium | reverse complement strand
GTCGAGGTCGGTGCCGACGGGCAAGACCTTTATAAGGAGCAGCCAGGGGCGGGCGGCGTCTTTGGGTTTGGGGTCGGTGAGGGCGTAGGACGGGAAAAGTTCTTCGTTGAGCTCGGGCAGCGGGATGCGGAGCACGTCGGGGACGGGCGCGGCGGGTGAGAGGCCGAGAAGCAAGTCGGCGGGCCAGCCGAGGAACGCCGCGAGAAACCGGGGGATGTCAGGAACGAAAAACTCGTCGGCTTGCTCGGGGGTGAGTTCGCGGCCTTCGGGGATGTCGCCGCGTCTCGCCGAGAGGCTCGTGAAGAGTCGCTGGCGTTCGGGGTCGAGGAGCCCGAGGACGAGTTGCGCGTCGGCGAGGACCGCCGGCGAAACGACGAGGCCCTCGGGGGCGAGTGTGCCGAGCCAAGCGCGGTGGTCGGCGAGCGTTTTTTCGTGTTGGTAGTCGGTCATAGGGGCTGACCCGGATTCCCGTCGCTTGCGCTCAGGGCTTCCTGGGAGCGATTCGTTGCTAGTTGGTGATTGGCCAGAGGTAGGCGATGCCGACCGGTTCGATGCGGTAGCTTTTTACGGCGTAGAAGTCGACGATCCGCGCGGGCTCGCTGGCGATGTCGTCGTCGACGCGGTCCAAAAAGCGCTGCCAGGCGCGGCGATCAAGGTCGCGGTGGCGTTTTTCGTCGTCGTTGAAGTCGCCGCCGAATGTTTTTTGCGGGTCGTCGGCCGTGGCGAGCTCTTTTTGGATGCGGGCTTTTTGGTCGACGAGGACGGTGCGGATTGCCTCGCTTTCCGCGGTGGCCCGCTTCTGGAGCAATGCTTCGGCGTCGGCGCGGTGTTCCTCGCCGCGGGTCTCCAGATGGACGAGTAGCTCCTCAACGTCGCGGGGCATTGCCGCGAGAAGTTTTGAGCGAACGGTGTCGGACACGCCTGCTCCGGCGGCGGGCCGCATCGCGTCTTCGAGGAGCGTGAGCGTGTGTTGCTCGGCGGATCGCTTGTAGGGCGAGAGCACGCCCTTGCGACTTGCCGGGTCGGTCCACTGGGCGGTGACGGTGAGGATCTCCTGATGGAGCCGGACGGCGCCGGCACCGTAGAGCGAGAGGCGGCCCAAGAGGATCACGCGTGGGATGGCGTCGGCCGACTGGCCGAGGAGGGCGCGGGAGAGGTCGTCGTGCACAAACCCCTGGGCGAGGAACCGGCCGAGCAGCCGCTTCACGAGGCGGTGCTCGAGGTGGAGCTGGACGACGGAATCGTCGATGCCACGAGGGGCGGTGAACACGACCGGGCGGATCGGTTTTTCCTTCCGCCAGAGGAAGTCGCGGGGGCCGGCGTCGGGGGGCTCGCGGAGCGTGTCGAGGGTGTCGCTCCAGGATGAGTCGCGGCCAAGACGGGTGTCGAGGTCGGGGAGGGCGTAGCGCGGGGGCGTGTCGGAGGGGGCGGCGGGATCGGCCGGCAGCGGGGCCAGCGGCTCGGCCCGGTTCATCTCCAAGGCACAAGAGAGGGCGTCGCGAAGGTGCTCCTCATCGAGACCGATCGCGCGGCGGGCGTCGTTGACCCGGTTGCGGAGGGTTTCGATCTGGTCGTCGATCTTGGTGAGGCGGGCCCGAGTGGCTTCCAGTTCCTCGTCCACCGCGGCCTGCGTGGCGGCGTCGAGGGCGACGGCATCGAGGTCGGCAGCCTGAGCGTCGGCGGTGGCCCGGTCGATGCCCGACTTCAGGATCTTGTTGATCTTCGATTCGAGCACCTGCGAGAGGCTGCCGAGTTCGCGGGTGATTCGCTCAGTCTTCTCGACGAGGACTTTGAGCACGCGGTCTTCGGGCCGCTGCGTGTGGACGAAGTAGTAGCAGAAGACTTGCGGCGCAGGCTGGAGCTTGCGGTCGATGCGGCCGTTACGCTGCTCGAGGCGGCCGGGGTTCCAGGGGAGGTCGAAGTGAAACAGGTCGTGGCAGTGGGCCTGGAGGTTGAGGCCTTCGCGGGCGGCGTCGGTGGCGATGAGGATCCGCAGCGGCTCCTTGGCCGGATTAGTGTTGAAGGCGCGTTTGATTTCCTCGCGGCGATCCGCGGGGGTGGAGCCGCGGTAGACGGCGATTCGGCGGTCGGCCGAGTCGGTGCCGTCGATGGCGGCGGAGAGCATCTGCGTGAGGTAGCGGGCGGTGTCTTCCCACTCGGTGAAGATCAGGACGCGGCGGTCGGTCCAGGCGGTGGAGGTGCTGCGTGGAGGGCCTGCGCTATTGCCGGGAACCTGGATTGCAGGGCAGCAGTGCTGCTGGAGCCAGGCGACCAAGGCCCGGATGCGGGCGTCGGGTTGAAAACGTTCGCCGTCGGCGATTGCCGCCATCCGGTCGAGCAGGTCGCGCTCGCGGGCGGCGAGCGACGCGGGGCCGACGGGTGTGGCGGCGGTGAGCGAGGCCACGGCGTCGTCTTCGATAGTCGCCAGTTCCTCAGGATCCAGGTCGGCGCGGTCGTCGTCGGCCGAGGGGGCGGTGAGGGCGGCGTCGGTAGTGGCGGCCGTGATCGGGAGATGGGCCTGCGGGTCAGGAGTGTGGTCCGCTTCGGCTGCCCAGACCTTTTCCATCGAGCGGCGATGCACCAGGAGCGTTCTATAAAAGGCCTCGGTGCTCGAAAGCAGGCGGGTCTGGAGGCCGACGATGACGAGCATCGCCTCGGCAGACTGTCTGCGGGTGGCTTTTTCCGTGAGCCGGGTTTTGCGAAGGTCGCGGTATTCGGCGAGCAGGCGGGGGAGTTCGAGCTCGGGGGCGTCGGGGGCGAGGTTGGCGATATCGATCTGCTTCACGATCCGCTCGGGAAACCCGCCCACGCGGCTGCGGATGTCTTCCTTCAAGCGGCGGACCATGACCGGATCGAGATCCTTGACGCGAACCTTGACGCCGCGGGTGAACCGTTGCGGGTCGAGGATTTCCAGAAGCGCCGAAAAACTGTTGGAGTGGCCGTTGTGGGGCGTGGCCGAAAGGAAGAGGCGGTGCTCGAACCGGGGGGCGAGGTCGCGAACGGCGCGGGTGATCCGGCTATCGATCGCGTAGCGGTTGTCGCTCGATGGGGCGGCGTGGTGGGCCTCGTCGAAGATCAAGAGCGAGCCAGCCTTGAGCGTGCCGAGCCAGTCGCGCAAGGGGCCGGCGTAGGTCTCGTCGATGAGGAGGCGGCTGGACACGAGCCAGCGTGGATGGGTGCTCCAGGGGTTGACCGACCAGCCGCGTTCTTGGCGGATGCGGTCCATGGCAAGACGGTCGAGGGGATTGAAGACGAGGCCAAAACGGCTTTCGAGCTCGTCGCGCCATTGCGGCACCATCGAGGGCGGGCAGATCACGACGATGTCTTTCACGCGGCGGCGGAGCAGAAGCTCGCTGGCGATGAGGCCGGCTTCGATCGTTTTGCCGAGGCCCACGTCGTCGGCGATGAAGAGATTTACCCGTGGCAGAAGGAGGGCTTTGCGGAGCGGCTCGAGCTGGTAGGCGTCGAGACGGATGCCAGCCCGGAAGGGTGACTGAAAGAGCTTGGGGTCGGTGGCGGTGACGCAGTGCCAGCGGAGCGTGCGAACAAAGGCGCTAAAGTGTCGCGGATCATCGAAGCCTTTGCGACCGATGCTCTTCCAGGCTTCACGGTTGATGATCTGGGTGTCGAGCTCCGCCTCCCAGAGCACCTCGAGTTCCTCGCCCTGGGCGTCGTCTTCGAGGCACGAGAGCGACACGATCGTGCCGTGGGGTGAGGGATCGACTGCGTCTACGAGCCACGCGCGGGTACGGCAGCGAACGACCTCGCCGGGGGCGGGGAGCGCGGCGGCCGAGGGGTGCGACAGCGGCGGGGAGACCGTGGACATGCGAGATTTGCGCCAGCGGAAAGGGCTAGGGAAAACCCATGTGATACCCCATCCGGCGGGAAGCAGGCCATGACCCGCTTCAAACGGTTGACACCCCTCGGTCGTTTGGTAGCCTTGTGTTCAGTCGTAGGGCTCGTGCCTGCGGCCGGTCTATGCAGACCAAACCCCCGGCAGCCAGTCCATTGGCTGCCAGACAATTCGATGGCCACGCCAGCCGGCGACTGCGGCTGAAGAACTCATATATCGCGTGCGGATCTATTTCGCCGCACGCAATCGAATTACGGATGCCCTTTTGCGGACGGCCGCGGCGGGGAACGGATCGGGACGGCTCGGTTCGCTGGTCAGGGTTTGGGTCGATTGTTCAGTTCCAGGTCGGCTTCGTCGGTGGAGACGACGCGACAAGCGCGTTCATACAGAGGAGGCATGTGCAGCCATGATTCCAGTCAACAGGATCAAGCGGTGGCCGTTTCCGGGGAACCCCGCGCTCAACACGCTCGGTGACGCGGAGGAACTGCGAGTTGAGGGAGAGGAAATGCTGAGTGTTTTTGGCACGCTCACCATGGCCCTCGGCAACCGCGACGGTACGAAGGTGTAGCTGTTGTCCAACGGTCACCATGTAGGAACTCCCACTTGGTGACGGTTGGATCATCTTGCAAGGCCTGGCCGCGGGGGTGATGTATACGATCCGCCCAGTTTCTCGCGTATAATCTGGAGCAGTTTCGGCCTAACCACCGGGATAGCCACCCATGACCACCGTCCAAATCACGATTTCCGACGCCCTCGCCAAGGAGGCCGCTGCCGAAGGCTTGCTCGAGCCTAACTCGATCGAGGCACTCCTTCGCGAACGACTCGCGGCAGCTCGCGTCGCGAAGATGCAAGCCACTCGCCAAAAGCTTGCTGTGGCCGCAATGCCTCCCATGACGACCGAAGAGATCGCAGCCGAGATCAAGGCGTACCGTGCGGAGCGGCGCCGTGCGGCTGGTGCTTGATACGAACACCGCTGTATCCGGCCTCATCTGGGGCGGAGTACCAGGGCGACTGATCGACGCGGCTGCGGCCGGCACCGCGCAGATCATTTCGAGTGTGCCGCTCTTGGACACTCTTGGACGAGTTGCACGACGTTCTGTTTCGAAAGAAGTTCGCTGCCCAACTGGCTGAGCAGGGGTGGACGCGGCGGAACTCTTTGAGGGATATGCGGCACTCGTGCAACTTGTCGTCCCCGCTGATATTGGTCCGGTAATCCTCGCCGATCCCGATGTCGATATCGTGGTTGCGACAGCCGTTGCCGGCGACGCAAACGCGATCGTCTCAGGCGATTTCCACCTTCTCGGGATCGGCGAGTTTCGCGGTATGCCCATCATCACACCTGCGGCGGCTGTGAGTCGGCTGGTGGTATGACCGGGAGGTCGCCGCTTAACCGATGGCATTTTCGATTCAGAGGCACGACCACCTCCTTTGGCGTCGCCCTACCAGTGCTTTCAGCCGGTTGCTCGCTGCAGACTCCACACGCCCCGCCACGCCCACGTCGCCCTGAAGCAGGTCGCGAAGCTTCCCGAGCGCCGCGACGACGTCCTGTTCCCGGACGCTCTTCACTTTCGGCCGCCGGCTGGCCCGCTGGAGTTCCTTGAGCCGCTCCCGCTTGGTCGACGGAATCGGCTGCCGGGCGATCCACGCCAGCCGCATGTTTACGTCGGCCGTCAGGTCGGCGATGAAGCCGTCGGTGAAGAGCGTCGCCATCACGGTGCCGAGTGCGGCATCGTCGATGATCCGGGCCGACTTGTAGCCGCCGTTGGTGCATCCCCTCATGCCACTCGAGGCATTGAAGCAGAAGAAACTCTGATACTTCCCGGCTGAACGACCGAGGATCAACGGGCTGTCGCAGCAGCCGCAGATCGGCCGGATGAGCACCTTTGGATAGAGGTCTACCCGGTGGACTTTCTTTCTGCGGTTCTTCGCCTTTTGCCGCGCGGCCGGCAGCGTAAAAAGAGTCCGTATGTTCGCCGTTTTCACGACGAGCAGCGGCTTCATGATGGCGATTTCAAAGCCGCCAACGCACTCTGGCCAAGCTGCGTCACGACCTGGGTCAGATAGCCCCAATACGACTCCTTTTCAATGGTGTCGCGGATGGCGGCGGCCGGCAGAAAACGCCGCATCTCCTTGATGAAGTCCGTGCGCGCGTCGGGCTGAACGCGGAGCGCCGCGAGCCGAGACTCGAGCGCCGCTGTGAAACCGGCCTTCTCACTTTTGTGATCTCGGATCTTCAGCGGAATGAGTGAGAGCGGGAGTTCGACACCCTGCTGTGTGAGCCAGGCAATGTCCCAAAGGTCGCGGTTTTTAATGCGGTTTTCTCGCAAGGCAAGCGCGACGACCTTGTCGGCCAGGATCTCCTCTCGGCTCTCCGCCTGGAGGATGAGGCCCGCGGTACCGAGGTCCACGCCGTACAGATTCCGCAGCATCATCGGCCGGGGGTCATGGCTGGGAATCGCGCAGATGTCGAGGTTGATCCGCTGGGCCGGCAGATGCTTTCGGCCGGGGCGGGTCTCGATGACGAGCTTCCAGGTGGAAACATTTCCTCTGATCTTCACGGGTTCACTGACCCTGACCGGCAGGTCATATCGGTTCTTCAGCCGGTCGGTGAGGATCGTCGCCAGTTCGGCCAGAGTGCTGCGCCGGAAGTCGCTCCCGCCCGTGAAGTCGAGATCTTCGCTGAGTCGCGAAGAGCCGTAACAGGCTCGCAGGCAGGTCCCGCCGATGAAGGTCAGCCCGACGAGCAATCCGGCCTGGCTCATTTCGCGCAGAATGTCGTGATGCAGCAGTTCCTTTTCCACCACGGGCCGAAGCAAGGACAGGTCTGCGCGGGCACGCAACGCCTCGTCAACGAGCTGGTCGAACAAACTCATGGAGGGCCTCCTCGTTCACGAGTTCCAGGCTGCGGCGTGTGGCGTTCATATCGCGGAGGGCCTGTCGTACGGAGGCTCGCCAGAGGCGGCGATCGGCGTCATACGTCAGCTCGCGGCTCACGTCGTCAGGACGCTGGGCGGTATGCACGAACTCGATGTGGCCGTAGTCTCCGCAGTCGACCACATGGCTGCGGCCGGAGGTCATGATGCTGATCCAGTTCATCGGCACCTGCGATATCACTCCGGCGTCACTGAGGACGGTCTCGAGGCTGATGTAATTGAAGTCACCCGCCCGCAGCCGCGCCGCTGCATGAAACAGCAGATGGCCTGTCGGGTAGTCCGGCAAGGGATAGAGGTAGATGCCCCGGCAGACCCGCTCGAGCAGCCCCGTCTTCACGGCCCGTGATAGAAGTCCCGCCAGATGCCCGCACTCAGGCACCGCTGCGGCCACATCCGAAGCGGCAAAGACGCAATGCTCGCGATTCGCCAGCAGGCGCAAAACCCGTGCGAGCTGCTTAAGTGGCTGCATCCATGAGACTATACAAAAGATCGCAAAAACTGCAAGTTTTTGTGCTGTCGCGTCTGCGAACCTCCGGTTCGAAGTGGGCCGGCTCCTGCCGGCCGTCGTCGTATGAATCGGCCTCGGCATGGGTGTAACGCAATGAGCCGGATGTCGCCGCCACACCCAAGGGCACTCCAGCGGAAATTCCTCCCCCACCCGCGCCATGATCCGCAAACGCTGACGGGAGGCTGCGCGGATCGAAACGCGTTGCGTCGGGTGCCCCCAAAAAGCCCGGAGCGCGAGCGATGGGTATCCGGGTGGCGACTTCGGCGGTG
>JBBDNW010000276.1:2179-9062 GCA_040877375.1 Pirellulales bacterium | reverse complement strand
CGTACCACGCCCACGGTCGCCACCCGCATACCCATCGCTCGCGCTCCGGGCTTCTTGAAGGCATCCGACGCAATGCGTTCCAATCCGCGGCGATTCCCGACCGGAAAGCGCTTGCCGAAGTGCCGTTGACCGTCCTATCCGTGACCACCACCAACGGACAGAACCTCGGGCTTCCGGGAACATATGATGCGGTGATCGGTGACCAGCCCGTAGCCGACACGCGAGATCCTTCATGCTGCTCAAACAGCCGCCTCCGCATGACCGCCGCACGAACCGCCCCGTGAGTGTTGGCGATTTGGTCGTACGCTACGGCCTGCCCTTGATAGCGCTGTCGCTCCTCGGATTCACGCTGTGGTACGTGCAGCACACGCGCATGATCGCGAAGGACACTCGACCGCCGATCATGCCGGCGATGAGCCCGTTCTCCAACACGCTGGCTGCGTCGGGAATCATCGAGGCGCAGAGCGACAACATCTTTATCGGCACGCCCATGACCGGAATCGTCGTCGAGGTGTATGCGCGCCAGGGCGACGACGTCGCCGTCGGAGATCCCCTCTTCCGGCTCGATGACCGCGAACTTCAGAGGGAACTGGCCACGGGGCGAGCATCGCTCTCACGTGCCCGGGCGGAACTCGTTCGTCAGGAAGCCGAGCCCCGGATGGAAAAACTACCGGCCGCACTGGCCGAGGTCAGCGCCGCAAAAGCCAGCTTGGATTCGGCGGCCGATGTGGCACGACGCGCGGAACAGACCTTCGCCAGCAAGGTGACGACCGAAGAGGAGCTCATCACAAAACGCGATCTCTTCAAGACCGCGAAGGCGAAGTACGACAAGGCGGAGGCGGATTACAAACTCCTCGCAGCCGGTTCCTGGGAATACGACCGGGACGTCACGAAGACGCAGATCACAGAGGCCGAGGCGGTCGTGGCGGGGATCGAAACCGATATCGAGCGACTGACCGTTCGGGCCTTGGTGCAGGGCAAGGTCCTCCAGACGGACGTGCACCCCGGAGAGTTCGTAGGCAACACCCAGGGGCAAACACTCGTGACGCTCGGAAACGTGGATCGCCTCCACGTCCGAGTCGACATCGATGAATACGACATCCCTCGCTTTCAGGAGGATGCCGCCGCATACGCAGTGCCTCGGGGAAATCTCCAGCAACGCTATCCGCTTCACTTCGTCCGGGTGGAGCCGTTCGTCGTACCCAAGAAATCACTCACCGGCGACAACACCGAGCGGGTCGACACGCGCGTGCTGCAGGTGATCTACAAGTTCGATCCCCACGGCCGGCCGCGTCTGTTTGTCGGGCAGCAGGTGGAAGTCTTCATCGAAGCTCCCCTGGACCTGGATCCCGGTACGGAAACGGCACCCTGAAAAAGTCTCAAGAATCGGGCTGCGAATGACGTTGCTCTGCCCATCGGCCGTCGTTCGGCAGGATGAGCACGAGGCATTCCGGGGGAAATACGGGGCCTGTGCTGGACGGATTGAGCATGGCCAAGGGTCGCCTCCTCTGGTTCGGACGCATGCTCTACAGCTCTGTTCATCGCATCGCCTTCGCCCACTATCCGAAGACAGCGGGCACGTCGATCAGCGAGTGGTTCACGCAGGCCTTTCCAGATGCGCTCCCGGTCAGTCGACGGAATCCGCACTGCGGCGTACGGAAGTCGCTCGCCCGGCTCTCCAGCGAGTGGATGATAGCGCGGTGGAAATGCGCCGCGCTCAGGCTGCTGCCCTTCGCCGGCCGTTCGGCGGGCCGGCCTGGCCGCGGACAAGGCTCGTGCAGTTTGACCGGTTGGAGCAAGGCCTATGGGACGCGCTCAACGGGTTTGGAATGGAGGTGCCGGTGACCTTACCTCGCTCCAACCGCGCACCAAGTCGGGGACGCCCGCTCGCCGACTACGAGGCGGAGGCGGGTCCGCTGCTCAGCGAGGTCCAGCGCCGCTTCCGGTGGTATGACGATAACCGCGAGACGTTCGCGGGCGTATAGACGAAGAAACACCCGCTTCCGTGGGGAAGTGAGGAGTTGCGGCTGACTGGCGACCAGCTTCGGTCGTCTCGATTTGCCACTGCCAAAGCCTGGATTTCCAGGCCCTCGGGGTCTCTCAACCAACTGGCACGTTCGCCAAGGGAGGACTACCATTGAGAAAAGTTCTTTGAGCCAAGAGACCTCGCCCATGCGTTGGATCGCGATTATCTGGAGCGCTCTGGCCATCGCCTATCCGCGGGCCGGTCATGCGGAGCCGGTGTCGTTCAACCGCGACATCCGGCCGATCATGTCCGACACGTGCTTCCACTGCCACGGCTTTGATGCCTCGACCCGAGAGGCCGGGATGCGTCTCGATCTCCGCGAGGCGGCGCTCGGCGAGACGGAGGGCGGAGTCGTCCCGATCGTGCCGGGGAGCCCGCAGGCCAGTGCGATCATTGCGAGGATCTTCGATGACGCGGATCCGATGCCACCGGAATCGGCGCACAAGCCCCTCACGGCACGGCAGAAGGAACTGCTGAAACGCTGGGTGGCCGAGGGGGCCGTGTATGAGCCGCACTGGGCCTACGCACCACTCGTGCGACCGGCACTGCCGGCCGGCCGCGAGGGCGTCAATCCAATCGATGCCTTCATCGAAGCGCAGCTCACCTCGAAAGGATTGGCGTTGTCGCCGGAGGCCGCACCCCATGTGCTGGAGCGGCGGCTTGCACTCGATCTCACCGGGCTGCCGCCGGAGGTTGTCCTGACCGCGAAGGGAGATTCGTCTACCTCCGCGCCGCAAGTGGATCGCCTGCTCGCGTCACCCCACTTCGGCGAACGCATGGCCGTCTGGTGGCTCGACATTGCCCGCTTTGCCGACACCGTTGGATTTCACGGCGATCAGAACCAGCGGATCTTTCCCTACCGCGACTACGTGATCGATGCGTTCAATGCCAACAAGCCGTTCGACCAGTTCACACGGGAGCAACTCGCAGGCGACCTCCTCCCCGATCCCACTCATGAGCAGCTGGTCGCCACCGGCTACAACCGGCTCAACATGATGACCCGCGAGGGAGGCGCACAGTCGAAGGAATACCTCGCGAAGTATGGCGCCGAGCGGGTGCGGGCCGTGGCGGCCGCCTGGTTTGGCAGCACGTTCGGCTGCGCCGAGTGCCACGACCACAAGTTCGATCCGATCAAGTCCCGTGATTTCTACGAACTCCAAGCGTTCTTCGCCGACATGAAGCAGTGGGGCGTGTATAGCGACTATGGCTACACGCCAGAGCCAGAACTCAAAGGCATCAACAACGACTCTCCGTTCCCGCCCGAGATCGAGGTGGAGAGCCCGTGGGCCAAGAAACAGCTCTCCCTCGCCGAGCAGGCCCTCTCGCAGCACGTTGCCGGGGCGGCCGCTCGGCTCGCGGGCCATCCTCAGGCCATGGCCACGCAGGCCGCCTGGGAGGTGGACGTTGCGACCTTTCTGGCATCGCACCCGGACGGCTGGCTCGAACTTACGGCAGCGGAGCCGCCACCGGCTCCGGCCGAGGGCAAGCCCACCGCGAAGACCGGCCCCCCGCAGTTCGTGCTGGAGGGACCGCAGGTGCCAGCGGTGACGGCCGTTGGCCTGGAAGTGCTCACCGCCGGTATCGACGCCGGCAAACTCACCGCGATCCCCGGCAAGTCGCTCACGGTCGCGGTGGCGATTCAGCCGGCTAAGGGCCAGCCGCGGCCCGTGCCGCTGCGGTTGGGCGCAGCCACCGCCAAACGGCCCGTCCACCAATCGGGCGCAGAAGTGCCCGGCGTAGACAAGGAATGGCGGCTGCCGAAGCCGTTGCCAGCGGACGGCCGGCTCCGGGCAGCGTGGCTCGTCGACCCGATCACGCTCCGCGAGGGTGAGAGGCTCGTGGTCACGGTGGAGGGCGCCGGCGACGTGCCCGTCAAGGTGACCGTGAGCCCGCTCGCGGCGGTCGACCCGCTCGACGCAGCGAGTGTCGACGACGTCGCCGCCCTGCTGGTTCCCGTCTCAACACGGTCGCCGGCACAGGTCATCCGTGCCACGACCGTGTTTCTGATGGCGACCGCATACGATCGCGCCGCCTTCGATGAAACGCGTCGGCTGGCCGACCGGGTGCGAGGGCTCTTTGGTGGCCGGGCGTGGACGATGGTGACGCAGGCCGTTGCTACGCCGCTGCCGATCCGCGTATTGCCCCGCGGCAACTGGCAGGACGAGAGCGGTCCGATCGTCATGCCGGCCACACCCTCCTTCCTGCCGGGCCGCATCGAGAGCACTGACTCAAAGCGGCTCACGCGGCTCGACCTCGCCAACTGGCTCGTGTCCGATGCCAATCCAATCACGGCCCGCGCCGTTGTCAACCGGCTCTGGGTGATGTTCTTCGGCACGGGCCTGAGCGCGGCCGTCGATGATCTTGGTTCCCAGGGTGAGCTCCCCTCGAATCCAGAACTGCTCGACTGGCTCGCTTGCGAGTTCCGCGAATCGGGCTGGGACGTCAAGCATCTCGTGCGGCTGATCGTCACCAGTCGCACCTACCGGCAGTCGAGCGTGTTTCAGCCGCAGGCACAGGCCATCGACCCATCCAACCGGCTCCTCGCCTCGCAAAACCCGCGGCGACTGGAGGCCGAGTTCGTCCGCGACAACGCTCTCGCAATCGCGGCCCTGCTCGACATCGCCGACATCGGTGGCCCGAGCGTGAAGCCCTATCAGCCCGCGGACTACTACGCCGCGATTCAGTTCCCGAACCGCACCTACACGGCCGACACCGATGCCCGCCAGTGGCGCCGCGGCGTCTACACGCACTGGCAGCGGACCTTTCTTCATCCCATGATGGCCAACTTCGACGCGCCGGCACGCGACGAGTGCGCCGCCGCCCGGACCGTCAGCAACACACCCCAACAGGCCCTCACGCTTCTCAACGATCCGACCTTCGTCGAGGCTGCCCGCGGCTTCGCGGCTAGGCTTCTCGAGGACAACTCGGCTCACGACGACGCCGCCCGCCTCCGGCTCGCCTACCGCATGGCCCTCAACAGGGAGCCCCGCGACAACGAGGCCGCTTCGCTCGCCACGTTCCTCGCGGAGATGCGCGAAACCTTCAAGCGCAGCCCGGGCGACGCCGACAAGTCCCTCGCGACCGGGCTGTCGCCCCGCCCTGCCCTGGATTCGATCGAACTGGCAGCCTGGACTCAGGTCGCCCGCGTCCTGCTCAACACCCAGGAGGTCATCACGCGGTATTGATTGGCCGCGTGACGTCGCTTTTCCCACGTGTGACACCCACCATGCATCACCTCGATCCCTTCATCATCGGACGCCGCAGCTTCCTCCGGCAGAGCAGTTACGGCATGGGCGGCATCGCGTTGGCGATGCTCGGCCAGGAGGCCGGTGCCGTAGCAACGCTACAGGAAAAACCCTTCGATTGGGCAGGCGCGCTTGACCGCCCCCACCTGCCTGTCAAGGCGAAGCGGGTGATCTTCCTGTGCATGGCCGGCGGCCCGTCGCAGTTTGAAAGCCTCGACTGGAAGCCGGCTCTCAAGGCGCTCGACGGCAAGCCCTTCCCCGAGTCGTTCACCAAGGGGCAGCAGCTTGCACAACTGCAAAACACGGAACTCAAGGCGCGGGGCTCGTTCGTCGGCTTCAAAAAGTACGGCGCGTCGGGCATCGAGATCAGCGACCTGTTTCCGAATATCGCCCGCCAGGCCGACCGGCTGTGCGTGATCCGTTCGATGCAAACGGAGCAGATCAACCACGACACAGCCCATGCCTTCATGAACACGGGCTCGATTATCAAGGGGCGACCGAGCATGGGCTCGTGGCTCCTCTACGGACTCGGCTCCGCATCACAGAACCTCCCGGGGTTCATCGTGCTCACCTCCACGGGCCGGCACGGCCAGCAGCCCATCTCCTCGCGCCAGTGGAGCAGCGGCGTGCTCCCCGGTCGGTTCCAGGGCATCCTGTTCCAATCGAAGGGAGACGCCGTCCACTACATCGGCAATCCCGAGGGCGTCTGCCAGAGCACCCAGCGGCAGGTGGTCGAGGAGATCCGCCGCCTCAACGGGTTCCTCGCCGAGGAGCAGAACGACCCCGACATCGCGACCCGCATTGCGCAGTACGAAATGGCCTTCCGCATGCAGGCCAGTGTGCCGGAACTCACCGACTTCAGCGGCGAGACACGCGAGACGCTCGACCTCTACGGTGTGAAGGAGCCGGGGGACGGCTCGTTCGCGTCAAACTGCCTCCTCG
The DNA here is from genome assembly GCA_040877375.1 of Pirellulales bacterium. Lineage (GTDB taxonomy): Bacteria > Planctomycetota > Planctomycetia > Pirellulales > UBA1268 > QWPN01. The sequence continues at coordinate 2,849 of JBBDNW010000276.1, read as the reverse complement.
CCCGGCGGCTTGCCGAGCGCGGCGTGCGAATGATCCAGCTCTACCACCGAGCCTGGGACCACCACGGCGGCATCGAACAGGGCATGACGGACGGCGCGGCAGCCGTCGATAGGCCCACCGCCGCGTTGATCGAGGACCTCGGCCGCCGCGGTCTACTCGACGACACGCTCGTGCTCTGGGGCGGCGAGTTCGGCCGCACTCCGATGGGCCAGGGCACCGGCCGCGACCACCACATCCTCGGGTTCAGCGTGTTCATGGCGGGCGGAGGTGTGAAACCAGGGATCACCTGGGGGGCGACCGATGAGCTCGGCTACCGCGCTGTGGAAAACGTCGTCGACGTGCACGACCTCCATGCCACGATGCTAGCGCTGCTTGGGATCGACCATCACCGCCTGACCACCAAGTTTCAAGGGCTCGACGTGCGGCTCACCGGCATCGCCGGCAAGGTCGTTCAGGGCATCCTCGCGTAACCCGGCCCGGCAGGAAGCCCCAGGCGCGAGCGCGGGGAATACGTCCCCCATCCCCACTCGCTCCACGCCACCATCGCGCCCGCCACCCGCATTCCCATCGCTCGCGCTCCGGGCTTCTTGAGAGCCTCCCGCGCCGCGTCCGCACGGCATCTCGCGCCGCTTCCCGGCAGGAAGCCCCAAGCGCGAGCGCGGGGAATACG
>JBBDNW010000276.1:0-2079 GCA_040877375.1 Pirellulales bacterium | reverse complement strand
GGCATCTCGCGCCGCTTCCCGGCAGGAAGCCCCAAGCGCGAGCGCGGGGAATACGTCCCCCATCCCCACTCGCTCCACGCCACCATCGCGCCCGCCACCCGCATTCCCATCGCTCGCGCTCCGGGCTTCTTGAGAGCCTCCCGCGCCGCGTCCGCACGGCATCTCGCGCCGCTTCCCGGCAGGAAGCCCCAAGCGCGAGCGCGGGGAATACGCCCGCCACCCCAACACGCTCCGCGCCGCCGTCGCTCCCGCCACCCGCATTCCCATCGCTCGCGCTCCGGGCTTCTTGATCGCTGCTTCAGGTAATCGCCTGGGGCTCGGTCTCGAGATCGTCCTCGGTCTCGGCGGCTGTGGCCAGCGACTTCGGCGGCCAGAAGGCGACCGCCAGAGCCACCGCGGCGACCAGCGCCATGAACGTTGGCACGAGGAACAGCCGGCGGTAGTCCACACCCGTCTCGCCCTTAAGACTCTCCTGCAACGGGATGAAGAGCCACTTGGCCGCGAGGTCACCAAGGCCCAGCACGAGCAGATTGAACAGGCTCTGGGCGCTGCTCCGCACGTCCTTGGGGAAGGCCGCATCGATGAAGATGTAAAGCGTGGCAAAGAAGAAGGCGTAGCAGATGCCATGGAGCACCTGCACCGCGATGATCACCGCCTGATTCTGCGGCATGAGCGCGAACACCGCGAACCTGGCTGCGTGGCCGAGGATGCCCAGGATCATCGTCGTCTTCCAGCCGAGCTTCGCGAGCACGGTCCCGAGCACCGCCATGGTGGCGATCTCGGCTACCTGGCCAATGCTCATCACCGGCATGATCCACTTGGGCGCGAGACCGACCGTCTTGCTGCCCAGGAAGTCACCGGCCATCACGAAGTAGCCGTTGTGGATCACCGCATCGATAAACGTCACCAGGAACAGGACCGCAAGATAGGGCTTGGCGAGAAACCGCGCCGCCTTGATCCACGCGAAGCCCGCCTCCCCAGCGGCCGCCGGCTTGGGCGGTGTGTGCGGCAGGAGCAGACTGTAGGCGGCCAGCGTCAGCGAGAGCAGGCCCGAGAGCAGGAAGATCGTGCGACTGGCGGCCACCGCCTCCGCGCCCGTTTTCCCCTCGAGAATAAAATAGAGGGGCCAGGCAACGAGAATCCAGCCGATCGTGCCACCCATCCGGACGATACCGAACTCCTTCTGGGCGTTTTTCATGTGGGCGAACGCCAGCGAGTTGGAGACGGAGATGGTCGGCACGTAGAAGAGGGCGTGGAGGAGCATGAGCCCGAAGAACGTGGGAAAATCCTTGGCCCAATACATCCCGAGGATGGCCAAACCACCGACGAGGTGGCTAAACGCCATGAACTTCTCGGCCGCGAACGTGCGGTCGGCGAACTGGCTCGAGAAGAAGATGCCCACGATCGACGCGATCGCGAACGCGCTGCCGACCCAGGCGATCTGTGCCCCGGTGAAGCCGAGGCCGCCGTCGGCGACGCCCGCCCCCATGTAGCCCCAAATCAGGGGCAGCCATGCGCCCCAAATCGCGAACTCTAGCACCATCATCAGCCAGAGGCGAAACGTCGGGGCCTGCTGGGAAGCGGGATCGGGGTGGCTCATTTCAACTCCTGAAGGCGAATAGTACGGAAATGGACCTCGTCCCCGTGACCAAGAAAGCCGATTCGGCCCGCCGTGCGGGAAAGTCCCGGATGCGGCTTACCGTCGGGCGTCGGCTTCCCATCGCGGAACGGTGAGACATCGACATCGATGATCTGCTTCCCATTGACCACGACTGTGACCTGGGATCCGCGAACCGTGACCTCCTCCGAGTTCCACTCGCCGACCGGCTTGAGGCAGTCCCGCTCGGCCGCAGCCACGCCGTAGATCGAACCATGCATCTGCCACGGTTGCAGGCTTGCATACTTCGGATGCCCATCGTCGAGGATCTGGATTTCCATACCCTCAAACGCGGCATCGCCGGTCGCAGGCGCCCGGATACCGAGCCCGTTGTTGGCGCCCGGCGTGAGTTTGAAGTCGAACCGGAGCACGAAGTCGCCGTAGTCTTTCGTCGTCAGGAGGTTGCCGCCGACGCCCGGTTT
>JBBDNW010000275.1:0-9129 GCA_040877375.1 Pirellulales bacterium | reverse complement strand
AGCAGATCGTCATAGCTCGGGCTCGACCGCATCCGCTCGCGAACCCGCTCGGCGCAGCCGATCACGAGCTTCGGCAACGCCTCGAGCAGGGCGACCTGCTCCTCGGTGCAGTCGGCTGCATCAAACCAAGGCTTGAGAAACGGATCTCCCAGCCGTTTGGTCACGAGCTTGTGGAGGCTGTCTTCGCCCCACTGCCTGCCCGCGAGCGTCTCCGTGACGATTGTGTCGTTGATCACCTCGTCGAGCACGCGGGCCCGCAGTTCTTCGTCGCCGGTGTCGGCGGCCGGAATACCGGCCAGCCGCAGCACCCGCGCGCAGACCGAGTGGAGCGTGCCGATGACAGCGGTATCGAACTCGGCCGCCGCCCGCTCGAGCCGCCGGGCGAGCATCGGCTTGTCGGCCTCGCCTCGGAACCACTCATCGAGCTCGTCCGGGCGGTAGCCCGCAGGCGCGGGCTTGTCGCGGAGCAGCCGCGCCGACACGACAAGCCGGCTGCGGATCCGCTCGCGGAGTTCGGCCGCGGCGTTTCGCGTGAACGTGGCGACGAGGATCTCGCCGATCCGCAGCTCCTCCGTGGTCGCGATCTGCTTGGCCACGTAGGCCGCTACGGCGTGGGTCTTCCCCGTGCCAGCGCTCGCCTCGATGAGCGTGCCATTGGGGAGGTTGGCCGCGGTGATATCGAAATGGCTGTTCATGCGAGGCGATACACCTTGCCCTTCTTTTGATACACGACCTCAAACATCGCCCCATAGCGGTCGAGGAACCGGCTCTCTGCCGATCCCTCCGCGAATACGTCGGCGTAGACCGGCGCCATGCCGTAGGCGATCGCCTCGCGTGAGGCGGCATACCGCGACTCACCAGTTGCGAAGTTCTTTGCCGTCACAAAGTTCTCAAAGCCCTCCTCGCGACTCTCCCCATCCTCGTCACGAAGCCCAAAGAGACCGCGGCGACCCGCCAGCGCCTCGATGGCCAGGTCGCACCAGGCCGCAAGCCGTTCCCGGGGATCGACGTCGTCACCCAGGACGACAGGCCGGATCTGGCATGGCTCGACAGGTCGCCCTGCTTTCGTGAGCTCGCCAGGCGTCCAGCCGTCGTGCCGGGCGACGACCAGGGCTTGGGATGGTTTGATGTCGTGTGCAAGAGCAGCGTCTGCCAGCGCGGTCACGAGGTGGATTGCCGCACAGTGCAGCGGGCGACCATACGCGTTACTTCCCCCGGCACTCGCCCGTACGGTCACGAGCGGACCAGCCGCGCCGCCACTGAGAAGGATGTCGCCTTCGACGATGGCGTTGCCAAGGTCGATTCGCACTTTTCGTGACGTGAAACCGGTGAGCGGGATGACCGGTTCCCATTGACCTGCCTTCTTGATCATTCCGTCGACGAGTTGCTCTATCTCGTCGAGTTGCCGTTCGCCAAGCCGCCCGAACGGGAGCAGGCCGCTCTGCCGCAGAGACTCCTTCCACGACTCGACGGCCGCTGGAGTGGTGACCTTGAGTGGTAGGAGTTCAAGCGCGAGTGCGCGAGACTGCCGGCCTGGAAGCGTCAGTGGCAGCGTGGCGGGTGTCGGCTCGTCATCCTCGCGCCAGGTCTTGATGCCCAGCGTGTGCTCGAGAAACAGCCGCAGCGGATCGTCGGCGAGTTTTTCGAGTATCGCCAGTTCGATCACCGGTTTCTCCGGGCGAACGATGGCCGCGGGGGCAGGTCTCACCTGCGAGGCGGTCGTCTCGCCCGCGTTCGCGCCGACGACCTGCGCCACCTTCGCCGCGATGGCATCGTGGCTCCACGCTGTGCCGGGCATCACACCCCCTTCCGGACCGTGGACGAAGTTCCTGAGGCTCAGGTGATGCCGCGGATGCTCGATCTCAATCCCCGACGGCTTGTCGTGCTTCTCCCGCGACACGCCGTGCCGCACGGCAAAATCGACCAGTTCCGCCAGCGGCGTGACGAGCGGCACCGGTTCGTTGGTCTTCACGCTGCGGCCGGTGCAGGTGATCACGAGTCGCGTATCGGCTGCGAGCAGGCAGTCGAGCAACGCTCGCCGCTCGTCAGCGCGGGGATCGATGTCGCCCACGAGTTGCTGCAGGGTGACGAGATCGTCGCCGTCAGCCTCCGAGCCGCCCACCACGCCGTCGTCGTAGCCCACCACGCAGACTACCTTGAACGGTACGCCCCGCAGCGGCACCATCGACGTCGCCATGATCGCGCCGGTGCGGAACGACTGGCGGGCCGACTTCTCGTCGAACCACGTGGCGAGCAGTTCCCGCACGTCGTCGAACGGCACCGCAGCATGCTCCGCCGCGGTCCCCGCAGCAGCCTGCCGGAGCCGCCGGAGCTGGGCGAGTGGCTCGGCAAGCTCCCGACACTCGGTGCCGCAGAGGCCGACGAGCGCCACCTCGATGTCGGCGCACCAGCCGGCGACGGGCTTCGGCGTGCGGGCCGCGTCCTCGAGCGACCGAATGACGTCGAAGATCCGCGCGAGCTTCGCGATGGCCGCAAGGTCGGCGGGGTCGAGGTCGTCGAGCGGCACGACGCCGCCGAGTTCTGCACGGGCGGGGGCGTCGGGCAGCGTCGCCCCGAGCAGCATCCGCTCGAGGCCGAGCGCCCAGGTGTGGACGGTTGGGTTCTCGGCGAGCACAAGTCCGTGACGGTCGCGATGCTTTCCGTCGAGCCCCCAGCGGATCGCCGTCCGCTCCGCGAGATCGGCCCAGAGGGCGACCGTGTCGTCGTCGATGCCAAACCGTTCCCGCACAAGCGTGTGGCCCGCTACGCCGAGCACGTCGTCGATCGAACACCGCGCGCCGGGCAGAGCGAGGAGGGCCACGAGTAGCTCCGCCGCCGCGCTCAGTTCGCGGATGCCCCGGTCGGCCACGACAAGCGGCAGATCGATGGGCTGACGCTTACCATCCTTGTCGATACCCACGATCTGCTTCGCGAACACGGCCTCGAGCAGCGGTGCCGCCTGTTGGATACACGGGCTGACGATGGCAACGTCGTGCGGCTCGAGACCTTTGATCTCGGCGAAGGCCTGAAGGATCGCGTCGTGCACGACCTCCACCTGCCGGGAAAGGCTGTGGCAGCGGTGGATAACGAGCGACCGGTCGACCGGATCGTGGGCGAGGACTTCGGGCTCATCGCCCGCCAGGACGGTGCGCTGCATTCTCCCGAGGAGCGTGTCGGGGAGGGTCCGCTCGGGGGCGGGCCGATCCGCGACGGGCACACCCCGCGCGGTGACGAGGTCCTGCACGTCGTGGGCACCGGCGAGCCACACGGGCAGCAGCTGGTCGACGCCCTCCGGCAGCTCAAGATCCCGGCTTTTCTGCAGGGGCATGCTCCGCAGTTTTTCGGGGAGCGGCTTTGGTCCGGACGTGCTCCACCGCACCCGCAGACCGGACGACGGATGGACGAGCAGCACCTCGACCTCAACCACAGCCGCGAGCTTCTCGAGGCATTCCAACTGCGGCAAAGACAGCGACTGCATGCCCGCGACGAAAAGCGGATCGTAATCCTGGCCGGCCACGAGGCCGCCGCGCGACGGCGGCGAGGCCTCGCCGATGAGCCGTCGCACGGCCCGCCAGACGTTGAGCTGCCACCGGTCGGCATCGCGCAGCAGCGCGGGCACGGGATGGCCGTCGCGCTGCTCGTCGTTGGCAGTGGGATTGAGCACAGGGTTCCCGCCAGCCCGCTCCCACTCGAGGATCATCCCGGGCCGGCGGACGTGGTAGTTGTCGAAGAGTCCGGCGATCCGCCGGGCGGCGAGCAGCGGCTCCCGCGTCACCTCGAACGGGATGCCGAATGCCTCGGCCTCCTGCCCGCTCATCACATAGAGCACGGCGAACGTCAACCGGTCGAATGACCAAGGATCGGGCGAGTTGGCCTTCCGGGGCGGCTCGAGGAGCGACGTGATCGTCCCTGGAAACCCGATGTCGACCTGTGCCACGACGCCGTCCTGACGCCCTGCGGCACCGAGGTGCCGGGCCAGGCGATCGAACAGCCACGCCTTCGCCCCTGCCGTCGGCACCACGATCCGTGGCTTCGCAAAGAGATCGCGGTCGCGGCTCAGGAACTCGACCGCCGGGGCGATCACGTCCTCGAGCCGTTCGACGTAAGAGATCTGGAGAGGCATCGCGTGATTCCTTGCGGAGCGTTTCCTTGCAGGCAGATGAGACTGTGATCAGGTCCAGGCACGCCGAGGTCACGCCCTGCTCACCGACAACGCGTCGATCTGAACGCCATATTGGGCCAGCACCAGCGACTTGGCCTGACCGGCCGAGTTGGCGTTAACCGCGATGGAGGAGATCGCGGCGGCCACCGAAGTACCCGACTCAGCTTGCCCTAGCACGAACGCGATCTGCTCTTCAGTGAAGTGCTTTTTTTCAACCAAAAGCCCACCCTTCTTGGTGATCTCACAAGGTCAAAAACTTCTCCCGTTCCCATTGGATCAAAAAACGGGGAGACCGTCACCACGAGGCCGTGCTGGCGCTTGATCTCTCGCAGCTACGGTCAGCGCCCACGCTTACTATAGCTATCCTGCCGTCCGCCGCGACGCCGACATCGCCCTGCACAAGATCACAGAGCATCGCTACCTCGTGTTACACGATTCTATCTTCTGGTCGCATGAGCAGATGCTGCCCGATGGCGTCGTCACCGCCGTCAATGAGATCTGCATCGAACATGATCTGGCCTTCGTCTGTTTCGCCTTGCACCGTTCAATGTATTGCGATGTCGCGCTGCGCCGCCGGCCGGGCCTGAGCTTTTAGAGCGCGTCCGACGTTGGTGTATCGCCGGCTCGGGGGAGGCAAAAATCTCGTCACCGGGGCGAGGATACGCCTAAGGCTCCTAAGAGCGTTCGCCGACCCCCGTGCTCCCGTCAGGAAGCCCCAAGCGCGAGCGCGGGGAATACGCCCGCCACCCCAACCGGCTCCACACCGCTGCAGGTGTCCCGAGTTGAAAGTTTGTTCACTGCTATTGCGCCCTCGGCTGGGCGACCGTGAGGTCAGCCAGCGCGCCGCTGCGGGCCGGGCCGCCAGAATGTGAGCACGGATCGGGGCCGGGCCGCGCGGTCGTGAACGGACCGGGCGAGGTCATAAATATGGCGACTCACCACCGCCATCCGCTCGGCTGAAAACCGCTCGACGAAAAGGTTTCGTCCAGCACAGCCCAGCCGCTCCCGCAAATCGCGGCTGCGGACCAGCTCGACGATGGCCTCCGCAAGCGCGGTCGCGTCTGCGGGCCGCACCAGCATGCCCGTGCGGCCCTGCTCGATCACCTCCGGCATTCCGCCGACATCGCAACCGATGACCGGTCGGCCCGCCCGCATCGCCTCGAGGAACACCAATCCAAAGGATTCGTAGCGGCTCGGGCTCACGAAGATGTCGCACGAGGCGTACGCCCTTCGCACGGCGTCGTCTGGCAGCCGGCCCTCGAAGGAGACGGCCCGGGCCGGACCGCTTCCGCCCCAGCGGTCCTCGAACAGCTGCCGGTAGGTGTTGACGCCGTCAACGCTGGGGATCGAATCGTCGCCCACGATCCGAAACCGCACGTCGGGGCAGGACTCCAGCACGGCGGGCACCGCGTCGAGCAGAATGTCGATCCCCTTGCGATGCTCGAGGCGGCCGACGAACAGCACCTCGTCACCGCCATTCCGGCGGTGTGCCGCCGGGGGCGAGGCCGCGTCGACAAGCCCCAGCGGCGCGATCACCACGCGGCTGCGGTCGAAAGTCATCGCGTACCGTTCTTCGATGTCCACCATGATCGCGCGGCTGATCGAGCGAACGGCATGCGCCCCGCGCAGAATCCAGCGTTCCAAGGCCAGCGTCGGCCGTCCGATGGTCTCCATCCACCCGGCGTCGCCCACGGCCTCCGGGTGGTTTTCCATCCAGATCGCCATCGTCGTCTGCAGGCCGACCACCACTGGAAACCGTCCATCGAGGAGAAAGGCGACGGCTTGACAGCTCCAGATGGGCGTCTCGACCGCGTCGATGGGCCGCTGCTGGCTGATCCGTTCGACCTCCCGAAGCGCTGCCAGCGACCAGTTCCAATAGGGCTGGGGCACGCCGACCGCGCGGGCCTGGGGCGACAGCGGCGCGTCGGCTGCCGCGATGCGATGCACCCACACGCCGGCCTCGAAATCGGTCCGCTCCACGTCGCTCGTCGCGCAGACCACGTGCACCGTGTGGCCCTCGCGGCAGAGGGCCGTCGCGAGATCACGATTGTAGGTTGCGATGCCCCCCTCCTGCGCCGGTGGGTAATCGTGCGAGACCAGCACGATCGATCGCGCGTCGCCCGAGGAGCGGGTCGAGAACGGCTGAAAGCCCGGGCCGTCCAGGCGAAGGTCGGCGGCGTCGATCGAGCCGCCCGTCGCGTCATGGCCGCGGGCCTTGCCGTCGGCAAGAGCGCGGCGCACGTCGCCCTCGAACGCGTCGCGGGCAGACGCCGGTAAATGCCCGGCTTCGATCGAGGCTTGTACGCCCGCTCGCACCTCGTCGACGAACCGCCTCCAGGTGGCGAGGATCACGTGTTCGCCCACGTGTGCATGGCCGTGCTTGACCGTGAAGTAGAGCTGATTCTTGAGGACGGGGTAGGTGTTGCGCCACACGCGACGCTCGGTGCGGAGATGGCTGGCCGCGTAGCGGTGATGCACCCGGGCCCCGGGCTGCGAGACCAGCCGGTACCCGGCGTCCATGACCCGCAGGCAGACGTCGGTCTCGTCGTGAAAATACTCGTATTCCTCATCGAACCCTCCGATCGAAAGCAGCACGTCGCGGCGGAACGAGGCATTCGCGCCGGGCAGGTGCGGACCGCGGAAAGCGCCAGGGAAACACGCCCGCTCGGCGTGGCCCATGGCGTCGGCGACGCCGCTACCGAGCCGATCCATCGCGAGCGTGCCCCACTGCAACTCCCGCCCGGCATGGTCGATGACATGGCCGCCGACGCCGCCCACCTCGGGATCGCGGTAGGCCGCGACGAGCCGGTCGAGCCACTCGGGCTCCGCGACCGCGTCGTCATCGAGAAACGCCACGATGTCGCCGCGGGCCATCCGGATGCCGATGTTCCGCGACACCGAGATGTTGGCCAGAGGGCACTGGGCCAGGCGGACGTCCGCAGACCACTCCTGGAGCAGCGCGTCGGTGCCGTCGGTCGACGGGCCGTTGACGACGATCACCTCGAAGCTGCCGGCGAAGCGGACGCCCCGCAGGCTCGTCAGTGCGTCCCGCAGCGGGCCGCACCGGTTGAACGTGCTGATCACGACCGACACCGTCGGCGAATCGGGGAGCCGCACGCCGGCTGCCGATCTCCCGGGCCGCAGTGCCACGTCGAGGTCACGACGGATGCCACGCAGCGCGGCAGCGAGATCGGCGAACCGCAAACGCTGCCGCCACGAGGCCGCGCGGTTGGCCGAAAGCACGAGCTCCTCGGCGCGGCGCAGCCGGTGCTCGAAGCCAGTTACCCATGCAGCGGACAATTTGCCAGCCAACTCGGCAAGCTCACGGCGGAAGTCGGCGAGGGTCCGTGTCGCCTCGTCGAACCCGCCGGACGCGATGCCGGCGGTGTCTTTCGGCATGCCGATCAAGAACTTCCGCGGCTGCCGCGCCGCGAACCGCAGCACTTTGCCCGGCTGCCGCGCGAGCAGTCCGCATGCGGCGCGCGGATGGCGGGCGACCCAGCGGACCGACAGCGCCGTCTTCCGGTCGGCGTCGACGTAGCCGGCGGCGATGTGTGGAAACGACCGCTGCCGCGGCGCAGGAGAGGTCGGTGGCAGGAGCGGGGCTGGTGGCCGCGGCAGGGCCGCGAGCGCCGCGGCGATCCGTTCATCGACGCCGCCGCACTGGAAGGCTCCGCCCGCGAGCACGAAGTCGTCGAACACGTTGGGCGGGTGGCCGAACGCGGCCTGCAAGTGGGCGTGCTCTTCGGCAACGTAGAACCGATTGAGCCCGTCTGCATAGACGGCACGGTAGCCGCCCGCGAGCAGCATCGGTTCCCAGGCCCCGTGCGTCTCGATCCGCGAACAGGCCGTCGCACTCTCGACGACGATGATCCAGGGACGGTGGCGATCGAGCGAGAGCCCGCGGAGGACGTCGGCCTCGCCCCCCTCCACGTCGATTTTGAGGAAGTGAACGGCCGCCGGGCGATGTTCGTCGAGGATCGAGTCGAGTGAGCGGGCGGGGATCATCTGCACCCGCACCGGAGCACCCGCCACGGCAGCGGAGCGGGTCGCGATCCCTTCGATCATCGACGACAGGCCCGTGACCCCTTCCCCGACCTGGAAGAACGGACGCGGTTCGTCGACGCTGCCGGCGAGCAGCCGCAGGTTCACGTCACGGGGCCGTTGGGCGATGAACTTCGCATGCTGCTTGGCGACCGGCTCGACGTTGATGCCCCGCCAGCCGCGGTCGGAGAAGGCCTTGGTGACCGAGAGTTCGGTCGGGTCATCAGCACCGACGTCCACGTAAAACCCGCTGCGGACGTGGCGGAGGGCCCGCCAGAGCATCACGTCTTCGAAGTTCTGCGCGTACGATACGAACCGCTCGGCAGTCATGTCGCTCCGTCACGTTCCCGCCGGTCCTATGCGTCCCCGGATCGGATATCGGCTGAACGACCCCTCGGCGATGAAAACCGGGGGCGGGATCGGTCGAGGCCGCTTTTCCTGCAGCATTTCCCATCATTTCGGGGGGCGTTGCACAGGTTCAGCTACCGCCAGTTGCGGAACGGCTCGTAGATGCGGAGCGACAGGAAGCGGTATCCCAGATCAAGGGTGATGCGTTCACTCAGCGCGTATGCCACGCCGCCTGCCTGCTAGGCAAAAGACGTGATGCGGTTGTTCCGGAGAGAGTGGCGTCGTCGACGACGCCACTGAACGTATAGCGATATCCACCGGCGCCGATCCCACCACCGACGTAGACGCCAAGCCGGCCGGTCGAATGCCACGCCGGCGACACCGCCACCTGTCATCAACATCTGGTGAGGGGTTTTTAGTCGGTCCTTGAGCTGGCTGACCGTGCCGCGAATCCGCCCCGCGCCACCGCCGCGGTCGCCACCCGGATACCCATCGCTCGCGCTCCGGGCTTCTTGTCGGTCAGGAAGCCCCAAGCGCGAGCGCGGGGAATACGCCCGCCATCCCGATCGGTTTCG
>JBBDNW010000274.1:26113-46344 GCA_040877375.1 Pirellulales bacterium | reverse complement strand
ACCGCCATCTGAAAGATGCGCGCAGACGACGTGCATGTGACGGAGTAAGAATCTACACCGTTCCTTGACTCGCAGCCGTAGGGCCTCCATGAGCCGCATGCCGGCCCCGGCACCCACTTCATGCTGATGCCTCGGCCGGCAGGCTACACTCCGGAAATGCTTCAATATCTGATTCGTCATGGTGAGAGCGTCTCCAACGCGGCCGGACGTGTGCAGGGCCAAGAAGACGTCGAACTCTCGGTCACGGGCCTCACCCAGGCGCGGGAGGTCGCTGCGTGGAGCCGTTCCCTCCTTGAGGCCCCGAACGGCCCGCCTGTCGAGGAACTCTGGTCGAGCCCGCTACGCCGGGCCCGCAAGACGGCCGAAGCCATCGCGGCGGCGACGGGCCTGCCGCTCCAGATCGACGAACGGCTCCGCGAACTCCATGCCGGTATCTTTCAGGGCCATCTCTGGGCCGATCTCGAAGATCGGTTTCCCGAGGCGGTGGCCCGATGGCGCAGCGGCGACGCCGACTATTGCATCCCCGGCGGCGAGTCGCGGGCCCAGTTGGCGGCCCGTGGTCGGACGGTACTTCAGGCACTCGCGACACGGCCGGGCCGCGGCATGATCGTGGTCGCCCACGGCGGCATCCTGACCGCCGCCCTCGGCAGCCTCGTCGGCAAAACCCACCCGCTGCTCGCAGCCGCCGCCGAGCGGCCGTTCACGAAGCTGCCGGCGCTGGCCAACTGTTCGGTCACACTCGTCCGCTGGCCCGGCCCCGAACTCGTCTCGTTCAACGACACCGCCCACCTGGCGGCAGCATCCGCCATCGGTGCCGGCGGCTGAACGTGCATTGCGTGATCGTGGCTCGGCGGCCCACAATCGCTCCTGCTCGGGGCGGCCCGACCACGAGGCGTGTGAATAAAACCGTATACAAACCTGAAGGAGCGGAGACGCGATGACGATGGTGGAAGCTGCGAACGGGCTGCCAACGATCGAGATCTACAGCACCCTGACGCGGACCAAGGCGCCGCTGGTCACGGTCAAGCCTGGCGACGTAGGGATGTATCTCTGCGGACCCACGGTCTACAAGCCGAGCCACATCGGCCACATGGTCGGCCCGGTGATCTTCGACACGGTCAAGCGATACCTCGTCTACTCAGGCTGGCAGGTCACCTGGGTCGTCAACATCACCGACGTTGATGACAAGATCATCGCCGAGAGCACCGCCCGCGGCACCACCATGGCGAAGCTCGCTGAGGAGATGACGGCCGACTACCTGGAAAACCTCGCCTGCCTCGGCGTGACGGGCATCGACGAGATGCCAAAGGCCACCGAACACATCGGCACGATCATCGCCTTCATCGAGGGGCTGATCGCCAAGGGCTCCGCCTATGCCAGTGATGGCGACGTCTATTTCGACGTCACGAAAGACGCCGACTACGGCAAGCTCACCAATCGCTCGGTTGAGCAGACGCAGGGCGAAGGAGGCTCGACGGCTGATCGGAAGCGATCTGCCGCCGACTTCGCACTTTGGAAGCAGGCCAAGCCCGGCGAACCTGCGTGGGAGAGCCCGTGGGGTCCCGGCCGCCCCGGTTGGCACATCGAGTGCTCTGCGATGAGCAAGGCGATCCTCGGCCCGCACTTCGACATCCACGGCGGCGGCCTCGACCTCATCTTCCCGCACCACGAAAACGAGATCGCCCAGAGCGAGTCGCTCCACGACTGCCCGATGGCGACGTTTTGGATGCACAACGGCCTGATGCAAGCCGGCAACGCCGCGGGCAAAGTCGGTGGACGGCCCCGCGATGCCGGGTCGGCCGTCGACGACGCGGCGACACAGGCGGCGACCAAGATCTCGAAGTCGACCGGCGCTGAGCCGTTCAAGAATCTCCTCGCGCGTCACCGCCCCGAGGTGATCCGCGTGCTGCTCCTCTCGACGCACTACCGCAGCCCGATCCACTTCGGCGAGGAGCCACTCGGGGAGAGCGCCCGGGCGATGGAGGCCTTCGAGCGGCTCTTTGCCCGCACCCAGCGGGTGACGGGCAAGGCGTTCTACGACCTGCCCTGCCGCGACCGCCGCGCCGGTAACGCCGCCGTCACCGCGGCGGGCGACGAAGTCAAGGCCCTCCGTGAGAAGTTTCTCGCCGCAATGGACGACGACTTCAACACCGCCAGCGCGATCGCCACGCTCTTCGACTTCGTCCGCGTCGTCAACAAGTTCATCAACCAGCATGGCCTCGAGACGAAGAAGCCGGCCGCTGAACTCGCCACGCTCGACGCGATGTTGCTCACGCTCCGCGAGCTGACCGGAGTACTCGGCTTGTTCCTGACACCGCCGCAGGCGAAAGCCGGTAACGCCGACGAGGGCCTCGTTGCGAAGCTCATGGATCTCGTCATCGAAATCCGGGCCAACGCCCGAAAGGCAAAGGACTTCGCCACGGCCGACCTCGTTCGCACCAGGCTCACTGAGGCGAGCATCGTGCTCGAAGACCGGCCTGATGGCACCGGCTGGTCGCGTAAGTGAACTGCTGGAGCGATGTTCGGCCCAGCCGCCCGAGGTGGAGTCGGTCGTGTTCACGAGCCCGGCTGACGGCTCAGACCAAAACACGCTTCTCTATGTGCAGCCGGGTGACGACCCCGTGCCGCTGCACTCGCGGTGGCACATGCTCGGAGGCGCATCGATTCCAACCGAATCTACGCCGTGGGCGTGTCGGGCGGCGGCATGATGACCCTCCTGGCGGCGGCCCTCATGCCGGAGGTCTGGGCCGACGAGGCCGACCAGATCCCCGCTCCCACGATCGACGCGATGGTGCAGGATCGGGCTATCGCCCCGGACTGGAAGTTCGCGGGCAGCGATCCCCTCTACGCATCCCGACCGGTCCTGCTGCGTCGGCGGAGCGGCAACGCCAGGCTCACCGTCTTCGAAGGCGGCCACGAGATCGTCCGTGAGGCCGCCCTCACGCGGCCTCGGCAGTTCTGGCTCATGATGCGAGGAGGGGGTGCCCCTGCCACGTCGCCGGGCTCTGGGAGCAAGCGAAGCCAGGGATGGCGAAGCGCAGCGGACATGCAGAGAGCGACGGCCCGGAAGGCCGTCGCGAACGTCCGGAGACGTGGTAGGGGCATCCCCGACCCACCACGCCTGAGGCTCAAATGTGATCCGTTTAAGAGGGCCACCTGGCTTCCGCCATTGAGCTCGATGCGATGACGATGGCGGCAGGGTCCGCGTAGCAGAAGGCGGTGCCGCGTCAGGGCAACTGGATCGCCATCGGCTCGCTCGCCGTGCCGGCAGCTTCGGCCGCCGCCAAGTCGCGAATCTCCTGCGAGATCTTCATCGAGCAATACTTCGGGCCGCACATGCTGCAGAAGTGGGCACTCTTGAACGTCTCCTGTGGGAGCGTCTGGTCGTGGTACTTCCGCGCGGTCTCGGGATCGAGCGACAGCCGGAACTGCTCGTTCCAGTCAAAGTTGAACCGGGCCCGCGAGAGGGCGTCGTCGCGCACCCTCGCGTTTTTGCGGTGGCGGGCGAGGTCGGCGGCATGGGCGGCGATCTTGTAGGCGATCACCCCCTGCTTCACGTCCTCCGCGTCGGGCAGGCCGAGATGCTCCTTCGGCGTCACATAGCAGAGCATGGCGGCGCCGCTCCAGCCGGCGAGCGCCGCGCCGATAGCGCTGGTGATGTGGTCATACCCCGGCGCGATGTCAGTGACCAGGGGTCCGAGCACGTAGAACGGCGCCTCGTCGCACTCCTCCATCTGCCGCTTCACGTTCATGTCGATCTGGTCCATCGGCACGTGGCCCGGGCCCTCGACCATCACCTGACAGCCCTTCTTCCAAGCCCTCCGAGTAAGCTCGCCGAGCACGTGCAACTCCGCGAACTGCGCCTCGTCGCTGGCGTCGGCGATCGAGCCGGGCCGCAGGCCGTCGCCGAGGCTCCAGGTCACGTCGTATTCGCGGAAAATGTCGCAGAGGTCCTCGAAGTGGGTGTAGAGCGGGTTTTGCTGCTTGTGTGTCATCATCCACCGCGCGATCAGCGAGCCGCCGCGGCTGACGATCCCCGTGATCCGGTGCATCGTGAGGTGGAGGTGCTCCTGGAGCAGGCCGGCATGGACGGTCATGTAATCGACACCCTGCCGCGCCTGCTTCTCGCACATGTCGAGGAAGTGCTGCGGCTTCATGTCTTCGATGTCGCCGCCGAGTTCTTCCAGCATCTGGTAGATCGGCACCGTTCCGATCGGGACGGGGGAGGCGGCGATGATCGCCTTCCGGATCGTGTCGATATCCTTGCCGGTGGAGAGATCCATCACCGTGTCGGCGCCATGGTGGACGGCCATGTGGAGCTTTTCGAGCTCCGTTTGCTCGTCACTCGTCACGGCAGAGTTGCCGATGTTGGCGTTGATCTTCGTGAGTGCCGCGATGCCGATGCACATCGGCTCGAGCGACTTCGTGAGGTGCACCGTGTTGGCGGGGATCACCATCCGGCCTCGGGCGACCTCGTCACGAATCAACTCCTCGGGAAGATCCTCTCGCTGGGCGACGAACTTCATCTCGGGGGTGATCTCGTTGCTGCGGGCCTTCTCGAGCTGCGTCATGGTCGGTCTCCGGCGGTGATGTCGCGGCGGGACCGCGATCAGGAAAGGGTAGCAAATTGGCCCGGGTCGCGGGGACGGATTCGAACCAGCCCGACGCCCCATCATCCAGTCTGAACCGCTGCTCACAGCGTCTTCAGGTATTCCAGCACCGCCGCCTTCTCTTTGTCTGAGAGGGCATCCGGGAAGTCGTGGCCGCCGGCGCTCTTGCCAGGCTTTCGGGTGTCGAAATAACTCCGTCGTACAGACGGTAGCAGACGGCCCGGCGGCATCTCCGAGAGCTCTTCAACCTCGAGGCCCACGCGGGCGTTGTCGTAGCCTGTCGGCGTCCGACGCCAGACCGCGGGCCGCTGCTTCGGATGGAGCACGTGCCACAGGGTCGGCACAGAGCCGTTGTGGAGATACGGAGCGGTTGCCCACACGCCGTCGAGCGGTGGGGCCACATAGCCGGTCGGCGACTCCCTGTCTTGCAGGCCTGCCGCATCGTCGCCGAAGTGGCCAAACCAACTCTCGTTGAGGTCACCCCGCTCCTTCGCGGTGAGAGAGCCGAGGCGGACGCGGTCGGTGCCAACCTCGTCGATCGAAATCACTCGGTCGGGATAGCAGCCGTCGGGGCCGTAGCTGCCGTGGCAGGAGCCGCAGTGGTCGGCAAAGACGACGGCCCCCGCGCCGGCAAGCTCGCGGTCGATGCTCCCCGGCCACGCCGGCGGCTCGAGCGCCGCAATCCACTGCTCAATCTCGCGAAACTCATCCTCCCAGCCGTGAAACTTTTCCGGGCCGTTCTCCTTGACCAGCAGGAACTGCATCAGCATGCGATGGCCTTTGGCCGCGAAGCCGTCGGCGTAGAGGCTCTTCCGCCTCGCGTAGTGCCACCAGGCCGGCGCGTCCATGTCGTGGTGAACGAGATCGAACCGGGGCGGCCGCTGCACGATGCTGAGGTCGGGATCGCGGTGCCGCATCAGGGCCACCCCGAAGATCACTGCGTTGGTCGTGCCGTTGGTCGTGCCGAGGGGCAGGAGCAGCGCCCCGACGTCCATATGGCTAAACGCCTTCCGCTGCTGAACCTTCACCAGACGGACCTCCTCGGTGAGCGTCTCGAGCGCGTAGTTCGAGTTGGGCACGCCCGGAATTGCAACACCGCCGACCTGACCCTGGTGGCAGGCGAGGCAACTCATCGTCCAGCGGCCCGCGG
This sequence comes from Pirellulales bacterium, assembly GCA_040877375.1. Lineage (GTDB taxonomy): Bacteria > Planctomycetota > Planctomycetia > Pirellulales > UBA1268 > QWPN01. The sequence goes on along the minus strand of JBBDNW010000274.1, from coordinate 40,584 downwards.
CGTCAACGACGTATTGCATCGAGCGCGAAGGGTCACTCGGAAGCGGCACAAGCCCGTAGCGTTCCATCGCCATTCGCCGCCGCTCCTCCACGGGGGCCTGCTCAGCCCGCGACTTCAGCGGCTCCTCCCATGTGGTCCAGAGGTCGTCAAACACCTCCTGATCGAAATCCGCCGGAAGGTAGGCCCGGGTCAGAAGATGCTCACGGCCGCGGGCCTGCCGGGCCGATGACGAATCGGGTAAGGCCGTCTCCCCGCGACCATGTGCGGCGACCAAGGCTGCAACGCAGGCCAACATGCCGCATCGCACTCCGCGTGTGATCCCGCCGCATCGCTCGATTCCAATGGCGTTCATGGCATACTTGGTGAGATTTTTGGAATGACCGCAGTATAGGCCAGCCGCGATCGCTGTCCGCGGCCTCCCCACCGCCCTTCCCCGCCGGCCATGCCCACCGCTAATCCCATCCTGATTCCCGAACTCCGCGTGATGCTCGCCGAGGGCGACACTGCCGGACTTCGCGAAGTGGCGGAGGAACTCCACCCGGCGACCGTGGCGGAGTTCTCTGAGGGACTCGACGACGCCGAGATCTGGCGGCTGCTCGACGCCGTGCCGGTGGAACGACAGTCCGAGATCTTCCCCTACTATCCGATGCCGCGGCAGGTGGAGCTCTTCAAGGCCGCCGACCGGCCGCACCTGGGCCCGCTTTTGGAGTCGATGGCGTCCGACAACCGCGACGACCTCCTCCGCGAACTCGATCCAGGGTTTGTCGAGGAGATCCTCCCGCTCGTCGCCAAGGCCGAGCGGCACGACATTCGGATGCTGCTCTCGTGCCCTGAGGGCTCGGCTGGCTCGATGATGACGACGGAGTATGCGTCGTTGCCGGCTGAGATCACGGCAGGCGAGGCGATCAGCCGACTGCGATCGCAGGCGCCCAACAGTGAGTCGATCTACTACATCTATGTGCTCGATCCCGAACGCCGGCTGCTTGGCTTCGTGTCGCTCCGCGACCTGATCCTCGCGAGGCCCACGGCCCTCGTCTCGGAACTGATGCAGAAGGACGTGATCGGCGTCCGCGTCGAGGAACCCCGCGAACACGTGGTCGAGAAGCTGGCCCGATTCGACTTTATCGCGATCCCCGTGATCGATGACCGTGGCCGCCTCGTGGGGATCATCACGCACGACGACGTGCTCGACGCCGTCCGGCAGGATGCCACCGACGACGCCCAGCGGATCGCCGCCATCGCTCCGCTCGGCGAGGGCTACCTCGAGGCGGCACTGATCTCGATGACCTGGAAGCGGGGCATCTGGCTCGCAATCCTGTTCGCGACCGCCGCGATCACCGCGATGGTGCTCGCCCGCTGGAAGTCGCCCCACGCCTGGCTTGTCGCCTTCATCCCCCTCGTGATCGCCAGCGGCGGCAACTCGGGCAACCAGTCGGCCACGCTCGTGATCACCGCCCTCTCGACCGGTGACTGCCGGCTCAGCGACTGGAAGCGGATTCTCCGCCGTGAGTTTGTCGTCGGGCTGCTCCTCGGCCTCCTCCTCTCCGTGCCCGGCTATCTGCTCGGCCTGGCCTACGCACCGAGCCCGCTCCACGCCCTGGTCATCCCGGCGACGATTCTCAGCGTCGTCATGGTGGGATCACTCGTCGGCTCGGTACTGCCGCTCATTTTTCGCTCGATCGGCCTTGATCCGGCGCTGATGAGCAACCCCTTCGTGTCGGCAATCGTCGACGTGGTGGGCATCCTCCTCTACATGGGCATGGCGCTGGCCATCCTCGGCGACTGACGTTAGCGCTTGTCGGGCTTTTCCTGCTCGAAGCCGGGTGGGAGCGTGTCGCCCCGCTTGGCGACGGCGGCACGCGTGGTGATAGCGATCCACTCCTCGCCGTCTTTTTCCTGAACGATATAGACGAGTTTGCCGTCGGAATTCGACTTGGCGAGGATCACGCGCAGAACGTCGTCAACGGTCTTGTCGCGTTCATCCAGACCAAACGACTGGTTCTTGGTGATGCCCTCGAGTTGGAGGTCGCCGCCGAGAATCTCCATCGGCACGCCCGCCTCATCCGACACCATCTGGATCGACCGCTCGAGGTTGTCCTTGGTGAAGGAGAGCGTCATCTTCTTTTTCATTTTTTCAAGCGCGGTCTTCGGCTCGGGCTGCGCTGCGGCTGCAGGACCTGCCGCAGCGGCCCCGGGTGTTTGTGCCAGGGCGAGCTCAGCCGCCAGCGCGAGGTTGTGAGCGGCATGCCGGGGCAAGTAGGCGTTGAGCACCACGCCCTTGCCCTCCGCCCCGGATCGCAACTGCGCCGCAAGAGCCCGCAGCATGGCCGGCAGCCGCAGCACGAGCATGCGGCCATACGGATCGGGATTGAGCGCGGTGCAATACTGCTCGACGGCCGTCGGCAGCCCGTCGACGCGGCCAGCGATCTCAGGGGCGAGCGCTTTCGCTGGCACGTCGAGCGTCGCGATCGCGTCCATTTCGATGTAAAAGTTCCCGGCAAAATGCAGCGATAGAGCGGCCGCTTGTAGCGAGTCACCGAACAGGCCGTCCATCGGCTCGGCGAGTTTGGCGAGCGGGCCGGCCAGCACGGGCCGCCCGGTATTGAGCAGATAGTAGGGCGATCCCAGCAGCGTGAGATGCCGGTCGGCATCGAGCATGCCGACGAGCGTCTCAAGATCGCCGGGCAATGCCGCCTTCAGACCCGGTCCGTCGGCGTCGTCGCTGTTCGCTGCGAGGCTCTCACGAACGATCCTGGCGATGAATAGCTCCTTGCCGGTTTCCGCCACGCCCTTTGCGCCGACCGAAACATCCTGCGGCACCACAACGTTGGGTGAGATCACGAGCACGCGGCCCCGCTCGGCCTCGGGCACCCAGAGGCTGAGCGTCGCCGTCTGATACACAGTTTGGCCACCGACTTTCAGCTCTTCGGTCGGCCCCCAGGCCTGCTCTCGGGCCTCGTCGTCAGCGGGCGCGGACCGTCCCTCCGCGAACCGCACAGCGTAGGCCCCGAGCACCTCGTCCGGCCCGCCGGCCTGCCAGCCAGCCTGCACGAGCTCGAGCGCCGCGATGTCGCCACCGCAGAGCTTCACAAGCTCGGCGACAGCCGACTCGGTGACGGGCCCCAGCGACGTGAGAAACAGTTGGCCCTCGTCGTCAGCGGCGACCTCAGCGAGCCGTGTCAGCAGAATCAACTGCGAGCCCGGCGGCAGGTAGGCGAGCGTCGGCGGCAGACCCGACGTGGGCGATGCCCACGGGAGGTCGGGATCGTCCATTACCAACTGCCGCGGCTTGCTCACCTCTGGAGGCGTTGGGCTGGGGAGCGCGGCGACGGCCGGCATTTCCGGCGGGGCGGCCTGATTTTGTGTCGTCGCCGGCCGCACCGCCACTTCGGCCGGCGGGACGGGCCGTGCTTTCGGACCAAGACGGCTCACAACGAAGCCGGCGGCCCCGGTGATGATTGCGACCGCGACACCGGCGCCGATCATCCGCAGGCGTCGCGCCCGCCCGCGGGCGGCACGCATGGCCGGCGACTCCGTCGCCAGGCCGCTGACGCCACGTGCTTCGGCACGAACCCGCGGCGACGCGGCGCTTGTGACTGAAATGGAAAACTCCGGGGCACCCTGCTCTTCGGCGGTCGTCGACGTCACCGCAGCCGGCGGCGTCACGGGAGCGGCAGCCAGACCGATGCAGGCCGCGATCGCGTCGGCGGATTCGGCTGCCGTCTGATACCGCTGCGTCGGGTCGCGGGCCATCATGTAGCCCACAAGCGTCGCGATCTCTGCCGGCACCGTCGCTGGCAACGGTTCGGGGCCGACGAACGACGCCTGCCGCAGCGTGGTCTTGACGTCGCCCGTCCAGCAGGGCGGTTTCCCCGCCAAGAGGGCATAAAAAATGCAGCCGATTGCGTAGACGTCCGACCGCTGATCGCACACGGCTCCCGGGACGAGCAGCTCGGGGGCGACGAATGCCGCTCGCCGCGCGAGCCGCGCCACCTCGGCGTCGTTTGCGATCAGTGGCCGCAGCGGCACGAGGTGTGGATCGGTAGCGAGCGGAAACTGCAGGAGCCGCACCCTGCCGGTGCGTTCGCCACCCCCCGGCGGCGACTCGCGGCGGAGCGCGTCGAGCGACAGCCCGCCGTGGACCACGCCGAGAGCGTGCAACTCAGCCACCGCCCTCGCGATCTGCCAGATCACAACACCTGCCTGCTGTGGGGGCAGCGACCCCAGCCGATCGATTTCATCGGCGACGTTGCCACCCTGTACCTGTTCGCAGACGATGAACCGGCTGCCTTCGTGCTGCTCGAGCGACCACGTGCGGCTGAGCATCGGATCGGCAGCACGGTTGGCCGCCGTGGTCCGCCGCACAATCTCGGTCCAGATATCGAGCTCGCGGCATCGTTTGGCGTTGAGCAACACCAGCGAGACGTCCCGTCCCGAGGGCTCGTGCCGCGCCGTGAAGAGCAGGCCGTCACCAGCGCGGTCATGCCGCTCGAGCAACCGGTAGTCGCCCAGGAAGAACGGCCTGGCGTCTCCGGCCGCGAGCCGCCTCGCCTGCCAGCGGGTGATGGCGCCGCGACCGTGAAGCCAGGCGGCGATCGATCCGGCGGACGGGCCGTCCCCGGCCACGGCGGGCCGCGCGGCATACTCAGCGCGCAGCACTTCAACGGCCCCCGGCTCGAACAGCCGAGTGCGGACACAAAGGTGCCAGAACTCGTCGGGAGTGGGAGTGGGCATGGGAAGGGGCCTCAGACACTCGATCGTAGCCGGTTTTGCGAAAAGCCGCGCGGCCGCCGCCGACCGCACGGTCACGACCTCGCCGCCGAGGCTGCTATGATCGCCGTCCCCAGTCACCACCCTTTTTTTGTGGAGCAAGGAGAGCCATGCGAGCCATGCGAGCCAGCGACGCCACCCGGATTTATTTCGATCGGGCGGCCGAGCAACTCGATCTCTCGGAGAGCATGCGGCGGCTGCTGCTCACGGCCAAGCGGGAGGTGCAGGTCCAGATCGCGATCGAACGCGACTCCGGTGAGGTGGCCACCTTCATCGGTTACCGCGTCCAGCACAACGACGCCCGCGGCCCCCTCAAAGGCGGTCTCCGCTACCACCCGCAGGTCGACCTCGACGAGGTGCGGTCGCTGGCAGCCCTGATGACCTGGAAGACGGCTGTGGTCGACATTCCGTACGGCGGCGCTAAGGGGGGCGTCGCGATCGACCCGTCCGCCTGCTCGCTTCGCGAACTGGAACGGGTGACGAGAAAATTTGTTGACGCGATTCATGACCTCTTCGGCCCCGACGTCGATATCCCGGCCCCGGACATGGGCACGACCCCCGACATGATGGCGTGGATCATGAACCAGTACGGCAAGTACCACGGCTTCTCCCCCGCGTGCGTCACGGGCAAGCCGGTCGAGTATCACGGCCTCCCAGGACGCGACGAGGCGACGGGCCGCGGCGTCGGCGCGCTCACGCTCAAACTTCTGAGCCGGCTCGGCCGGAAGATTCCGGGCACGCGGGTGGCCATCCAGGGCTTCGGCAACGTCGGCACCCACACGGCGAAGTATCTCCGTGACGCCGAGTGCAAGATCGTGGCGGTGGGCGACGCGACCGGGGCCTTTTACCGCGCCGAAGGGCTCGACGTGCTGGAGCTCTTGCGGCACGCACGCGCCAACGCCGGACGGCTGGCAGGATTCCCCGGCGGCGACACGATCTCAAGCGCCGAACTCCTCGCCATCGACTGCGACGTGCTCATCCCAGCCGCGCTCGGCGGCGCGATCACTGCGGCCATTGCGGCGAGCGTCCGGGCGCCGATCGTGATCGAGGCAGCCAACGCCCCGGTCGAGCCCGACGCCGACGACATTCTCACGGCCCGCGGCGTGGTGGTCCTGCCCGACATCCTCGCCAACGCCGGCGGCGTCACGGCCAGCTGGTTTGAGTGGGTTCAAAACCGGCAGCACTACCAGTGGGGACTCGACCGCGTGCGCGGCGAGCTCGACCGCATCCTCGGCCAGGCCTTCGAGCAGGTCTGGCAACTCTCGACCTCGCGGCAGGTGCCGCTTCGCACCGCCGCCTACATGCTCGGCGTGGGCCGCGTCGCCCGTGCCACAATGCTTGGCGGCATCACCTGAGGGAGCCCGAGTGCAGGTCACCACGAAGTGCCTTGCGGGAGTATTGCATACCGCGGCAAGCATGTCGCCGCCGGTGAACCAATCCGACACCGTCTCGATACCGCCCGCATTCCCCGCGCTCGCGCTTGGGGCTTCCTGAAGACAAAAAGCCCGGAGCGCAAGCGATGGGAAAGCGGGCGACGACTTCGGTGGTTGTGATGAACGGGACGGGGTGGTGGGCGTATTCCCCGCGCTCGCGCTTGGGGCTTCCTGACGGCAGGCATACGCTCCCGATCGTGAGGAGCCGGTCGGTGGCACGCGCAGACGCCGGGGAATCTTTGCGACTCACGAGCAACGCCCAGTCGGCCAAGCGGGCATCCTGTAGCAAAATCCCCCGGCGGCGAGCATGCCACCGCCGGTGAACCAATCCGGCACCGTCTCGATACCGCCCGCATTCCCCGCGCTCGCGCTTGGGGCTTCCTGATACGGAGGCCCAGCCGTATGGCTCACGCCGTGACGCTTCCTGGGGGCCAACTCACTTCAATCGCGGGCCTCCTTACCTCTCCCCGACCGGCCGTGGCAGGCCAGCGGCGTCGAGGACGACGGCGTGAGTCTTCATGGTCACGGGCTTGCCCGGCGTGAACGTGAGCTTCACGACCCACCCGGTCCACTCTGGCGGATCGACCGGGTAGTAATCGAACACGAAGTTGCCGAGGCTGTAGACGATCGGGGCACCCGCGTACACATCGACGGTCTGGGTGACGTGCGGATGACCACCGATCACGGCCGACGCACCGGCATCGATCATCGCCCTCGCGATCTCACGATCAGCCGCGCGTGGCTGCGGGTGGAGTTCCGGCCCCCAGTGGACGAAGGGCACCACAAAATCGGCGGTGCTTTTCGCGGCGGTGATGTCGGCGCAGACGTCGGCCTCGCGGAGCGGTGCGACGCCGGGCGTCGATGCAGTCGCCGCCGATTTCTCGGCCTGAAAACCGTTGCAGCCTAAAAGCGCGATTCGAATACCGTGCTTCTCGAACACGAGCGGCCGCCGCGCCTCGGCGAGCGTTCGGCCACCGCCAAACTGCGAAATCCTCGCGGCCTCGAGCACGTTCAACGACTCGACGAGCCCGTCTGGCCCGAAGTCGAGGCTGTGGTTGTTGGCCACACCCACTGCCGAGAAATACCGCCGGAGAAACCGCGGTGACTCGTCGGCCCCGCGGAACGTGTAGGACTTGAGCAGTTGATTCCCGCCATCACCAAGCACGCACTCGAGGTTGCCGACGGTGAAGTCAGCGTCGAGCAGGAGTTTCGCACAGGCGGCAAACGGATCACGGCCCGACGCGACAGCATGGCCGGGACCGTTGTCGAGCATGACGTCGCCGACAAACACCACCGACACGCTCCCCGGGGAAGACGAGTGTCGCTCGGCGACCGGATCCTGCGCGACCAGCCCCTGCGCGAACGACACCTGACCGAAGACGCAGGCAACCAACAACACGTTCCACTGCATGGCGATCAGCCTCGAACGATCAGGATGGGGCACAGCCTCACGGCAGCGCGTCAGGACCTGCAACGATACGTTCGGGACGGGCTGGCGTCATGGTGGAGGGGACCCGCCGCCGGCTGCCGGTCAATGCCCCGCCGGCCGATACCACTCGCCGCGGAGCCAGTCGGCGATCAGCCCGATCTGGTCGCGGGAAAGCGGCGGCAGCGCCCCTTCGGCCGCCTTGCCAAAACTCGGCATGCGATCGTTGTTGTCGCCGTAAAACTGCTCATGGGTCGGATCAGTGATGATGCCCACGAGCCACTCTCGGCCCCCCCAGCCGGCGAGGTCGGGAGCGGCACCCAAGGCGGTGCCGTTGTCGCGAAAGTGATGGCAGCCACCGCAGCGGTCGTCGCTCGCCACGAGTTCGCGGCCCCTGTCGACGAGGCCGACGAGGTCTTTCGGCGGTGCCGTGCCCCCCTCGGCTGCCATCGCGGCGATCACAGCGTCGATGTCGGTCTTTGGCCACGTGGCCTCGCCGGTGAGGTCGTTTTGCACGAAGTTGACCATGTCGTCGTCTTTGTGGGCCGTGTTGCCAAAGTAGGCGGGACCCGCAACCTGCGCTGGGTCGAGCAGGCCGCGCATCCACGATGCCGAGCCAAAGGCGTGGAGATTGGCCGCCGACGACTTCGCGATCACGGCCTCGGCATCTGCGGCGAGCGGATCGACATGGGCGTGGCAGCTCGCGCAGTGTTGGGCAAAGAGCCGCGGCCCCTGGCTCTTCGGGTCGTGCCGCACCAGTTCCAGCATTCCCGCGGGCGGGATTTTCTCCGGCCGGCCAGCGAGTTCGATCGCCCGCGCCGCGTCAGCCTTCGCCTGCCGTGACGCCTCGAGGAAGGCCTGCGAGTGGCGAACCCGCTCGAGCTTCTTCAACTGTTTCGTCATCGCCGCGACCTTCGCCGTGTCGTTGTCGAGGGCGGCGGCGAGTTTCTCCGGATCGCCGCCCGTCTGGTCGTAAAGTTTCTCGGCCTCGGCAAGCGACGCCTTGTCGACCCAGAGGGCGTAGTAGTCTTCATTGAGCGCCAGCGACGTGAGCAGCCCCACCCCGGCGAGGACGGCCAGCGTGAAGGCCACGTTGAACCGGTGGCCCAGTTTCCAGTTGCCGAGAATCGGCATCAGGAACATGACGGTCATGATCAATCCCGGCACGACGATCGCCCCGAAAAACTCCCCCGTGGCGCCCCAGCCCTCAAAGACTTTCAGGAACTGAAACAGAAACAGGAAATACCATTCGGGCCGCGCGGCTGCGTAGGGGAGCGACGGATCGGCCGGAGCCCCCAGTTCGGCGCCGAGTTCACCCGGCACCACTGCCTCGCCTGCGAGCATCGCCCGCAGCGCCGGCATCAGAATCACGCCCAGCACGACCGCCATCACGGCGAGCATTGCCACGGCGTCCTTGAGCACCTGATCGGGCCAGAACATGGCGTCGGGCTTCGTGATCGGCTGCTTGGCATGCAGGCCATGCTTCCGGAAGAGCGACAGATGCACGACGAGCATCAGGATCAGCGCCCCCGGCAGGAAGCCCGCGTGCAACGCGAAGAACCGCGTTAACGTGTGGTGGCCATACTCCGACCCACCGATCACCACCTGCTGGAGCGAAGGCCCCGCAAACGGCACGATGCCGGCGAGATTCGTGGCCACGATCGTCGCCCAGTAGCCCTTCTGATCCCAGGGCAGGAGATAGCCGGTGAGCGCCATGCCGAGCACGAGCAGCATCAGCACGAGCCCCAGCCAGAAGTTGACCTCGCGGGGGGCCCGGTAGGCTCCGTCGATCACCACCTGGAGGAGATGCAGCGCGAGCAGCACGACCATCGCCTGGGCCATGAAGTGGTGGATGCCGCGGAGCAGCCAGCCGCCGGCCATTTCATGCTGGATGTAGTAAACACTCTCCCAGGCTGTCTGGGCGCTGGCCGAGTAGCTCGCCCAGAGGAAGAGCCCCGTGATCAACTGCGTCATGAAGGCGAAGACGAGCGCGCTGCCCCAGACGTAGCGCCAGCGGGCGCCGCCGGGAACCCGCTCGTAGAGCGCCTCGTGAACGAGCGCACGGTAGCCGGTGCGGTCGTCGAGAAAGTCGCCGAGTTGGCCCATGAGCCCCTTCCGAGCCGGGGCTCCGGCTGTCTGGCGGGCGTCGCGGCTCATCCCTGCACCTCTTTCGCGGCGACGCCGGCCCGAAACTTCTGCCACATCACCTCGACCTCGCCATTCTTGCCGACGCGGCACTCAAGCGCGTCCATCGCGCGGGGGCTGGGGCTGGGGGCGACGATGCCGCCGTCGAGCGTGAAGACGCTGTTGTGACACGGGCAGCGAAAGCAGCGGCCCGTCGGCTCCATCTCGACAAAGCACCCCGCGTGGGGGCAGGTCGCCGACAGGGCCTGGACCTCCACTGCCCCCTTCTCCCGCCGCAGGTAGACGGCGCCCACCGGTTCGGCCGCGAACCCCGTCCAAGCATCGATCCGGTCGGTGATCACGGGATATTGCCGGGGCACACCATCGTCGGGAATGGCGGCAAGTTCGGCGACTGGTAGGAACTTCGCCACGCTGGCACTTCGCCTGAGCGGGTCGAGAAACGCCCACAGCCCCGCTCCTACGGGCACCATCGTTGCGAGGCCGCCGCAGACCAGGGCCAGCGTCTTGACGAGGAAGCCGCGGCGGGAGCTATCGCCCGCGAAGCCGCTGCTCACCGCTCCTGAGCGGCTCTCCCCATGATGATGATCATGATTGCTCACTGCTGAAGCTCCAGAAAGTTGGGCACCGTGCCGGATCGCCCGCGCCCGAGAAATGCTAGGCCGGCGCACCGTGAAGGGCGAGCCATGCCTCGTCCACCGCGGCCACGACCCGGTTCAACGCCGCTTCGAAGGGTCCGTCGATGATCGTGCCAGCCGCCGCCTTGTGGCCGCCACCGCCAAACGCGGCCGCCAGCGCGTTGCAGTCGAGCAGACCCCGACTGCGAAAGCTCACCTTGATACGGCCGTCCGGTTGCTCGATCAAGATCACGGCCACCTCCGTGCCCTTGACCGCGAGCGTGAGGTTGACGAGGTCCTCGGTATCCGCCGGCTGCGCCTTGACCTCCTTGATGTCCTTCTGCCGCACGGTCGACACGATGACCCTGCCATCGTGCGAGGTCACGGCGCTCGCGATCGTCCGCCCCACGAGGTGCAGGCGGGCGAGCGTGTCCTGCTCGAAGAGCTCCCGATAGATCGCGGTCGGATTCGCACCGGCGTCGACGAGCCGCCCGGCGATCCGGAAGCTCTCACCCGAGACCGACGGAAAGCGGAAGCCCCCGGTATCGGTCGACAGGCCCGCGTAGATCGGCGTAGCGATTTCCTCGGTGAGTGGCACGCGGAGCCGCAGGCCGATCTCGTACACGATCCTGGCGGTCGCCTCGGCGGCGGTGTCCTTGAACCAGCGATCGGAGAGATCATCTTCGCTGACGTGGTGGTCGATCACGAGCACGCGGTCGCGCATCGACTTGGCCACCTCGCCCATCGCGCCGAGCTGCGCCCAGGCGCTGGTGTCGAGCACGATCAACAGGTCGCGGTCGGCGAGGTCGGCGGGCCGGACCTTCTCCGCGAGCGATTCGATTTTCCCGCGGGGGTCGAGCCACCGGAGATTCGCCGGAGTCGCCTGCGCGTTGACGATCCGCACGTGCTTGCCAATGGCCTCGAGGATCCCGGCCATGCCGAGCTCGCTGCCCAGCGCGTCACAGTCGGGTCGCACGTGGCTCGTGAGCACCACGCGGCTGCATCCGCGCAGCACGTCAAGCAAGCTTGCCCAATCGAGTCGCATTAAGGGCTCCTGTGAAGGTCGGTGGATTCCGCCGCGATCGCTGCCGCGGCCTCAACGTCGACGGCGAGCTGCGTCTTCAGGTCGTCGACTGAGTTGAAACGACGAGTGTCGCGCACGCGGTCGAGCAAGTCAACGTCGAGCGACTGTCCGTAGAGATCGCCGGTGAAGCCGATGAGGTGGGCTTCAACGGAGATTGCGGTCTCGCCGAACGACACGTTGGGGCCGACGTGCACCGCGGCGGCAAAGGCCGCGTCCGCCACACGTGCCCGCGCCGCATAGACGCCCATAGCCGGCAGGAGCGTGGCGATGTCCGCGAGGTTGGCCGTGGGAAAGCCGATGGTTGCGCCGCGGCGGGCACCGGTCACGACCGTGCCGGTGAGGCGATAGGCGGCCGTCGCCAACGCGTTGGCGTCGCGGACGCGGCCGGCGGCGATGAGAGCCCGCAGCCGCGAACTCGACACGGGCTCACCGTCGACGACCACCGGCGGCACGATCTCCAGTTCGACATTGTCGCGGCGGCAGAGCGTCTCCAAAAGCCGCACGTCGCCAGTCCGCCGGGCGCCAAAGCGGAAGTCGGCCCCCTCGACGATCCCCCTGGCGCCGAGCCGGCCCCGCAGGATGGCTGCATAAAAGGCCTCGGCCTCGAGCGCCAAGAGCGTGGCGTCCACGGGCTGCACCTGGACGGCATCGACACCCAGAGCGAGCAGCAATTCGGCGCGGCGGCGTGGGGTGGTGAGCGGCGTCGGCGCTCGCTCGGGCCGCAGCACGCTGGCGGGGTGCGGGTCGAACGTGAGTGCGACGCCGGGCACACCGAGCCGGGCCGCGGCCGTCCGCAGTCGGGCCGCGATCGCCGCATGACCGACATGCACGCCGTCGAAGTTGCCCACTGCCACGACGCAGGCGGCCAGCGGCGCGGTGCCGTCCGATGGAAAGACGAACGGTTCGGGAAGTGGCTGCACGGGTGCAAAGACAGTTGGCGGAATGGAAACGTCTCGTCAACCCGGTAGTGTAGCGTGCCGAAGGTATGCTAAAGGCTTCCCCGGGAAACAGTTGTCGTGAACCAATCGAGCAACGTCGGCGAAGACAGGCAGATTTATCTCTCGGCCGACCTGGCGTGTCGGCTCGCGGCGATCGACATCGGCTCCAACTCGATCCGCCTGCTTGTGGCCGAGGCCCTACGCGGCGGCAACTACCGAATTCTTGACGAGGAGCGGGAGCCCACGCGGCTGGGCCGCAGCGTCTCGTCCGAGGGTCGGCTCGACGACGAATCGATGGACCGCACGGTCGCCGCGCTTCGCACCTTCAAGGAGATTGCGACCGGTTTTCAGGTGACCCGCCTGCGGACGATCGCGACCTGTGCCGTCCGCGAGTCGCGCAACGGCCCCGAGTTCTGCCGCCGCGTCCGCGAAGAGGTCGGGCTCGAGGTCGAGGTGATCTCGGGCGAGCGCGAGGCCCGCCTCGCCTTCTCCAGCGTGCAACACGCCTTCGACCTCTCCGGCCGCAACACCATCGTGGCCGACATCGGCGGCGGCAGCACGGAAATCGTGTTTGCCACGGGCAATCTCATCGAGTCGATCTTCTCGACGCCGCTGGGCGCCGTCCGCCTCACCGAGCAGTTCGGCCTCGGCGAGTGTTGCGACGGGGCCGATGCCATCCGCGGACTGGAACGTCTCGACGAAGAGATCAACGGCGTTCTCAAGAAGCGGACAACGCGGCCGCTGTTCGCCCCACACCTGCTCGTCGGCTGCGGTGGCACGTTCACGACACTCGCCGAACTCATGATGGCCGCTAAGCGGGAGTTCGACACGCCAGTGGCGGGCTACACGATCTCCCAAGCCGAGGTCCACCACCTGCTCGACCGACTGCGGAAGAGTCCCTTGCGAGCGCGGCGCAGCATGCCTGGCATGACTCCCGACCGCGCCGACATCATCATCGCCGGCCTGACGATCGTCGACGCGCTCATGCGACGGTTCCGCGTCAACACGCTCGCAATCCACACCCGCGGCGTCCGCGACGGGCTGCTTCGCGAGATGATCGACGAGCAGGAGGTCGGCGGCGAGGGTGACGACGCCGCGCACCGTGAGGCCGCCATCGAACGGCTCGCGGCCGCCTGCTCCGGCGAGGTCGAGCACGGCCGCAAGGTGGCCGCGCTCGCCGGCAGGATCTTCGAGCAGCTCGCGGTGCCACTGGAGCTCCCGCCCGGCGACAAACTGCTGCTGGAATGTGCCGCGCGGCTCCAAGACGTCGGCTACGTCATCAACTACGACCAGCACCACAAGCACAGCTATCACCTGATCCGCAACAGCCGCCTGCCGGGATTGCGGTCGCACGACATCGAAATGATCGCCAACGTGGCTCGGTATCACCGTGGCGCCCATCCCAAGCGAAAGCACGAGAACCTCTCGCGGCTCTCGTCCGACGATCAGCGTCGCGTGCAGCGGATGGCGGCGATCCTGCGGGTGGCCGGCGGTCTCGACCGCAGCCGGTCGCAGCAGGTCCGCGACGTGTTCGCTCGGGTCGACAACGGCCGTGTCGTGCTCGACGTCATAGCCGACCAGAAACCGCAGGTCGACATCTGGGGCGCTGAGCGGCGGACCGACCTCTTTGAAAAGGTCTACGGCATGAAGATGGATCTTCACTGGGCCGAGGCCGTCGACGTATCCTAGACCTGTCCTCAAGAAGCCCGGAGCGCGAGCGACGGGAATCCGGGTGACGGGCCCGCGGGTGGTGTGGCGCGACACGGGTTGCCAACCGTATTCCCCGCGCTCGCGCTTGGGGCTTCCTGACGGTGCGGCTTCCTGACAAGAAGCCCGGAGCGCGAGCGATGGGAATCCGGGTGACGGGCCCGTGGGTGGCGTGGCGCGACACGGGGTGGCCGCCATATTCCCCGCGCTCGCGCTTGGGGCTTCCTGACGGGAGGCATTGCCACGGCCCCCAAAAAGCCCGGAGCGCGAGCGATGGGAAGACGGGTGACGGGCCCGTGGGTGGTGTAACGCGACACGGGGTGGCGGGCGGTTTCCCCGCGCTCGCGCTTGGGG
>JBBDNW010000274.1:22549-26013 GCA_040877375.1 Pirellulales bacterium | reverse complement strand
GCACAGGCGATGGCACTCGCTACGATCGTCGCGACCCGCGTTAATCGCCCCGGCGACGGGTCCGGCGATGGCGAAGGTGCCCGTTTGCCGATGAACTCCGCCTAGGCCGCCACTCGCCCCGGATGTCTCCATGCGCCGACTCTCGATCCCCATGATCGCCGCCGTCCTCGCCCTGCTCGTCGCGGTCGCGATCGCGGACCGTGCCGAGGCCGCCGGCCGCCGCTGGTTGAGCGGGCCCCGCTCCGCGGCATCCCTCGGCACGCCCCAAAACCAGGCCCCCTACGCCCCTGGCGCATCTCCTTACGTGACCGGCCACGGCACGCGGCCGAAATACTTCGTGCCGCCGACCAACCCGCGGACGCCCACGTGGAAGATGTACGGCACGCCCCCGGGGGTTGTTCCGGGCGACTGGCCCACCTACGCGCCGCTTGGTTTCGGCGGCTACAGGTTCCCCGCCGGCGGCAATCAGGCGTATCGGTAGGCGTTCGCAGACACGTTCGCCCGCGCGTTGCCTCCCGTCAGCGGTATTCTGAACCTCTGACGCACCACGGCTTTCGGCCGTGGGCTCGACGCCTGCCCCTCGCCTCACGGCACCGGGCTTTCAGGGTTTGCCGTGCGGGATCTGCTGGTTGTCACCGAGTCGGGGCTCTACTGCGAGCAGGGCGACTTCTACATCGATCCGTGGCGGCGGGTGCCACGGGCGGTGATCACGCATGCCCATGCCGATCACGCCCGCGCCGGCTGCGACCGCTACCTCTGTGCCTCCGAAGGAAAGCTCGTGCTCCGCACGCGGATCGGCGGCGGTTCACCGATCGATACGCTCCGCCGCGGTGAGAGCGTGTCGCTTAACGGCGTGAAGGTTTCGCTCCATCCCGCTGGGCACCTGCTCGGCTCGGCGCAGGTGCGGGTCGAGCACGGCGGCACCACATGGGTGGTGACGGGCGACTACAAACTTCACCACGACCCGACCTGCACGGCCTTCGAGCACGTGCCCTGCGACGTGTTCGTGACAGAGTCGACGTTTGGCCTGCCCGTCTACCGCTGGCAGAGCCCGGAACAGATCGCCGCCGAGATCAACGCCTGGTGGCGGGCCAATCGCGACGTTGGCCGCACGAGCGTGCTCCTGGCCTACGCGCTGGGCAAGGCACAGCGACTGGCGGCGATGGTCGACCCGTCGATCGGGCCGATCGTGGCCCACGGCGCGGTGATGAAGCTCGTCGAGGCCTACCGGGCCAGCGGCGTGCGGCTGCCCCCGATCGACCGTGTACCGCCGCGGGCGCGACGCGTGGGCGACGGCCGGGCGCTCGTGATCGCGCCGCCGAGTGTGCTCGGCAGTTCATGGCTCAATCTCTTCGGTGAATCGAGCGTGGCGATGGCTTCCGGTTGGATGATGCTGCGGGGCGTCCGCCGGCGCCGCGGCTTCGACAAGGGTTTTGCCGTGTCCGACCACGCCGATTTTCCAGGACTGCTCGCGGCGATCGACGCCACCGGTGCCCGCCGCGTGCTCGCGACGCACGGCTTTAGCGACTCGCTGGCCCGCTACCTGCGCGAGTCCCGCAGCCTCGACGCCTCGGTGTTGCCGACACGATTCACGGGCGAAGCACGGCTCGACGACGCCGCGACTCCCGATGATGACGACGCCGACACGGCCGGCACGCCATCCTCTCACGAGGCGTCTGGCGACGACGACCTCACCACGGAGGCTCCGTGATGAGCATCTGGCGATGAAACGCTTCACGGAACTCTACTGGCGACTCGACGGCACGACGAGCATCACGGAAAAAGTGGCCGCCCTGCGGGAGTACTTCGCAGACGCCCCTGCTGCCGACGCGGTCGCCGCGCTGGCCGTGCTCTCGGGTGGGCGGCAGCTCCGAAGCATCTCGACGTCGCAACTCCGCGAGTGGGCCGCCGAGGCCACCGGCCATCCTGCGTGGCTCGTCGAAGAGTGCTACGCCCATGTCGGCGACCTCGCCGAGACGCTCGCGCTGTTGTTGCCCGATCCCGAAGCGAACGCCGCTCCAGGAGCCGCGGTGCCGGAAGATGTGGGGCTCGCCGAGGTCATGCAGACCACGATCCACGACCTTCGCGTCGCCGACGACGCCCGCAAGCGCGAGGTCGTGACGGCGGTCTGGCGGCGGCTCGCACCGCGCGAGCGGATCGTCTGGCACAAACTCCTCACCGGCGGCCTCCGCGTGGGTGTCTCGCGAACGCTCGTGGCGCGGGCGCTCGCCGAAGTCGCCGGCGTTGACCAGGCCGAGATGGCCCACCGGTTGATGGGCGTTCCGCCGGCCGACGGCCCCGCCTTCACGAGGCTCCTCTCCCCGGAAAACATCACGGCCGACAGCCGGCGGCCCTATCCGTTTTTTCTCGCGTCGGGCCTCGATCGCACGCTGGTCGAGCATGTGTCCGAGGATCTCGGCGATGTGGCCGAATGGCAGGCGGAGTGGAAGTGGGACGGCATGCGGGCCCAACTCGTGCGCCGTGGCGACGACGCGACCGTCTGGAGCCGCGGCGAGGAACTGGTGAACGACGCCTTTCCCGAGATCGCCGCCGCGGGGGCCGCGCTCCCGCCCGGCACCGTGCTCGACGGCGAACTGCTCGCGGTGGCCGGTGGTCGGCTGCTCGGATTCGCGGCGCTCTCGAAGCGGGCGAGCCGCAAGCATGTCACGAAAAGAATCCTCGACGAGGTGCCATGCGTGTTCGTGGCCTACGACATCCTGGAGGAGGGTGGCACGGACCTCCGCGAACAGCCGCTCGCGGAGCGGCGGCGGCGGCTCGGGGCGCTCGTGCCGACGCTGTTCAGTGACGTGCTCTCGGGCACCGCGCCGGCCGACGCGGGCCGCATCTTCCTCTCGCCGCTCGTTGCGGGCCTCGACTGGACCGAGCTCGCCGCTTGGCGGGCCGAGTCACGGGCCCGGGGTGTCGAGGGGCTGATGCTCAAGCGGCAGACAAGCCCGTATGCGGTAGGCCGCACGCGGGGCGACTGGTGGAAGTGGAAGGTGGAGCCGCTCGAAATCGACGCCGTCATTCTCTACGCCCAGGCGGGTCACGGCCGCCGCGCGGGGCTTCACAGCGACTACACACTCGGCCTCTGGCACGACGGCAAGCTCGTGACGGTGGCCAAGGCCTACTCGGGGCTCACCGACGCGGAGATCGTGGAGATCGACCGAATCGTGCGGGCCACGACGATCGAGAAGCACGGCCCAGTGCGGATCTGCACGCCCACGCTCGTGATGCAGCTCGCCTTCGAGGGCGTGTCGCTCTCGACTCGCCACAAGTCGGGCGTGGCCGTCCGCTTCCCGCGAATCATCCGCTGGCGGCGTGACAAAGAGCCCGCCGACGCCGGCACGCTCGCCGACCTCAAGCGCATGATCGCCGCGGACGGCTGACGGCGATGCCCCCAAGAAGCCCGGAGCGCGAGCGATGGGAATCCGCGCGGCGACTTCGGTGGTCGCGTGGAGCGG
>JBBDNW010000274.1:0-22449 GCA_040877375.1 Pirellulales bacterium | reverse complement strand
ACGACTTCGGTGGTCGCGTGGAGCGGGTTGGGGTGGGGGCCGTATTCCCCGCGCTCGCGCTTGGGGCTTCCTGCGTCAGCAGCAGCTCGTGCCGTCCACGCCGCACTTCTCGGGGGCCAGGCACGCCGTGTGCTTCGTACCGAGATGAAAGAGCAGCCCCGACGGCGTCACTTCGACGCCACCGATGGGATACTGTGAGATCACGCCCTCCTCGTACTCGACCTCCATGGGCAGGTCGTCGGTTTGCAATAGCGGCCTGGCAACCTTCATGATCGCCGCCAACTTCGCGGTCTCCAGCCGATGATCGACGTCGTCGGCTACCCACACCTGGAGCACGCACGATGTCGTCGACCGGACCGTGCCGCCGCAGTCGATGAAGTCCTTCTGAACCCTGCCGACCTCGGTGATGTGGTAATGAGCGGGAACGAACGACCTATCGGGCATGATCCAATGCATCGTCACGCCGGGATTGCCGGCGAGCACATGGCAAAACTCCTTCACCGTCATAGGGAGGCCCTCACGTCGTGGTTTCCAGTACAGCGGGCAGATTCCTTCGCCTTCGTTCCGATCAGTCCCGGTCTCTCACCTAGAATACGGGCAGCAAGCGGTGAAAGAAAACGGAGCGACGGCGTGGCGACGCGTGGCACGACACAACGGAAGTCCCCGACGTCCGAAAAATCGATGACGCCGGCGCCGCCGGGCACCACCGACACCTTTCGTCGCTGGTTCGCCGACCGGGGCTGGAAGCCGTTTCCATTTCAGGAGGAGGTCTGGCGGGCAGTCGCCGCAGGCGAGAGCGGCGTGCTCCATGCGCCGACCGGCACGGGCAAGACGCTTGCGGCCTGGCTCGGAGCGATCGCACGGTCCACGGCCGTGGACGCCCTGAATGAAACACCAGCCGTCGGCCTCCGCGTCGTCTGGATCACACCGCTTCGCGCCTTGGCCGCCGACACCGTCCGCGCGATCGAGGAGCCGCTCACCCAGCCGAGCCCGGTGACCCGCGGCTGGTCGGTCGGCGTCCGCACCGGCGACACCTCGGCCGCCGATCGCCGTCGACTGCGGGCCAACTGGCCCACGGCCCTCATCACCACGCCCGAGTCGCTCTCGATCCTGCTCTCGCTCGACGACTCCCACGAGATCTTCGGGTCGCTCGACACCGTGATCGTCGACGAGTGGCACGAGCTCCTCTCCACGAAGCGGGGCGTGCAGACGGAGCTCGCCCTCGAGCGGCTGCGGTCGCTCCGTCCCGATCTCGTGGCGTGGGGACTTTCAGCCACGCTCGCCAATCTCGACGACGCCCTAGCGGCCCTCGTGGGGCCCACGCGCGCGGCCGACGCCCGGCTCGTGTCGGCTCTGATCCCGCGCCGGCTCGAGATCGAAACCCTGATCCCCGAGCCGATGGAGCGGTTTCCGTGGGCGGGGCACATGGGCATGCGGCTCTTGCCGCAGGTGGTGGCGGCGATCGACCGCGCCTCGACGACGCTCGTGTTTACCAACACCCGCTCGCAGGCCGAGCGGTGGTTCGACGCGATCGGCGCGGCGCGGCCCGAGTGGAAGAAGACGATCGCTCTCCACCACGGCTCCGTCGACCGCGAGTTGCGGACGAAGGCCGAAGAGGGGCTCCGTCGCGGCAAGATGAAGTGTGTCGTCGCCACGTCGAGCCTTGATCTCGGTGTCGACTTTGGCCCCATCGAGCAGGTGCTACAGATCGGCAGCCCCAAGGGCATCGCGCGGCTCCTCCAGCGGGCCGGCCGCAGCGGCCACGCGCCGGGTGCCGTGGGCCGACTCGTCTGCGTGCCGACGCACGCGCTCGAACTGATCGAGTGCGCTGCCGCCCGGGCTGCCGTGTCTGATGGCGTCGTCGAGGCCCGCCGTCCGCTCACGAGCGCCCTCGACTGTCTGGCTCAGCACATCGTCACCGTCGCCTGCAGTGGCGGCTTCCGCGCGGACGACCTGCTCGCCGAGGTTCGCCGCACGCGGGCCTTCGCCGACCTCGACGACGCCTCGTGGGAGTGGGCGCTCGACTTCGCAGCCCGCGGCGGCCCGGCGCTAGCCGCGTATCCCAACTACGCGAAGATCATCGCCCGCTTCGGTCGCTGGTACATCGCCAGCCCGGCGATCGCCCGCCGGCACCGCATGGGCATCGGCACGATCGCCGGCGATGCGACGGTGGAGGTGAAGTGGCTCCGCGGCGGCCGGCTGGGCACGGTCGAGGAGTCGTTCGTCTCCCGGCTCAACGAGGGCGACCGGTTTCTGTTCGCGGGCCGGCCGCTCGTGCTCTTCCGGTTTGATGGGCTCACCGCGTGGGTCAAGCGCAGCCGCACGACGGCCTCGCTGCAAGTTCCCCGCTGGAATGGCGGCCGGATGCCCCTCTCCACGCTGCTCTCCTCGGCCGTGCTCGACCTCGTGGGCAACGCCACGCAGCCGGGGGCTGGCCGTACGATCCCTCGCGAGGTGGCCGCCGTCCTCCCGCTGCTCGAGATTCAGTCGCGGTGGAGCCGCCTCCCCGACCGCAACACGCTCCTCGTCGAACGCTGGGAGGGTCGCGACGGTCACCACCTGTTCGTGTTTCCGTTCGAGGGTCGGCTCGTGCACGAGGGGCTCGCGTCGCTCGTCGCCTGGCGGATCGCCCGCTCGAAGCCCGCCACGCTCACGCTGGCCTGCAACGACTGGGGCTTCGAGCTCGCAGGTCGCGACGCGATCATCGCCGACGAGCGCACCTGGCGGCGGCTGCTCTCGCCGGCTGATCTGTTGGAAGACCTGCTCGCCTGCCTCAACTCGACGGAGATGGCCCGCCGCCACTTCCGCGAGATCGCCCGGGTGGCGGGGCTCGTGTCTGGGGCGCAGAAGAGTGACCGGCAAACGCAGGCCTCGGCGGGGCTGATCTTCGACGTGCTCGCCGAGCACGACGCCGGCAACATGCTCCTCGCCCAGGCCCGCCGCGAGGTGCTGGAGCAGCAGTTCGAGTTTCGCCGGCTGCGTGACGCGCTGGAGGCGCTCGCCGCGAAAGAGATCCGGATCGTGGAGACGCCCCGCATCTCTCCGCTGGCGTTCCCGATCTGGGCGGAGTTCGTGCAGTCGCGGCTCACGACGAAGGACTGGCTGACACGGATCACCGACATGGCCCGTGAGTTGGAGCAGGCCGCGACGGCGAGCGGCCGAGCGTGATCGCTTTCCCATCGCTCGCGCTCCGGGCTTCTTGGGCACCGCCATCCGCCTTCTCGCCGCCGCAACGTTTCTGCGAGAATGATTCCCCGAAGGAATGCTGCCATGCGAATTCGTCCCTCTGATCCAACTACGAAAATCCCCGACGCCGACATCCTCCTGCTGCCGGGGCGAGCGGCCTTACTGCCCGCGTCGGCCACGCTGCTCGTGGCTGACCTGCATCTCGGCAAGGCGGCCACGTTTCGAAGCGCCGGCATTCCGGTGCCCGAGGGCTCGGCTCAGGGCGACCTCGCCCGGCTCGAACGGCTGGTGCACGACACGTCAGCGCGGCGGCTCGTGATCCTCGGCGACCTTTTTCATGCTAAGAGCGGCTGCACGGAGACCGTGTTCGCCGAGTTCGCCGCCACGCGGGCGCGGTTCAAGGCCACGGAGGTGATCCTCGTCGTCGGCAACCACGACCGCGCCGTCGGCCGGATTCCTTCATTGCTCGGCATCGACTCGTGCGTGAAGACGCTCGACGAGCCCCCCTTTCACTTTGTCCACGAGCCGTCCACCGGTCTGTCGGAGCCCGACCGCACCTGCTTCACGATCGGCGGCCATCTCCATCCCACGATCGCGATCCGCGTGCCCGGTGGCGACCGCATCGCCGAGCGTTGCTTTGTGGCCGAAGAGTCGCTGCTCGTGCTGCCGGCCTTTGGCTCCTTCACCGGCGGTCATCGGTTGGAGCCGGCGGACGGGCTGCGGCTCTGGATCGCGCGGGATGACGGCGTCGTCGATGTGACCCGGCTCGCGTTGCTCGCCATGCGGGCCACGTAAGACAGGGCTCGCGATCCATCCTCACGCGGCTTGGACGCGCTTGAATCCGACGTGCAACCGATCGAGGAGGTCGCGGGCCGTCATCGAGATCTGCCCAAGGTCGCCCGCCGCGGCGTCGCCCGCGGCCCCATGCACCCACGCGGCGAGCCGGGCGGCATCGAAGGGTGTCATGCCTTGAGCCAGGAGCGCCGTCGTTACTCCGGTGAGCACGTCACCAGTGCCGGCCGTGGCCATCCCCGGATTGCCCGTTTCGTTATGGGCCAAGCGGCCGAGCCCGGTCACGAGCGTGCTGGGCCCCTTGAGCACGATCACCGCGTTGATCGCAGTCGCCATGTCGGTGGCAGCGCGCTCGAGGAAGTCGCGATCGTCGGCCTCTCGGTCCCTCGGCTCGTGGCCGAGCAGGCGGAGCATCTCTCCGGCATGCGGCGTGAGCACCCGGGGCCCGTCGTGTTTGTGAAGCCGGTCGGGAACCGCCGCCAGCGCCCAGAGCGCATCGGCGTCGAACACGACCGGCACGGCCAGCTCGCGCCACAGCGTCAGCACGAGTTCGCGGACAGCGTCCGACCTACCGATCCCAGGCCCCACCGCGACTGCGTCGACGCGGCTGAGTTGCGGGAGGAGACGATCCGCGCACCCCGTCGCAAACGTGCCATCAACACCGGCGGGCAGCCCCCACGTCATCACGCAGGGATCAAAACCGGCCGCGATCATCACCACACCATCGGGCACGATGAGTTCGACGAGCCCCGCCCCGCTCCGCAGGGCCGCCATCGCGGCAAGCGCGGGAGCACCGGCCATGCCGGTGGATCCCCCCACGATGGCGACGCGGCCGTAGTCGCGTTTGCTCGACTCGCGGCGACGCGGCGGCAGTCGGGGCAGGTCGGCAGGTAACGGCATGGAGGTCATGAGATCGTCTCGGGATGTCGAAATCTACAGCGTCCCGTGGCAGCGGCGCGGGCGGAAAGCTGTTTTACCTTGACTCAAACATGCCGAAGGGGCTACCTTCGCCGCCAAATCGACCGGTTTTGGCCGCGTAAGGAGATCAGCCCCCGCCCATGTGTGCTGCGCAGCGATCCGTCGACAAATCGGTCGACATTTTCAACGTCGAAAAAGTCCGCCGTCTGATCGAGCTCATGAAGGAGCACGATCTCTCCGAACTCGACCTCAAACAGTCCGACAACCGGGTGCGGCTGCGTCGGGGCGGCGAGGTGGTGGCCTACTCGGCCCCCGCGGCCCGGCCCGCAGCCGGCGCGGGCGAAGCAGCCGCTCTCCCAAAGGAATCGGCCGCCGACGCCCGCATGCTCATCATCAAGAGCCCGATGGTCGGGACGTTCTACAAGGCCACCGGCCCCGACTCGCCTCCCTTCGTCAAGGTCGGCGATCGGATCGGCCCCGAGAAGACCTGCTGCATCGTCGAGGCGATGAAGGTGTTCAACGAGATTCCGGCCGGGATCTCGGGACAGGTGGTGGCGATCCTCGTCGACAACGGCGCGGCGGTCGAGTTTGGCCAGCCACTGATCAAGGTCGACCCGGAGGGGTGAACCCGGGGGTGGATGGCGGGCCGCTACGATGGTCGACGCGGCGAACACGCCAATCTGGGAGACTCGATGTTCAAACGGATCCTGATTGCCAATCGAGGCGAGATCGCCCTCCGCGTGATCCGCGCCTGCCGTGAACTCGGCATCGAGACGGTTGCCGTCTACAGCGAGGCCGACCGCGGGGCCCCCTACCTTGATCTTGCCGACGAGGCGATCTGTATCGGCTCCGCCAAGGCCGCCGACAGCTATCTTCGGATTGACCGGGTGATCAGCGCGGCCGAGATCGGCAACGTGCAGGCGATCCATCCCGGCTACGGTTTTCTCTCAGAAAACTCCCACTTTGCCGAGGTCTGCCGCTCGTGCGACATCGGCTTCATCGGCCCCACGCCCGAGGCCATGGAATGCGTGGGCGATAAAAACTCCGCCCGGACCCTGGCCCGCGAGGCGGGTGTGCCCACTGTTCCGGGCAGCGATGGCCTGATCGCCAACGAGCAGGAGGCGGTACGGATCGCGAAGGAGATCGGCTTCCCAGTCCTGCTCAAGGCCACGGCCGGCGGCGGCGGCAAGGGCATGCGGGTGGCGGCCAATGACCTCTCGCTGGCGAGTGCCTGGCAGCAGGCTTCGGCAGAAGCTCAGGCGGCCTTCGGCAATGCCGGCATCTACATCGAGAAATACATCGAACGGCCGCGGCACGTTGAGATTCAGATCCTCGGCGACCAGCACGGCAACATCTTCCACCTCTGGGAGCGGGATTGCTCCACGCAGCGGCGGCACCAGAAACTCATCGAGGAGAGTCCGTCGCCCCGTCTGCCGCAGGCCATCCGCCAGAAGATGGCTGACGCCGCCGTCCGGCTCGCGAAGACCGCGGGCTACTACTCCGCCGGCACGGTCGAGTTCATCGTCGACCAGAAGGACAACTTCTATTTCATCGAGGTCAACGCCCGGATCCAGGTGGAGCATCCCGTCAGCGAGATGGTGACGGGCATCGACCTCCTCAAGGCCCAAATCCGCGTCGCTGCCGGCGAGAAACTCGACCTCGTACAGGCCGACATCAAGCCCCGCGGCCACGCCATCGAGTGCCGGATCAATGCCGAGGATCCCGACGCCAACTTCCGTCCCTGCCCCGGCCGGATCGAGCGGATCACCGCGCCCGGCGGGTTCGGCGTCCGTTGGGATTCGCACGTCACGACGGGCTACGTCGTCCCGCCGCACTACGATTCGCTGATCGGCAAGTTGATCGTCCACCAGCCCACGCGGAAGGAGGCGATCAGCACGATGATCCGCGCCCTCAAGGAACTCCGCGTCGAGGGCATCAAGACCACCGTGCCGCTGCACCTCAAGGTCCTCTCCAACACTGCCTTCCACGAAGCCCAGGTCGACACCACCTTCGTCGAACGGATGCTCTCAGGCTGATTCCCCCTGGAAACTTCGATGACCGAATCCCTCGCCCGTCCTGACCGTGCCGTCCATCACTTCCGCCGCGTTGCGATCCTCTTTGCCGGTGGCCCCGCTCCCGGCGCCAACGCCGTGATCTCGACGGCCGCCACGTCGTTTATGCGGGAGGGCACTGAGGTGATCGGCATGAAGCACGGTTATTCGTCGCTCGCCGATTTCTCGCCGGCTAAGCCGCTCGTCGAGGGCCACGACTACATCAAGATCGCGCCCGAGTTCCTCAAGCGAACCCGCAGCGGCCAGGGCATCATGATCGGCACCGCCCGCACCAACCCGGGCAAGCACGTCTCGCACCCCAGCCACTTCGACGATGCCGAGCGGGTGCAGCCGCTCAAGAACGTCTACGAGGGGCTGCGGTCGCTCGGCGTCGAGGCCCTGATCTCGATCGGCGGCGACGACACGCTCAAAACGGCCAACAAGTTCAAGCTCTATCAAGACCGGCTGCCCGCCGATGCACCGCGGATCCCGGTCGTGCATCTCCCGAAGACGATCGACAACGACTACATGGGGATCGACTTCACGTTCGGCTACTTCACCGCCGTCGACACGCTCGGCGGCGAGATCCGAAACCTCCTCTACGACGCGGAGGCGAGCCGGTCTTACTTCCTCTGCGAGACGATGGGCCGCAGTGCCGGCTGGCTCTCCTACGGCGCCGCGATCGCCGGCGAGGCGAGCCTTGTGATCAGCGTGGAAGATATCCACGGCAAGTTTCGCGGCGAGGAGACGGTCACCGGCCCCGACGGCCAGACGCGGCTCAAGCCGGTGATGAACATCGACGCGGTCATCGACCGGATCGTGAAGACGATGCGGGTCCGCGAGGAGCAGGAAGGCAAGCAATACGGCGTGATCGTGATGGCGGAGGGGCTCGCTGAATACCTGCCGGCCAAGTCACTGGAGGGTATTCCTCGCGACGAGCACGGCCACATCTCGATCTCCCATGTCCAGCTCGGGCGGATGTTTGCGAAGCTCGTGTCGGACGAGTTCAAGAAGCAGACGGGTCGATCGCGGAAGATCGTGGGCCTGCAACTCGGCTACGAGGCCCGCTGCGCCAAGCCCCACGCCTTTGATGTGATGCTCGGCAGCCAGCTCGGCGTGGGCGGCTACCGGGCGCTCGCCGAGCGGGGCTTAAATGGCGTGATGGTGAGCGTATCGGGGCAGCTCGACCTCAACTACGTGCCGTTCGAGGAGCTGGTCGATCCCAACACGCTCGTCACGGTCGTCCGCTACGTCGAGCGAGGCTGCGACTTCCATAAGCTCGCCCGATTTCTCGAGACGTACGTCAACGAATAGCGTCGCATCGGGTAGCCGACCGGCCGCGGGGCACTTCGAGCAGGCGGCGGTACGAAGGCTCCTTTACCATGCCGTCATTTATGCCGGAAATATGACGGCATGCTATGAGAAACTCTCGGTCGACGCCCGGCCGATCCCGGCTCCAGGGCCGCGGGCTCTTGCGGTGGGGGCTCTGGGCTGCCCATGCCCCACCGCCGGACGTTCACTCCGGCCCTCCAGGCCTCCGCTCTCTGCACGCCGGCTGCGCTTCGCCATCCTGGGCTTCGCTTGCCGCCGAGCCCGGCGACGGGGCACGGGCAGCCCCTCGCAGGTCGTTCGCAGGTCGTTCGCGAGCAGCCGAAGTTGCGGGCTCACTTGCTGGTGAGCGTGCCCTTGGTGCTCGGGATGCCGGGCTGACGGGGGTCGTGCTCCACCGCCATCCGCATTGCCCGGGCGGCGGCCTTGAAGACAGCCTCGGCGATGTGATGGCCGTTGCGGCCGTGGTGCAGGATGGCGTGAAGGTTCATACCCGCCGTGGCCGCGACGCTCTCCCAGAAGACCTCGACGAGTTGTGCGTCGAAGGCGCCGATCGTGGGCACGGGGAAGTCCACCGCAAACACGACGGCCGTGCGGCCGCCGAGGTCGACCGCGACGGTCGCGAGCGCCTCGTCCATCGGAATGATCGCGTGGCCGTAGCGACGAATGCCGCGACGATCACCGAGGCACTCCACGAGCGCCGCGCCCAGTGCCCGCCCCACGTCCTCGACGGTGTGGTGGCCGTCAACGTGCAGGTCGCCCGTGCACGCAACCTTCAGGTCGAAGAGCGCGTGGCCGGCGAGCAGCGTGAGCATGTGGTCGAAGAACCCGAGCCCAGTGCACACCTCGGCCTTGCCCGTGCCGTCGAGGTCGAGTGAGAGGCGGATATCGGTCTCGGCGGTTTGTCGTGTGACGGTGGCGGTACGGGGCATGGCGGGGTTTCGCAGTGCGGGGAAAACCGGTCAGATCGTCTTCAAGCAGGCAAGAAACGCGTCGATCTCGTCATCGGTGCCGACGGTCACGCGGAGGCCGTCGCCCCAGCCGGCGTAGTTCATGAAGCGGATGAGGATTCCTTCGGCCTTGAGGGCCTCGTAGATCGGCTTGTGCGGTCGAGAGGCGTGCGTAAACCAGACAAAGTTGGCTTGGCTCTCGAGGGCATCGAAGCCCAGCCCGCGGAGCGCGTCGATGAGCCGCCGGCGCGTGGCGATGATTTTTTTCCGGTTGTCGGCGAGCCATGCCTGGTCGTCGATCGCCGCGGTGGCCGCCGCGATCGAGAGGGTGTCGCAGTTGTAGGAGTCTTTCACCTTCAGCATCTGCTCGATCATGGCCGGCTGGGCCACGGCAAACCCGAATCGCAGGCCGGCAAGGGCGTACGACTTCGAGAACGACCGCGTCACGATCACCCGCGGGTTGTCCTTCACCAGCGTGAGGCAGTTGGTCTCGGAGAAGTCGCCGTAAGCCTCGTCGACCACGACCGCGCACGGGAGCCGGGCAGCGATCTCGGCCACGCGGGCCGGCGGCAGGAGCGTGCCGGAGGGGCTATTGGGATTGGCGATGATCGCGAGCCGCAGGTCGTCGCGCGGGGTTGCGAAGTCGTCGCCGAGCGACCAGTCGCGTTGGTAGTGCACCTCGTCACAGCCGGCGCCTTGGATGCCGGCGAGCGTGCGATAGAGGATGTAGCTCGGATACGGCATCCGCAGATACTGTTCCTCGCTGACAAATGTCCGCACGAGGATCGTGAGCAGGTCGTCGCTGCCGTTGCCGCAGATGATCCAGTCGGGCTCGACGCCGAGCACCTCGGCCGCCCGGCGGCGAAACGCCGTGGCCATGGGGTCGGGATATTTGGCGAGCGTCCGGCCGGCCGCCGTGGCGGCGAGCGCCCGGGCCACCGCGGGCGACGGCGCGTAGGGGTTTTCGTTGGTGTTGAGTTTGATCCACTTGCCCGCCTGGGGCTGCTCGCCGGGCACGTAGCCCTCCATGGCGGCGATCGCTGGCCGCACGAGCGATGTGGGCGAGTTGTTCGGCGGCGCGGACATGTCACGAACCGTGGGTTGAGGCATTTGAAGAGTCTACCTCACGCGTCCGGCCGGCCCGCCGCGGCCGTCCCCGTCGTCATAACCGCTACGAGTGTTGCCAGCAGATTCGCCGCGAGCGTGGGGAATACGCTCGCCGCGTCGTTTCGGTAGCGGCTATGGGTGGGGTCGCCACCCGGATTCCCATCGCTTGCGCTCCGGGCTTCTTGTTCCGACAGGAAGCCCCAAGCGCGAGCGCGGGGAATACGCTCGCCACGTCGTTTCGGTAGCGGCTATGGGTACGGTCGCTGCCCGGATTCCCATCGCTTGCGCTCCGGGCTTCCTGGGGAACCGTCGAGCCGCGCTTCCGCGCTGCGGCGATGTGCGGTGAGGCCCTCGGTGTCGGCGAGGAGGCGGATGTCGTCGGCCATCTCGGCGAGGTCGGCCCGCGCGAGCCGGATCACGCTTCCGCCTCTCAAAAACTCGTTGGCGGAGAGCCCGGCGGCGAATCGCGCCGTGCCGCCGGTGGGTAGCACGTGCGACGGCCCCGCGGCATAGTCGCCGGCGGCTACGGGGCTGTAGGGGCCGAGAAAGGCCGCACCGACATGCCGAATCCGGGCGAGGGCCGCCTCGGGATCGCGGGTGTCGATCGAGAGATGCTCGGGAGCGAGGTCATTGGCCAGATCGGCCGACTCCTCGTCACTCCGCGTCACCACGATGCCGCAAAACCTCTCGAGGCTGTCGCGGGTGAGGTCGCCGCGTTCGAGCACCGCCACCCGCCGCTCGAGCGCCGCAGCGACCGCATCGGCGAGCGACCGGCTGGCCGTGAGCAGGATGGCCGAGCCGGGCGAGTGCTCGGCTTGGGCGAGCATGTCGGCGGCGATGTATTCGGGGTGGCCGGCATCGTCCGCGACGATCACGATCTCGCTGGGGCCAGCGATCGAGTCGATCGAGACATCGCCGTAGACGTACTCCTTGGCGAGGGCCACGAACAGGTTGCCGGGGCCGACGATCTTATCGACGCGGAGTAGGCCCTCGATGCCGTAGGCCATCGCCGCGACGGCCTGGGCACCGCCAGCCCGCATCACCGTGGTCACGCCAAGCTCGTGGCAGGTCGCGAGCACGTGGGGATTTTCCGAACCAAATCGCGTGGGCGGGGCGACGACGACAATCTCTTTCACGCCCGCCACCTGCGCCGGCACGACCGTCATCAGGAGCGTCGACGGATAGGCCGCGGCTCCGCCCGGCACACACACGCCCACGCGGTCGAGCGGGAGGTAGCGCTGCCGCAGGCTACCGCCGCCGGCAAGTTTCACTTCGACGTCGCGAGCCAGCACGGCCCTCTGAAACCGCTCGACGCGGTCCCGAATCCGCCGGATCGCGACAAGGAAGCCAGGCTCGGCCGCACGATGGGCCGCGGCCAGTGCGTCTGGAGCCACGAACAGCGCCGCGGGCTTGAGCTCAGCGCCGTCGATCCGCCGCGAGTAGTCGAGCAGGGCCGCGATCCCCCTGCCCTTCACATCGCTGCAGATCCGCTCCACGACCTGCCGCGGCGAGAGCGGCTCACCGAAGACGTCGATCGTCTTCTGCCGGCCGGCCGGGCTAATCATGTCCCCCTGCGACATGAGTTTGCCGCGGAGTGCGTCCAGCCGCAGGCGGCCGTCAGCGCTGCCGAGGTCGATGCGGGCACAGAGGGGGCGGGTCGCGGTCATGCCGCTCAAGAATACCCGGCCCGCCTCCGCTGACGAGGAGCCGTCACTGCACGCGGCTGTTGTTCGCGGCCACGGCATTGATCACGCCGGCAAATCGGTTCGCCCAGCGGCCGGCCAGCCACTGGACGGCCGGATCGGCATCGCCGGCGGTGGTTTCCGCCCCGATCTGCTGGAGCACCGCCTGCCCTCGGGCTGCGAGCGGCTGGGCCGCATCGGTCGTGCGGTCGCCAAAGACGGGGTCTGGTCGCTGGTTGCCGGCGGCCGGCGGCACGTCGGCAAGCCGTCCATCGAGGGCTACGGCCTTGGCCATCGCGGCGTCGGCCTGCCCGCTCTCGCCAATCGCCACCAGCGCGATCGCCTCGCGGACGAACGTGTCGGGCTGGTCACCGGCGATCGCCGCGGCTCGGCGGTAGGAATCGACCGCGCGACGGACCTGCACCAGATCGCCCTTGGCCTCGCGGAGTTGGCGATCGCCCACCGCGACCAGCCGCGCGGCTCGCAGCCGTGCGATCGCGTTGCTCGGCCGCACGTAGGTCGTGGACTGCGCCACCGCCGTCTGCTGGGCGAGCATTCGGCGGCTCCGCAGATCGCGAATCGTGGTCGCGATCTGATGGACCGCAGGTCGGGCGTTGGCGAGGTTTGCGATTGGAGTAGACATGGCCGACATGTTGGTTGACGACACGAATCCCGGCGCGACGACGGGATAGCCGACGGTGGGCAACGGAATCATGCTTCCAGAGAAGAATGAAGCGCCGAAGGGCGATGAAGAATAGATCGACTCACAGGAGGGATACCACGACGTGCCATACGTCACTGGCCAGCCATACGAATACGCCGGCGCGTAGCAGGCGGACCGCCAGCCCCAGGGCCGGCAGCCCCAACCCCAGCGCGGGCCACACCAGCCTCCCCAGTTCCACCGCGGTGCGGACCATCCACCCCAGCGTGGGCCGCACCATGCCCGGCGAGGCGCACACCAACCGCCGAAGCGCGGACCACACCAGCCAACCTGCTGAATGCTGTAGCCGGACGAGTAGCCGACGTTGCCGTAACCGAACGTGGGATAGCAGACCTGAGCCGCGGCCTCGCGGCTCCCCGAGCCGATGGCAAACGCTCCGCACACCGCGATCATGCACAGCAATCGACGTGTCATGGCAAACCCTCCAGTGGTTGGATGTATTCTACGAAAGCCCCGGCCGAGAGGTCGACCTTTCGGTAACCCGGGGTAACGCCAAGAAGCCCGGAGCGCGAACGATGGGAAAGCGGGTTCCACCCCAGCGATTTCACGGCCCTCCCCGCGGTGGTACCCTCCGGCCGTGACAGCACGCCCCCGCCAGCACCGTCCTACCGCCACCCTGCCCCGCGCCGGCATCCCGCTCGGCGTCCACCTCGGACTGCCAAAAAATCTCGCCGTCATGCTCGCCGGCCTCCGTACACCCGAGCGGATTCAAGACTTCGTCACTCGGCTCGACTGGAACCACGAGTCCGCCGGCCCCACGGCCCGATCGGTCGCCGCGTCGCTCCGCCACGGCGAGGCCCACTGCGTGGAGGCCTCCTTCATCGCCGCGTGCAGCCTGTGGCTCGCCGGCGAACCGCCGCTTGTGATGGACCTGGGAGCCGCGCGGGGCGACGTCGATCATGTCGTCACGCTCTTTCGTCGCCGCGGCCATTGGGGCGCGATCTCGAAAAGCAACAGCCCCTTCCTTCGCTACCGTGATCCGATCTATCGCTCGCTCCGTGAATTGGCGATCTCGTTCTTTCCGCAATACGTCAAAAAGCGGCGCAAGACCCTCCGCACCTATTCCGTGTCTATCGACATGCGACGGTTCGAACCCACGCTCTGGGTCACCCATCCCGGCTTCTGCCACGAGGTGGTCGACTCGCTCACCGCCGCCCGGCACTTTTCGATCCTGCCCCCCGGGCCCGCGACTCCCCTTCGACCGATCGACAAGATCGAGGCCCGCAGCAACCTGCTCCGCGACCACCCGTAGACCAGCCAACGCTCCCGGACATCGACGGGACGCAGAACACGCTTTAGCCTGTGGCAACCAATGTCATCCGACCTCCATTCCCGCGACGACTGGCCGCCGGGCCGCGTGCTCGTGCAGTCGGCCACGTACAACGAACGCGAAAACGTCGAGCACTTAATCGACGCCGTGCTCAGTTGCGCGCCCGACACACAACTTTTGATCATCGATGACAACTCTCCCGACGGCACCGGGCAGATCGCCCGCGAACACGCGGGGCGGGAGCCGCGGCTGCACGTGCTTGTCCGACGGGGGCGTCGCGGCCTCGGCAGTGCGATTCTCGAGGGCTTCGAGTTGGCCCGTCGGCGTGGGTTCGACGTCAGCGTCAACATGGACGCCGACTTCAGCCACGACCCTGCCGACATCCCGCGGCTCTTGGTCGCGCTCGAACCGATCGGTGGCACGCCGGTTGACATCGCCATTGGCTCGCGGCGTGTGCCAGGGGGCCGCACGGTCGGCTGGTCGCTCTCGCGGCATGTGGCCAGTTGGCTCGTCTGCTGGTTTACTCGCTGGATCCTCGGCGTGCCGGTGAAGGATTCGTCGGGCGGCTTCCGCGCGGTGCGGCTGTCAATTTTCGACCGGATCAACGCGGCCAACTTCGCGAAGGGCTACGCCTTCCAGGAGGATTTCCTGTGGCGGGTGCACCGGGCGGGCGGAAAGATCGTGGAGATTCCAATCACGTTCACCGACCGCACCCGCGGGTCGAGCAAGGCCGACTTCGCCGAGAGCAAGCGCAGCATCGGCGAGCTGTTGCACCTCGCCCGCATCACATGGCTGGGAAGGTAGCGCCGCTACGGCAGCCGGGCGGGCCCGAGCGTGGGCGAAGTGGGCGGAGGGCCAAACTCGAGTTGGCCGCCGGGCGGAGGCGGAGCCGCCGGCTGATTGGCCGACGGATCGGGCTTCTCGCCCAGTGCCACGGCCAGGCTTTCGCGGGCGTCCTTGAGATTCGGAGCGATCGCGAGTGCCTTCTTAAACTGCACGATCGACTCTTCCTTCTTGCCCTGCTTGTAGAGCGCGACGCCGTAGTTGTTGATCAGCGCCGGGTTGCCCGGCTCCTTCTGCAGGAGTTCGTTGTATTTGTCGGCTGCTTCGCCAAACCGTCCCGCGGCCGCCAGCGCGTTGGCGAGGTTCACCCGGATCGCCGGCACGTGCGGTGTCACACGACAAGCCTCCGCAAACTGCTCGATCGCTGCGTCCATCTCACGCTTGGCCCCGGCCTGGTCCCCCCGCTGGCCGAGCATCTGCGCCCGTGCCGAGAGCGTAGTGCCGAGATTGTTGTGCGTCTCGCCAAGGTCGGGCCGCAGCCGCGTGGAGTTTTGGAAATGGAAGTGAGCCCCGTCCACGTCGCCCCGGGCAAACTTCTTGGCCCCGAGTCGGTTGTGGGCCTGCCAGGCATCGAAGTTGTGCTTCAGCGTGTATTCCCACATGTGGTCCTCGTCCATCCAGGCGATCGCACCGCGAAAGGAGAGGAGGGCCAGCGCGGCGACCACGAGCGCCCCGCCGGCAAGGAATGTCGGCTGCGACTCTTCTTGTGCTCGCTCAAACCACGTCATCGCCCCAGCGCACAAAAGCGTTACGATGCTGATCATCGGCAAATAGATGAAGTGGTCGGCGACCCACGTGATCCGCATGTAAGAGATCGTCACAAACCCGAGCACCGGGGCCACCATGAGCAGAAAGAAGGCAAAAGCAAACAGGGCGTGGTGGCCCCAGCGCGGCGGAAACACCGCCTCGCGGCTTTTCCACATCCACCACACGCCGCCGATGATCACGGGCCAGGCGAGAAACATCCACGCCTTGGGTGGGTCAACTTCCCAGCGCGGATAGATCGGCAGCAGATTTACCGGCCAGACGATCGACGCGAGATAGTGGAGGATCGCCAGCCCCGAGATCGCCATCCGCGAGGCAAACCCGCCCACTGAGAACAGGTCGCCGACGATGATCTTCTCCTGGCCGATGGCCCGGCTCCACTGATACGACATCGTCACGAGCCCAAGCACGATCGAGATCAGAAACAAGGGCAGTGCAAGGATCACGTCTTGCTTCGTCACCTTGCTTCGCTTCCACCAGGCGTAAAGAAGCGTCACGACCGGAAACGCTACAACCGACGTCTTGGCAAACATCGAGAGCAGGAAGAACAGGATCGAGAGGCCGTAGAGCCGCTGCCGCTTGGCCGCGTCGCGCTCTTCGTCCTGTCCCACCCAGCAGAGGCATGCGAGCAAAAAGAGCGGCAGCGAGAGCGTGTTTTTCGTCTCCGACACCCAGGCCACGCTTTCCACACATACCGGATGGATCGCGAATACGAGGCCCGAGAGCCATGCCCCTGGGATTTTCATCTTGGCCAGCAGGGCCCAGAGCAAGAGCGCCCCTGCGATGTGCAGAAGGATCGTGGTGACGTGGTAGCCGGTGGACCGCAGGCCGAAGAAGGGCCACTGGGCCCAGAGGGCCGTGTAGGAGAGTGGGAAGTAGTCGGCGCCGTCGGGGTTGAACCAGAGCTTGGCGAGCGTGCGGAGGCTGTCGGGAGGCACGCTGGGATCAGGTGACACACGGTGCTGCACCGTGATGTTTTGCGTGAGCAGTTGATCGTCGTCCCAAAGCCAATCACCGTGATATGACGGCGAATAGATCCAAAGGCCGGCGAGCACGATGAGCGCGGCCTTAAAGATCCACTCGCGCCAGTGATCCACGCGGCCTTCAGACGACGCCTGCGGCACGGCAGCCGCAATCTCGTCGGAGACGCCGTTGTAAAAGTCGTCGTCACGGCGGCGTTTCGGAAGTTTCTTTCTTGTTCCCATAAGTACGACTAATCTAATCGAAAACGTCCCGGGCTAAAGCCTGCCTTCCTTCCGCCGCCCCAGTAGCCGCCCCCACTCCTCTCCCACCCGCCGCTCCATGGCCAGCACCCGCACGCGGGCCTCCGGATCCGCCAGATTGGGCTGCACCTCGAGTGCCTTGTCTGCCGCCTCGAAGGCCTCGGCCTCGCGGCCCTGGGCGTCGAGAATGAGCGCGAGCGTGGTCCACGGATCGCCCCGCTTTTCCTCCGAGAGCCTGATCGCCTCGCGTGTCGCCCGCTCGGCCTCCGGCAGCCGGCCGGTCTCCCGCAGCGCCTCCCCCAGCCCCGACGCCGCCGTGTAGGCCGCCGGGTTTTTGCGAAACGTGTCTTCCCAGAGGGCAAGCGACGTGGCCCACACCTTCTGCCGCTCGACGCAGGCAAGCGCGAGGAGCACCACGGCCGCCATGCAGACGATCGTGGCCTTCTCGCGAAGCCGCGGCCGGACGGTGAGCCAGGGGCCCTCGAGCAGCCAGCCGAGGCCGAGGGCCACGCCGGCCATCGGCACATAGAGATAGCGATCGGCTGCGGCGCGGTAGATCGGAAGCAGGTTCGACACTGGAATCAGCGGCAGCACGATGATCGCACAGGCAAGCGCCATCCGGCGGTCGGCCCGAATGGCAAACGCAGCTGCGGCCACAAGGCCCGCCAGGATCACGAGGGCCACAGGCAGCGGCACATGCCGCACGGAGTAGAGCCCGTAGTCGGCGCAGAGGTTCACGGGCAGCACCACGAGCTGGGCGTAGAGCGCGAGAATCCGCGGCTCAAGCGCCATCGCGGCGAGCAACGACCCTCCCGGATACTGCGGCTTGGCTTCGAAAATCGCGGACTGCGCGGGCTCAAGCAGAAACCGGGCCGCGAGAAACGCGATCGCCGCGAGTGCGCCGCCGCCCACGGCGAGCGACCAGAAGCCACGCGGCTCGGCCCGGCGAAAGAGCCCCCAATACGCGGCCACGATCAGGGGCGCTGCGATTCCCGATTCCTTGCTCGCCACGGCGAGCAAGCAGAGCCCGGCGCAGCCAAGCGCCCGCCAGCGGTCGCCGCGGGGTGCGGCCGGATCGTGCCGCATCGCGAGCAGGAGAGCCCCGAGCGTGCACACCGCCACGAGCAGATCCTCCCGAAACGTCGGCTCACACACCGCCTCGGTCACCACTGGGTGCACGGCAAAGAGCAGCGCGGCCAGCGTGTTGTAAGACAGGCCTTCAGCCTGTCTCTCCCCTGCCCTGCTCAACCCCCGTGCGATTCCCCACACCAGCAGCACATTCGCCGCATGCAAAAACACGCTGGTGAGGTGATAGCCAAACGCATCCCGCCCCCAGATGGCCGCATCGAGCATGAGCGACGCCAGCTGCGCGGGCCGATTGAAGTCGAGCACGTCCATCCCCAGCACGCCGAAGCTGAGCACGGGCAGCCAGTTGGCGGGATCGTGAATGAAGTCGCCCGTCACGATCTGCAGCCGCGCGTCGTAGACAAACTGCGCCGAGAGCGTGGGCCAAAACACGGCCAGCGTGATTGCCGCGAGCCCGAGTGCCTGCTTCCACGGTGTCAGCACGGCTCGTGCGGCTCCCTGCCAGAAGTTCAGGAGGCCACGATGCCGCGTGGGAATGCGAGGATGCACCCATATTCCGCAATCAGCCGCCGCGCCGATTCGCCGGCCCGGTAGCCGAAGAACAACACGCGCACATCGTCGGCCACGATCGATGGCCGCACGCGATCCGCGATCGCGAGAAACTCCCGCACTTCGGTCTCAGTGATGTTCGTCTTCACTTCACAGAGCACGACAATCGGCCGGCCCTCATGCCTGCCGCGGTAGACGACGTCGATCTCCGACGTGTCGCCATCGGGCCCTAGGAATTCCGGCATCGCAGATTTCGTCTGATAGCCAAACTGCTGTTCGAGCAGCGTCGGGATTCGCTCCATCGCGTAGGCCTCGAGCCCCTGGCCGACTGAAAGCGTGATGCCGCCCACCTGCTTGCGCAGGTCGCCGATGCCCCACACCACCTCTTTGGTGATCTCTGCCAAATGCTCGATGTCGGCCCGCGTGCTTTCCTGAGCAGTTGCCAGCTGGTCGAGTCGTCGGCCCGACTCCTCCTGTGCCACTGCCAGCTGGTCGAGTCGTCGGCCCGACTCCTCCTGTGCCACTGCCATCCGGTCGAGTCGACGGTTCGACTCCTCTTGTGCCGCCGCCAGTCGATCGATCCGGCGATTCGACTCCTCTCCCGCCACCGCCAGCCGGTCCAGTTGCAATTCGATCCGCTCATCGACCGCAGCGAGGCGGTCGAACCGCTCTTCCGTGCGGTCCAGCGTCGCCGTGATCCGCTCGAGCCGCTCGTCGGTGCGCTCTTGGATAGCGGCGGCACGTCCGAGCGTGTCGCGGATGGCGGCCATTTCGCGCTGGTGCACGATCGGCTGGTAATACTCGTAGAGGCACTTCGCCAGCGTGCTGCTCTGCTGCTCGGTGAACGCCGGTTGCAGGGTCCGCTTGAGTTCTTCAAGGTCGAGGATCATGGTTCAAAGCCTCCGTTCGCTCCGCCACTGATTGTCGCCCCGGCCGCCATGGCCAGCAAACGACCAGCGGATGATATACGGGCGTACACTACCTGTCAACTGCTTTTCCAGTGAGCAGGATGCACGTCAGGTCACCAGTGGCGTTGCGAATGGGCGGCTTGTCGTACCCGAGTTCGAGGAGCGCCTCCTCCAGCCCCTTGCCGCGGTCGGGAAAGCCGTTGCGATTGATGTAGATGGCCTTAAAGCCAAGTCGTTGCAGCTCGTCGACCGCACGGCGGACGTTGGCCGTGTTGAACTGGATCTTCTTCGCCTCTTGATTGATCTGGGCGCCGTCGAGGAGCAGCTTCTGGAGTTCATGCTGCCACTGCTCGCGCGGCCGACCCTTCATCGAGCCGAATGAAAATCGCAAGTGTTGGCTGTAGAGGTACGGCCGGAAGTGATCGTAGGACGGAATGCCGGGCAGCGGCGACTCGGGAAAGTCCATCACGGGCAGCTGAAACACCATCGAGCCAGGAGGCAGAACGGCCTCCATCTTGCCGACAAACTCGCGGTCGCCGTCCACTTGCCTGGCGATCGCAGTTGTCTGGGCCGTCGTGGGAGCCCGCGGCACCTGGTCCCAAAGAATGAGGGCGCAGAGGAAGGCCGCAGCGACTTTGGAAAACAGCTTCGCGGCCCCCGCCCCGTTGGCCGCCTCCTGCTCTTCCTGCCAGGCCGTGAGCCGCTGCGCGGCGTAGAGGAGCACGATCGCCAAGATCACGATGCTGTAGCGGCAGCCCGTGCGAAAGAGCGTGAAGCCGAAGGCCCCGAGGATGCTGTTGAGCCCGCCCGTCGAAAAGCAGAGCACGATCCAGAGCACCTGCCAGGCCGCCAAGGGGATCGCATTGGCACGGCCCTTCACCACGTCCGATACGGCGGTTGCCACGAGCCACCCGAGCGACAGAATCCCCACGATGCCGAGGTAGGAGCCCTCATCCTGGAGCGGGGCCGCGGCCCGATGAGCCTGAGCAAACCTCGAAAACATCTCTGATTGATGCGTGACAGGCGGCACGACGAGATCGACAAGCTTGAGCCCGTAGATCTCGAGCCATTTGTATTCGCGGACAAGGGCCCCCAGATTGGCCCCGTGTACGGCCTTGTAGGTCCAGGTGTCGAGGTTCATGAGGGCAAAGGCCACGGCCGCCGTGCCGATCACAGCGAGCGCCGACTTAAGCGCCGGCCACGAGCGGTCCCGCCAATACAGAGCAACCGCGCCGAGGAGCGTGAGTTGGCAGAGGATGTTGGTAAAGTAAGGGCTCTGGAAGCCGGCAACTGCTGCCACCGTCACGGCATACCAGAACTTTCGCGAGCCCCACTCGATGCCTGGGGCCGTGGCCGCCCATCGCCAAATCGGCAGGAAGAGCGGCACGTGCCAGACGTATTCGGTCGTGATGTGAAATGGCGATTGGGCAAAGATAAATGGCGCTAGTCCATACGCGAGCGCGGCGACGAACGCGCACAGCCGCGAACAGTTTTCAGTTCGGGCCAGCCAGTAAAATGCCGCCGCCGCCGTGAGGTGGGCCAGAACCGTGGCGATGTTCATCCCAGCGAACAGGCCAAACACACTCCCCAGGATCGAAAACAGCAGGACTAACACTTCCTCGACAAACGGCCAGTCGTTCCAGTTGGCTTCGAAGGGCGCTCCGAGATCCTTTGCTCCCTTCCAGCTCAACGGTAAAAACTCCCCGTTGGCTCCGGCCTTCATCATCGCCAAGGCATGGACGACGTCCCCTTTTTCCGGCTCCGTATAGGCGGTTGGATATCGCCATGCGGCCGGCGTCCACTTCCCATTGCCTGCGCACCAGCCCAGGAACACGAGGCCGAGCAGGAAGGCCGGCCACGCCATGCGCACCAGGAGCGGTGATCCCCTGGCAGGCGCACTAGTTTGAGAAGAGTGTTCCATGATTTGTCCCATGCGAGCGTCTGGCGATTGTCATGATGGAAGGCCGTGCATGCAATCGAAACAGCTACGGCGGCGGGTATGATCAGGGAATGCACGACCCCGTTCCACCGCCCGGCGCGATCTTTCTCGATCGGGACGGCACACTGATCGAAAACCGGCATTATCTCGGTTCGCCCGCGGACGTGGCTCTGCTGCCGGGCGTGCGCGAGGCGATCGGCCGTGTCCGGACGAACGGCACGAAACTATTCCTGTTCACAAACCAGTCGGGCGTCGGGCGGGGGTATTTCACGCTCGCCGATGTTGAGGCCGTGAACCGCCGCATGATCGAGGTCATCGGTCTAGGCACCGACCTGTTCGCCGGAATCTGTATCGCACCCGAGCGGCCTGACGAGCCGGCGATCTACCGCAAGCCATCGCCGCGTTTTATTCAGGAGATGCTCGAGCAGCACGCGCTCGAGACCGAGCAGGCCTGGATGATCGGCGACTCGCCGTCCGACTGGGAGGCCGGTATCAATGCGGGCATTCATGCGGCAGCAATAGTGAACGACGCCGCTCAGGAGACCTTCCGCGAACGTCGCCTCCAGCTCGGCATTCCGGCCTACCCGACGCTGCTGGACTGGGCGGAAACTGTTTTCAGGTGATCGGCGCCGTCGCCTCAGCCGTCAGGCTCGCAGCCGATCGATCTGATCGGCAACGTGCCCGGCGAACGGGATCGAGCAGGTCCAGCCAGGCGAGACGGCGTTGAGCACGTGCATCGACCGGTCGTCTCCTTCGAGCACAAAGTCCATTTCGAGTTTCCTCGTGCGGGTGTCGAGGAGTTGCGCCCGGATGCCCGAGCGGCCCCAGCGGTGGTAGTTTTCTACTCGCACGCCATCGGCCAGTTGGCCGGCGAGCGAGACGAGGTGCCGCCGGCTGTACTTCGCGAGTTCCTCGACGGCGAGCCGTCGAAACTCGAAGCCGGCAAAGAGGAGCAGTCCCAGCTGTAGCCGGGCGATTTCGAGAAGGTCGCGAACGTTCATGCGCGTAAGGCCCGCATACTGTTCACGCCAAAACGCCGGGATCGCGGTCGGACCGATCTTGGCGTGGCCATCCGCCGTGACAGTGAAATGCACGCCGAGAAAGGGATTCCTCAGATCGGGCACTGGGTA
>JBBDNW010000273.1:0-9364 GCA_040877375.1 Pirellulales bacterium | reverse complement strand
CGTTCGCCGACCCCCTCGCCTCCCGTCAGGAAGCCCCAAGCGCACGCTTGGGGAAGGCGGGTAGCACCCCGCCTCGCTCTCCCGAAAGCGCATGCGCTCTAAACGTCGGCGGCGTGCGCTGTCAGTGAAACGGTGGCCCGCCGCGGGGCGGGGAGCCTCACCGTCACCGTCGTGCCCGCGCCGACTCGGCTCACGATCGCGATTGTGCCGCCATACGACTCGATGATCGACTTGCAGATCGCCAGCCCGAGGCCGCCGCTCCTGCCGGTGCCACCGTGGCTGCGGGACGGATCGGCCTTGTAGAACCGGTCGAAGATGTGGGCGAGATCGTGCGGGGCGATGCCCGTGCCCGTATCGACCACCGTGAGCACGCCGCCGCCCGGCCTTGACGCCTCGGTGATCCGGATCTCGACGCGGCCCCCTGCTGGCGTAAACCGGATCGCGTTGTCGAGCAGGTTGCTCGCCACCCGACGCAGATCGGCGGCTTCTCCCACAACCATCACAGGGCCATGCACGACGAGGATCAGGCTCACCCCCTTGTCTTCCGCCGCCCCCGCGAACATGCCGACCGCCTGGCCCACGAGCGCCGTGATGTCGTGGACGGCCATGGACACGTGCCGCGACTCGCTTCCGCGCTCTGCGAGGAGGAGGAGGTCGTTGGTGATCTTGGAGAGGTGGCGGCTCACCTCGAGCATGTCGCCAAGCCGATCGTGCTGATCAGCTGTCGCTTGGTCGTGGGACATTGCCACCTCGAGCGAGCTCTGAAGGGCCGCGAGCGGGCCGCGAAGCTCGTGGGCGGCGTCCGCGACGAACTGCTCCTGCTGGTCGACGTGATCGGCCACGGAGTCGAGCAGGCCGTTGATCGTCTCCGAGAGCCGATCGAGTTCGTCCCGGGTACCCCGCACCGAGAGCCGGTCGCCGAGCCGCGTGGGGCGGAGCCGTGCGGCGGTCTCGAGAATGCTGCCGATCGGGCGGGTGGCACGGCCGGCAAGCCAATACGCGACCAGCGGCGTCAGCAGGGAGAGCACCAGCCCTAGGGCAGACAGCTTCCTCATCAGGCTGCCGAGGCTGGCGTCGAGGCCGGTGGTATAGGTGCCCACGCGGATGTGGTATGTGGGCTCGCCCTCGCGAACGAGCCGGAGCCGGACGTAGCGGTAGGGCCCTACCTGCGCGATGTTTTCCTCACGATCCAGCTTGAGAGGAGGGAAACTCGACACGCTGTCGGGGCAGTGATCGCTTTTCCAGATCGTGGTGCCCTCCTGCGTGAGCAGGTGCACGAACCAGCCGCGTTGATCGTGGCTCTTCGCCTTCCGCTTCATTTCCGCGACGACCGCGTCTACGTCGGGATGCAGATCCCGCAGCGCCAGCAACGCCTCGCTGGCTCCGGCGCGGAGCTCGGCATCGGCGTCGTCGTAGAGCGTAGTCCGCGCCGCATACCGGACGGCCAGCAGCGTCGTCACCGTCATCAGCAGCACGACCGAGGTATTCCAAGCGGTCAGTCGGGTGCGGAGGCTGGTCGTGCCAAGGCGGTCAATCAGTCGCGAGAGCATAGCCGCGGCCCCGGATGGTCCGGATCATCGATGTTTCACGCCCCTTGTCGACCTTGCCACGGAGGCGGTTGATGTGCACCTCGATCACATTCGTCGGGCCTTCCCAATCGAAGCCCCAGACGTGTTCGCAGAGCATCTTGCGGGTCACGACCTGGCCGTGGTACCGCATCAGGAGTTCGAGGATGCTGAACTCGGTGGGCGTGAGATCCACCGTTCGCTCGTGGAGCGTCACCCGCTTGTTTGACAGACTGAGTTGCAGCCCTCCTGCCGACAGCGTCATCGCCGGCTTGTCGGCGGTGCGGCGGTGCACGGCCTCGATCCGCGCGAGCAGTTCGTCCATCGCGAACGGCTTGACGAGATAATCATCGGCCCCCGCCTCGAAAGCCTGGATCTTGTCGGCCATGAGCCCGCGGGCCGTCAGCACGATCACGGGCGTTCGCACCCCCTGCGTGCGGGCCGCTCGCAGCACATCGAGCCCCTCCGTGCCGGGAAGCATGAGGTCGAGGACAACCAGGTCACTGGCGAGGAGGGCGCCGTCGCGGATGGCCGAGTCACCATCGGCGATCCAGCGGCATTCGTGGCCAGCATCACGGATGGCGGTAGAGACGGCCTTCGCGATGAGCGGGTCGTCCTCGACGATGGCGACCTGCATGGTGGTGTTCCCCGGGAGGCACGGGCACGTCTGCCGGGCAAGCTCGTTGCCGTCCGACGCCCTCGAGCATACCGCGCCTGCGCCGCGGCTACTCCCACTCGATCGTGGCCGGCGGTTTCGACGAAATGTCGTACACCACGCGATTCACCCCCCGGACCTCGTTGATCACGCGGGTCGAAATCCTGGCCAACACGTCGTAGGGAAGGTGACTCCAGTCGGCAGTCATGAAATCCTCGGTCTCGACCGCCCGCACGGCGAGGACGTCGTCGTAGGTTCTGGCGTCGCCCATCACGCCGACGCTCTGCACCGGCAGAAGCACGGCGAACGCCTGCGACACCTGTCGCATCAGCCCGGCCCGGTCGAGTTCCTCGAGCACGATCGCATCAGCCTCGCGAAGCGTGTCGAGCCTCGGCCTCGTGATGGCGCCGATGCACCGCACCGCGAGGCCGGGCCCCGGAAAGGGGTGCCGCCAGACGATTCGCTCAGGGAGCCCGAGCTGCAGGCCGAGCTTCCTGACCTCGTCCTTGAAGAGGTCGCGGAGCGGTTCGATCAGCTCAAACTGGAGATCGTCAGGCAGTCCGCCGACGTTGTGGTGCAGCTTGATGGTGGCCGCAGGGCCATCTGGTGCCGCACCGCTTTCGATGACGTCGGGATAGAGAGTGCCCTGCGCGAGGAACTTTGCGCCCTCGATCCTGGCAGCTTCCGCAGCGAAGCAGTCGACGAAGGCCTTGCCGATCCGGCGGCGCTTCTCCTGAGGTTCGGTCACGCCGGCGAGCACACTAAGAAACAGGTCCTCGGCCGCGACGACGTGCAGGTCGGTCTTGAAGTGGCTCGTAAACTCCTCGATCACCGCCGCCGCCTCACCCTTCCGCAGCAGACCGTTGTCGACGAGGATGCAGGAGAGCTGGTCGCCGATCGCCCGACTGAGTAGCGCCGCTACCACCGCCGAGTCGACCCCTCCCGAAAGACCGCAGATGACGCGGTCGCTCCCGACACGCTGGCGGATGCCGGCGATCGTTGACGCGGCGAAGTCGTCGAGTCGCCACGTACCGGAACAGCCGCATACCCGCGTGAGGAAGTTGCCGAGAATCGCGCCGCCGGCGGGGGTATGGGTGACCTCGGGGTGGAACTGCAGGCCAAAAACGGGGAGGGTCGCGTGGCGAACTGCTGCGAGCGGGCAGGTGGCGGTGCGGGCCAGCGGCACGAACTCGGCCGATACTCCGTCGACCTGATCGCCGTGGCTCATCCAGACTTCGGTCTGGGCCGGCACGCCGGCGAAGAGCGTGTCGGCGTCCAGCACATCGCACGTCGACCGGCCATACTCGCGGGCCTCGGCTCGCCCCACTCGCCCGCCGAAGGCGTCACAGGCGAGCTGCATGCCGTAGCAGATTCCGAGCACGGGGATGCCGAGCCTGAACAGGTTCGGATCGCACCGCGGCGCTGCGTCTTCGTAGACGCTCGCCGGGCCGCCCGAGAGGATGATCCCGCGGGGGGCCAGCGCGCGGATCCGCTCGGCGTCGATGTCGTGGCGAACGATCTCGCAGTAGACGTGCTGCTCGCGAACCCGCCGCGCGATCAGCTGGGCATATTGCGAGCCGAAGTCGAGGACGACGACTCGTTCGGACTGCTGGGTGCTGGCTGGAGACGTCGTCGGGGAGGGTGTGGTCGCGGAGGTCGCCGCGGCGGCGGGGCGTGTCATAACGTGGGGTGGGCTCTGGAAAAACAGCAGAGTATAGGCGGGGGCGGGGTGCACCGCGACCGGCCTTGCTATAGTGCCCGCAATGCTGACCCTGGTGACCAACGACGACGGCCTTTTCGCACCCGGAATCGCGGCACTGGCGCAGGCTCTGCGGAGTCTC
This sequence comes from Pirellulales bacterium, assembly GCA_040877375.1. Lineage (GTDB taxonomy): Bacteria > Planctomycetota > Planctomycetia > Pirellulales > UBA1268 > QWPN01. Next base: position 5,303 of record JBBDNW010000273.1, on the reverse strand, counting down.
GGTGACGTGAGTGTCGTGGCGCCGGCGACTGAGCAAAGCGGCATGGGGCACGCGATCACGTTTCTCACGCCGCTCACGGCGAAGGAGATTTTCGACGGCGACCGCAGCCGCGGCTGGGCCGTCGACGGCAGCCCGGCCGACGCGGTCAAGCTTGGCATCTCGGAGTTCTGCCCTCGACGTCCCGACCTCGTCGTCAGCGGCATCAACAGTGGTCTCAATGCCGGGATCAACGTGCTCTACTCGGGCACGGTGGCCGCTGCGATTGAAGGGGCGTTTTTTGGGATCACGAGCATCGCCGTGTCGCTGGAGTGGGACGAGCACGCCAACTACGCCCGCGCCGCGGAGATCGCGATCGACGTGATCCGCGGTCTGCTCGCTCGGAAGCCGGTGCCGGGCAGCCTCTTTAATATCAACATTCCCACCCGCGCGCTTGCCGGGCCTGCCGAGTTGCGGGTCGTGCCGATGAGCGTGTCGCGGTACGGCGAGGCGTTCGAGCGACGTGTCGATCCGCGGGGCCGCGCCTACTACTGGGCCACCAACGAACCGCCGCCCCCCCCGTCGCCGCTGGAGTCCGACGTCACCGCGCTCGCCGCGGGCGCCGTCACACTCACGCCACTCGACTACGACCTCACCCACCGTGCCGGCCTCGACGAGCTCGCCGCCGGCGAGTGGCGGATTGGCTGAAGAAGCGGGCGTGGTGCGGAGCGGGTTGGGATGGCGGGCCGTATTCCCCGCGCTCGCGCTTGGGGCTTCCTGACGGCGGCGATGCCCCCAAAAAGCCCGGAGCGCAAGCGATGGGAATGCGGGTGGCGACCGCGGGCGTGGTGCGGAGCGGGTTGGGATGGCGGGCCGTATTCCCCGCGCTCGCGCTTGGGGCTTCCTGACGGCGGCGATGCCCCCAAAAAGCCCGGAGCGCAAGCGATGGGAATGCGGGTGGCGACCGCGGGCGTGGTGCGGAGCGGGTTGGGATGGCGGGCCGTATTCCCCGCGCTCGCGCTTGGGGCTTCCTGACGGGAGGTCAGCCCTTCATCACCAGCTTTATGCCGAGGCCGATCGCCAGCGCGATGCCAAGGCCCACCGCGATCCAGAGCCCTAGCGGCAGTCCGCCGATGTTTTTCGGCGGCTTGATCGACGGCTTTGCCCTCGGCTTGGATCCCGGCCTGGCTGCGGCGGCCCTCGACGTATCGATGCGGAACGGCGAGTCGGCGCCCGGGCTGGTCGTGGCCCGCGGTTCGATGCGGGGCGGTGACGGCTGCGAGCGGGCGATGCCCGATGGGGACGGTGTGGCGGGCAGGCTGCCAGACCCACCGGCGGATGCCTGCGGTGGCACGTAAGAGAAAATCCCGCTCGATGTGTTGCCGCTACCGGGGCCGCTTCTCACGACCATCCCCGGGGCGCCGGCACCACTGACCGCCCTCCGGGGAAGCGACCGCCTCGGCCCTTCCGGTTTCGGCCCCGCGGCTGCGTCGGCGGTGTTGGCGAGCCACGCGGCGAGGGCGTCGGCCACCTCGCGTGCCGACTGCGGTCGGCCATCGGGATGCTTCTCGAGCATCCGGAAGTAGAGCTCGGTGATCGCGATCGGTACGTCGGGCCGGTCGTCGAGGAGATTCGGCGGTGGCTTGTGGAGATGCGACTGAAGGCGGTCGGCGAGTTTTCCTGTGGCGAAAGGGGCCTTGCCGATGAGCAGGTAGTAGAGCGTGCAGCCCAGGGAATAGATGTCGGACCTGCGGTCGGCCTTGTGGCTGTCAGTCGCCTGCTCGGGGGCGAGGAAATCGGCCGTGCCCAGCACCTTCTCGTCGTGCTCGCGGGTCAGCGATCCGTCCTCGTCGCCGCCGGCCAAGGCGAGCCCGAGATCGAGGATCTTCACCGTGCCGCGGGTGTCGAGGATCAGGTTGGCCGGCTTGATGTCGCGGTGCACGAGCCCCTCCTCGTGGGCGTGCTGAAGGCCGGCTGCGGCCTGGCGGATGAAGTCCGCGGCCTCGCGGACGGGCAGCGGCCCGTCGCGCTTGACCTTCGCGTGGAGGTCGATGCCATCGATGTATTCCATCGCGATGTAATGAATGGTGCCGGCCGTATCGAGGTCGAACGTGCGGACGATGTTCGGATGGCTGAGCCGCGCCGATTGCCTGGCCTCGCGTTCGAAGCGGGCGAGATAGGAGGTCTGGTCGACCCGCTTCACCGGCAAGACCTTGATGGCAACCTTGCTGCGCAGCGTGGCGTGCTCGGCGAGATACACACTGCTCATCCCCCCTGCCCCGAGCAGCCGCAGCAGCTTGTATTTTCCGAGCGTGAAGCCCTTATGACGCCCCTTGAGCAGCTGCTCGATCTGCCACTGCGTGAGCAGGCCAGATTCGGTCAACGCCGCGAGCATGTGCTCTGGGGGCGGCCCCGCGTGACCAATCCAAGGCTCGACGGCCGCCATCAGCCGGTCCTCCTCCACCAGCCCGCTGCGGCGGACCACCTGGAGAAACTCGTCGACGCTCTGGACCGGGCCTGCCATGTCGTGCACATTCGAGGGAGAGCGCGTGGCGACGCGCTGGAAACATCCCTTTAGCCTACTCCAAAGATGCCGTTTGTGCTGTATTCACGTCGCGGGTGTCACCTCTGCGATCAGGCAGAAGAGTTGCTTTTCTTCCACGGAGTCGACGCAGCCGTGATCGACGTGGATTCAGATGACGCGGCCCGCGAGCGCTTCGGCCTGCGGGTGCCTGTCCTGGAGATCGACGGTGTCGTGGCGATGGAAGGTCGGTTCGACGAATGCGAACTCGTCCGCGTGCTCGCCGTTGATCGACGGTCACAGTCCTAGCAGCAGGCCACGACGCCCGAGTTGGTCAGCAAGCATGGGGGCCGTCGTGAAGAGCTCGGCGTCCCAGCCGGCGGCACGGGCCGCCGCGACGTGCTCCGGCAGATCGTCGCAGAAAAAGATGCGTGCCGGCTCGACGCCCGCCCGGGCGGCGGCGAGCGCGTAGATCCCACGGTCTGGTTTCGCCATGCCCGCTTCGTGGCTGAGCACGATCTCGCGAAAGGTTCCGGGCACGATGCCGTATCGCCCGGAGGCAAGAAAATCCCAATGGGGAGCGCACGTGTTGGAGAGGATGCCCAGCGGAATGCCCGCCCGCTCGCAGGCTGCGACGACCGGAAGCATTCCCACATTGAGATCAAACATGTCGCTCGCCGCCCGGGCCAGCACCCCGGGGTCGGAATACGTGCCGGTGCGGCTGGAAAACTCAGCGTGAAACTCCTCCCAGCCGATAAGGCCGCGCTCGAGCGACTGTTGCAGGCCACCGTCCATGACGACGTCGCGCACCCGCGACGCATCGACGCCGCTTGCCTCCGCCATCTGCCGGAAGGCCCGTTCACGGTCAAAGAAGAAGATGACGTTTCCGAGATCGAAGTAGATGAAGGCGGGAAGCATTTCGGGGCGATGCGACGGTGGCGGTGGCGGCGTCTTTCAAGGATGGCAGCAGCATACTATTCTGCGGGAGTCGCCTGCTGGCCAACTTAGAACGGCGAGCGACCAAACGCCGTCTCATCGCAAGGAACACCGCGACATGCCCCCGCTGAACCGCTACAGCTCCCGGATCACCCAGCCGCGTTCGCAGGGGGCCTCGCAGGCCATGCTTCTCGGCACCGGTCTTGAGGCAGCCGATCTCGACAAGCCGCAGATCGGCATCGCGAGCATGTGGTACGAGGGCAACACCTGCAACATGCACCTCGACCGTCTCGCCGCCAAGGTTCGGGAGGGGGTGCTCGCCTCCGGCATGGTGGGGATGCGGTTCAACACGATCGGCGTGAGCGACGGCATCTCGATGGGCACCGACGGCATGAGCTTCTCGCTTCCGTCGCGCGACATCATCGCCGACTCGATCGAGACGGTGATGCAGGCCCAGTGGTATGACGCCCTCGTGGCGATCCCCGGCTGCGACAAGAACATGCCCGGGTGCCTGATCGCGATGGGACGACTCAACCGCCCCGCCCTGATGGTCTACGGCGGCACGATCAAGCCCGGCCATCTCACGGATGGGACAACGCTCGACATTGTCTCGGCATTTCAGTGCTACGGTGAGTTCGTGGCCGGACGCATCGACGACTCACGTCGCAGTGAGATCGTGCGTCATGCCTGCCCCGGCGCCGGCGCCTGCGGCGGCATGTACACGGCCAACACCATGGCCACCGCGATCGAGGCGATGGGCATGGCGCTCCCCGACAGCGCCTCGATCCCGGCCGAGCATCCCGCCAAGGCCGAGGAGTGCGTCCGGGCCGCGGCGGCCGTCCGCCACCTGCTCGAGATCGACCTCAAGCCCCGCGACATCATGACCCGGCGGGCTTTCGAAAACGCGATCGTCACGATCATGGCGCTGGGCGGTTCGACCAACGCCGTACTCCATCTGATCGCGATGGCCCGCAGCGTGGAGGTGGAGCTCACGCCCGCCGACTTCCAGAAGACGGCCCGTCGGATCCCCTACCTCGCCGACCTCAAGCCGAGCGGCAAGTTCGTCCAGGAAGACCTGCACACGATCGGCGGCACGAGCGGTCTCATGAAGTATCTCCTCGACAAGGGGCTCATGGACGGTGACTGCATGACCGTCACCGGCAAGACGCTCGCCGAGAATCTGGCGACGAGCAAAGGGCTTGCCGCCGGGCAGAAGATCATCCATCCGGTCGAGAGCCCGCTCAAGAAGACGGGCCACATCGCAATCCTCCACGGCAACCTCGCTCCCGATTCGGCCGTGGCGAAGATCACCGGCAAGGAGGGCTCTCGGTTTAGTGGGCCGGCCCGCGTATTTGACAGCGAGGAGGCGATGTTGGCGGCGCTCGAACGGGGCGGCATCAAGCGTGGCGATGTGGTGATCATCCGCTTCGAGGGCCCGAAGGGCGGTCCAGGTATGCCGGAGATGCTCACCCCCACTTCGGCCCTCGTGGGGGCCGGCCTCGGCAACGACGTGGCCCTGATCACCGACGGACGGTTTTCGGGCGGCTCGCATGGCTTCATCGTGGGCCACGTGGTGCCTGAGGCGCAGGAAGGCGGCCCGATCGCGCTGGTGAAGGACGGCGACATGGTGGTGATCGACGCCGACACCGCCTCGATCGACGCGGACGTCACGGCCGAGGAGTTCGCCCGCCGCCGGGCGGAGTGGAAGGCTCCGCCGCTCAAGGCCACGCGGGGCATACTCGCCAAATACATCCGCTGCGTCGCCCCGGCCTCCCGCGGCTGCGTGACCGACGAGTGATGACCTCGGCGCTCAGGCGCTCCTCGAGCGTTCGCCGACCCCCTTGCCTCCCGTCAGGAAGCCCCAAGCGCA
>JBBDNW010000272.1:0-9370 GCA_040877375.1 Pirellulales bacterium | reverse complement strand
CCCCCCCCCCCCCCTTGTCAAGTGAACAGGATTGGGACGAGAGCCGATTTTCTGGGGTTTCGCTACCGGCCGCATTGTTCACGTCTCAGGCCGGACGCATCCGTCGCACAGCCCCAAGACCGAGAAGCCCAACCCCCACGCCGTTGCCCCGGCGTAGCCGGCGCCGAACGTGACGGTGCCCAAGAGGCTGCCATAGCCCCCGAGGGTCTGCCCGCTGGAGACTGTGTAGCCGCCGGAGATGCTACGAACATCGAGCGTCGTCCCGGCTGCGATGTTTACGAGAGACGAGTTGAGGCTGGTTTGGGTCTGGGTTCCGCTCGTGACGTCGAAGATCACGTCGGTGGGCGAGACGACGCTGCCCCGGACGGTGAGCGAAAGGCTCTGGCTGGTCGCTCCCGGGAGGTTCTCGTCGGACAGACTCAAGGAGTAGGTCCCAGAGAGGTCACGGGCGTCGTGGTGAGCATCGACACAAAGCGCGAGATGACCCTGGGGCGAGGTTCAAGAATGGTGAAAGCGTGGTCGAGAACACGCCGGAAACACCCGCTGACGAAACGCCGTCGAGTTTCAACCTGGCCGTCCAACTGGCACCCAGGGTTCCCGGCCGATTGAAGATGGACAAGCCCTGGCTCGCCGTCCCCGTGCCCTGCGTCTGCGTGCCGAAATCAATGTCCAGCGTCGCGAGCGTACTGGCCTGCGAGAACGACCCGATCGCATGGTCGAGTACGCTCATGGTCACGGACTGGCTGAAGGTCGGCGCGGCTGTTTGGGGGCTCGTTGCCACGACCGAGACAGTCCCGCTCCGGAGGCTGGCCGAGAGTTTCGCCGGTATCTGAGAGTCGGCCACCACCGGGAGATGGTCGGAAACTCGAGATAGATTCGTCAGGATGGTGCTTGCCTGTGACTGCGAGTAGTCCGGTAAGTACGCCTGCAGGGCTGAAGGCGACCCCGTGGTGATCGCCTGGTTCAAGTTGCGGGCGTGCGTATTCCCGAACGCCCAATACGAGCCCGGGATGTAGTCGAGCCCCCTGCCGTCGAGCCAAGCCCCCGTGACCAGCTGAAAATCGAACCGGTCGTCCATGCCAGCCGTGACCTGGCCTGGATAGAACGCGCTCGTGGCCGGTGACTGTGTCTGGTAGGGCAGGAACGCCGGGTTGTCGCTCCAGTTGCCGACCTGGTCGATGGGGTCGAATAGATGATGCAATTTGGCCCCAAAGCGTCGGCGTTCGTCCTGATGGCCTGGGCGGTGGCGTCTGCTGGGAAAAGGCTCGTCTCGGGCAGTCAGTCCACCTTTGTTGTGTCGGGTTGCGGCAGGCCGACCGGATCGATGTCAGCGACCTGAAGGTCTCTGTGAAAGCCCTGACGCCGGTCTCGGAGCCCCTCGATGGCATGGCCTGATGCTGGTGGGGTGCCGGGGTGGCGAGGTCGTCTGTTGCCCCGGCACCTGTACGCCGGGCGGTGGATACACAGCCCAAAAAACGGATTTGAGGATTCCTCAAATCGGTACCTTTTTTCGCCCTCTTCACCGTGAAGCTGGCAGAAGGGACAAAACGGCTCGGGGCAGAAATCGCACGGATTTGCAGGTTTCTGTTTGCTACGATAGAAGAATCGACGTGGTACCGTCGGCGGCCGCAGGTTTGTGGTACCGAGGGTCGCGGGTTCGAGTCCCGTCAGCCACCCTGACTTCTTTCTTTTTGCCCTCACAGCGGAGATAGTTGCCATGATTCTCGGCAAGCTCTGGAAAGCTCTTGCGGCCCAGATGAATAAGGTCGCCAACTTCTTCTGGACGGCCGACCCGATCGCCCAACTCCAGTATGAATATGACAAGGCCGTCGACCAGATGAAGGAAGGCCGCGAGGGGCTCGAACAGTATCGGGCGCTCGTGGAGCGGGTCACGCGGCAGGTCAATGGCGACCAGCAGCACGTGGCCCAGCTCGAGGCGCGGATCAAGGCCTACCTCCAGGCTGGCGAGCGGGAGACCGCCTCGAAGTTTGCCCTGGAACTGCAGGCCGCGAAGAAGCAGCTGGCCGAGAACGAGGGCCAGCTCAAAATGCACGAGACCGCCTACACCAACAATGTCACCAAGATCAAGCACGCCACGAAGAAGCTGTCGGATCTCAAGACCAAGATTCAGAAGTACGACGCCGACCTCAAGCTCTCACGGGCCGAGGCCGAACTCGCCAAGCTCGCGCATAGTTTCAACTTCGACGTCACGACCGACTTTGGCCAGATCGAGGACGTGATCCAAGACAAGATCGGACTCAACCGGGCCAAGGTCCGCGTCGCCGCTGATCTCTCGGGCGAGGGCCTCGAAGACATCAAGCGGGAGGAGGCTGTCGAGAAGACGATGGCCGACAATGCCCTCCGCGAGTTTGAGATCGAGATGGGGATGGTCACGCCCGAGACCGCGGGCGTGAAGGCGGACGACAAGGAACTCGGATCCGAGCGGATCACGCAGAAGACGACCTAAGCGAGCGTCGCGACGCGTTGAGCCACCGTAGGAGCCGTTGTGAGCACTCCCTCCGCATCCACAGATATGCCCCGGTCGCCGGCGGCCGCAGGGACCTCCCCGCCGGCCGCGACGGGCCTCGGCACCGGGGCGGCGACGGGAGGATCCGTCGCCTTGCCGGAATGGTGTCCGTCGTGGGCGGAGCGGCTTGGCGATGCCTATCTCTCCGGCACGAGCTGCGTTTTTCTCCTGCACGGCAACGTCCGCGACCTGGTGCCGATCACCTCGCCTGCGGCGGCCGCTTCTGCCGATACTGCCGCCTGGGGAACGGTGCCCGACTTCCTCGCCCGTGAGATGTTTGGCCGCTGGGACATCGTGCTGGCCTACGACGTGGGTAAGGGTCTGCGGCCGCTCGCGGGCCCCGATCCTGCGCGACTGCGAACGATGGCCCAGTGGCTGACGGAACGGCTAGGCAACGCCGCCACCTGGCCGCGTGATCCCGATCAGGCCATCGCCGCGATCGACGGGATTCTGGAGCGGAATCTGATCGATCCGCCTGAACAGCGAAAGCGGATCGCCGTCGTGCTCGACTACGCACAGTATCTCGTGCCCGCGGGCGAGGCGGGCGGCCGCTCGGGGGCTGCGCGGATGGTGCGGATTCTCGGCTGGGCGACCAACCCGCTGCTGCGTCGCGTCAACGTCGCGATCGCGCTGCTCACCGACTCGCTTTCCGAGATGCATCCGCGGTTGGCAGCCAATCCGGCCGTGACTGCGATCGAGGTGCCGATGCCGGAGGCCGAGGAGCGGGAGCGATTTGCGCTGACGACAGCCGCTGCGGCAGGCATGCCGGCGGAGCATCTCGACGGCGTGCGGCGGGTTGCCGCGCTCTCCGGCGGCCTCACCCTCGAGAGTCTGCGGGCCGTGATCACGCTTTCGGCCCGCGAGCGCACGGCCCCCGATGGACCCGAGTTCACCGCCCGCAAAAAAGACCTGATCGAGCGGTCGTGTCAGGGCCTGATCGAGTTTATCCAGCCGCGGCTGACCCTCGACGCCGTGGCGGGCCACGCCGCGGCGAAAAATCGCCTCGAGTCTGATGCCCGGGCGATCAAGCGGGGCCAGCTCGAAAGCGCTCCGATGGGCTATCTCATCTGTGGCCCGGTCGGCACTGGCAAAAGCTTCATCGCCGAGTGCTATGCAGGCAGCGTGGGCATTCCGTGCGTGGTGCTCAAGAACTTTCGCAGCAAGTATGTGGGCGAGACGGAGGGCAATCTGGAGCATGCCCTCGGCGTGCTGCGGAGCCTCGGCCCGGTGGTGGTCGTCATCGACGAGGCCGACGCGGCGCTCGGCAACCGGCAGAGCGACGGCGATTCGGGCACCTCGGCGCGAGTGTTCTCGATGATCGCCCGGCAGATGGGCGACACGCGGTATCGCGGCAAGATCGTCTGGATGCTGCTCACGAGCCGTCCCGACCTGCTCCCGATCGACCTCAAGCGGCAGGGCCGTGCAGAGGTGCACATTCCGCTCTTCTATCCTCACGACCAGGCGGAGATGGATGCGATGTTCGCGGCGATGGCGAGGAAGTGCCACGTGAAGCTCGCCCCGGGCCTGCCGGGGCCGATCGACCTCTCGCTCGGCCTGTCCGGCGCCGACGTCGAGAGCCTGGTGCTCGCCGCCCGCCGTCAGAGCCTCGATCGGGCGGCCGACGCCGGCCAGCCCATTCCAGACATAATCTCGCTGGACGATCTTGCGGCCGCGCTCGGCAACTTCATGCCGAGTGCCCAGGGCCTCGAGAAGGAGATGCAGGAAGTGGCCGCGGTGCTTGAATGCACCGAGAAGCGGTTCCTTCCCGAACGCTGGCAGGAGGCGGTGGGCCAGCCCGGTGGCCGGTCTCGCCTCCAGGAGAGGCTCGCAGCGATCCGCGACGTCATCGGTTCCTGATTCATCGCACGCACCCAACAGGAGATTTTCCACATGGCCGCCAAGACCCCCTGGTTCGACGACTCGAGCGAGACCCCGATGATCGCGGAATATGCCCGCAAGCTCGACTCCTTCCTCGCCGCTGTCTCCGATCAGCTCGTCGAAACGAACGAACTCGCCGAACAGGAGAAGCGGGTGGTCGCCCTCATGAAGGAGGTCGAGCCGCTTCTCTCGCCGGAAGCCCATGAAAAGGTCACCCAACTGCTCTGCGAGGTGACGGCGTACGATCTCATGCACGCCCTGTACATGGCCGGTCTTGCGCGTCCGAAGACGAAGTTTCGCGGCTGATCTTTCCCCCGAGGTGAAGTATGTCCAGTCAACCCAAGGCTCCCTTCTGGCTCGCAGTGTGGGCCGTCATCTTCGGGCTCGTCGGCCTCGCCGCGTGGCGGGCGGGGATGCTCGAGCAGTTTGGGATCGCCCGCCCGGGGGCTGCCGGTCAGCGGCCGGTCGCTGGCGGTGGCGCGGCTGCCGGCGGTGATGCCGAGACCATGAGCGAGGCTCCCGACGTGGCGGTGCCTACCACCGTCAAGGAATACACGTTTAAGCCGGCGGAGAAGCTGCCCCCGGTGAAGGGCGTGAGTGCCTACAAGCCGCTGGAGAACGACACCGTCCGCTTCGCCCTCAATGTCTGGGCCGGCTGGGCGCCGATCATTCGCGCCAACAACGGGTTCAAGCCGGGAAAGGTCTGGCAGGCGCCGGGGGGCAAGCCCTTCAAGGTGGAGCTTGTCCTCATCGACGACCCCGTGCAGATGCGCGACGCCTACGCCGCCGGCAACGTCCACATCGGCTGGGCGACCCTCGACATGCTGCCGCTGTTCGTCGACAGCTTCGCCAAGGACTCGCGGATCATGCCCCGCGTCTACCAGCAGGTCGACTTCTCCAACGGCGGCGACGGGATCGTCGTCCGCGAGTCGATCAAGACGGTCAAGGACCTGGCGGGAAAGAGGCTCGTGATGGCGCAGAACTCGCCCAGCCAGTTCTTTGCCCTCAATATGCTCGTGGCCGGCGGCCTGCAGCCGGCCGATGTCGAGATGATCTACGTCAACACCGCCTTCGAGGCCGCCGCGGCGTTTAATCGTGACAAGAGCATCGCCGGCTGCGTGTCGTGGGCCCCCGACATCTACAACCTAGCCGATGCCAAGGGCAACCGGATGCTCGTCACCACGCAGACGGCCAACCGGCTGATCGCTGACGTCTGGTTTGCTCGGGCAGACTTTGCCAAGGATCACCCCGACATGATCGAGGCCATCGCGCGGGGTATCTTCGCCGGGATGGCGGACCTCAAGAGCGAGTCGGCGCGGAAGGAGGTGGCGGAGTTGATGGCTGACGGCTACACGATTCCAGCGGCCGACGCCCTCTCGATGCTGGGCGACGCCCACAGCACCAACTGGGCGGAGAACTATCAGTTCTTCCTCAACCGCAACAATCCGGCCAACTTCGAGCGGATCTGGAAGCAGGCCTACATGCTCTACCGCCGCATCGGCGCGATCGCCAACAACCCGGTGCCCTTCGACCAAGTGATGGATTTTTCAGTGATCCAGAAACTCGGCCGCGAGCCGATGTACGCGGAAACAAAGGACGAGTACGCCACCACCCTGTCGCCGAAAACGGTGCAGCAGATTCGCGCTGAGAACGAGGAGATCCTCACCAACACGATCGTGATCCACTTCTTTCCCAATACCGCCGAGTTGCGAAAAAAAGTGATCCGGCGGATCGAAGGCAAGGACGTCGAGGAGCCGTACGACGCCCGGGTCGACCTCGTGCTCGACGAGGCGGGGGTGCTGGCCAAGCAGTTCGGCAACGCGAGAATCGTTGTCGAGGGGCATACCGACAGTTCGATGCGGGGGTCCGTACCGGCTGCGATGGTGCGGGATCTCTCGCTCGAGAGGGCGCGGGCCGTGAAGGATGCGCTGGTGGAGAAGTTTAAGTTTGACGACGGCCGCTTCGCCGTCGACGGACTGGGCTGGGATCAGCCCGCCGATGACGACCATCCCGACAACCACGCACTCAACCGCCGCGTGGAAATCAAGGTCTACGCAGCGGAAAAGGAATGACCACGACTCCCGTACCGTTCGCTCCGCCGAGCCCGCCGCCCGCGGTGGCGGTCCAACCGCTGCGAGGCGAGGTATCTGCGGCGACGGCGGTGTTGTGGGGTGTGACCTGCATCGCGGCGGTGCTTGCCCTGTGGTTTATCGCCACCGCCGGCGAGGCGGAGATGCGGTTCATCAGCCCGGCCACGCTGCCGAGCCCCGGCGAAACGGTGTCGGCGATTCCCGACGTGTTCGGACAGCGGCGGCTCGTCGCCAACACGCTCGTGACGCTCGGCCGCGTCTGCCTCGGATTTGGCCTGAGCGGCCTGGTGGGCGTGCCGCTTGGGGTGGTCGCCGCCTGCTTCCCGGCGGTGCGGTCGTTCGTCGCGCCGCTCACGATCTTCGGCCGCAATATCCCCGTCGCGGCGCTCATCCCGCTGACGTTCTTCTTCTTCGGGATCGGTGAGTTCCAGAAGGTGATGTTCCTGTTCATCGCGAGCGTGGCCTTCGTCGTCAGCGACACGACGGCCGCCGTGCTCGAGGTGCCTCAGCGCTACGTCGATACGGCCCTGACGCTCGGTGCCTCACGGCTGCAGATCATCCTGAAAGTGCTCGTGCCCCTGGCGGCCCCGGCGATCTTCAACTCACTGCGGCTGCTCTTCGGCATCGCTTTCGGCTACGTGATGCTCGCCGAGGTGGTGAAGCTCGGGGGCGACACCGGCGGCCTCGGCGACCTGATCAACGTGTCGCAGCGGCGGGGTGAGCGGGAGCCGATCCTGATCGTGCTCGTCGTGATCCCGCTGGTCGCTTACGCGATCGACCGGCTGCTTTGGTGGCTGCAGTGCGATCTCTTTCCGCACCGCTATGGCGGCCGGGGCGTGCTGCCCAGGTTTTTTCGAAGCCTCCTGCACGGGGTGGCGCGGCCTGCCGAGGCTGCGGCATGAGCGACATGGTGCCCCCGACGAGTCCCGTATCTCCGGTACCGGCTGCCGACCGGCCGGCAGCGGTCGAGTTCCTCGGCGTGACGAAGATTTATGGCCAGGGCATGCCGCGGGAATACGTGGCGATCTCGGACGTGACCTTCACGATTCCCGACGTGGTAGATCACGGCGAGATTTCATCGTTCCTGGGGCCGAGTGGCTGCGGCAAGAGCACGGTGCTCAGGCTCGTGGCCGGCCTCGAACCGCAGCATCCGCCGACGAGCGGTACGGTGACGGTGCTCGGCCGCCCGGTCGTCGGGCCTGGCGCCGACAGGGGCATGGTGTTTCAGGACTACACGAGCTTCGACAACCGCACGGTGCTCGACAACGTGATCTTCGGACTGGAGTGCCGCGGTGTGCCCCGGCGGGAGCGGGAGGCCGAAGGGCTCGACTGGATCGCGAAAGTGGGGCTCGATCCGAAGAGGGATGCGACGAAATACCCCCATGAACTCTCGGGCGGCATGCGGCAGCGGGTGGCCATCGCCCGCACGCTCATCCTGCGGCCGCGGGTGATCCTCATGGACGAGCCCTTCGGGGCGCTCGATCCGGCGACGCGGCTCGACATGCAGGACCTGCTGATTCGGCTCTGGCGGGAGGTGCAGGCAACCGTGCTGTTCGTGACGCACTCCGTCGAGGAAGCCGTGTATCTCGGTGACCGCGTGTTTGTGATGGCCACGACCCCGGGCCGAATCATCGACGAGATCCGGCTCCCGGCACCGACCCGGCCGGCTCGCGAGATCCAGTCGGAGCCCTGGTTTCACGAGCAGGTCAACGCCCTGCATGCCCGGATCGAGCAGGTTGAGGCCGCCGCGAAGCGGCCTGAAAACGGCGTCGGGCACCACACCCGGGCAGGATAGGCTGTTCGTCCCTCAACTTCCCAGATTCGGTCTTCCAGATTCGGTGCCAGGTACCGTTTTTTTATGTTGAGCCGATTCAGTGCGTATTTAAAGACCGCGTTCACGACGCGGTGGAATCTGCTGCTCTTCGGCGGCGGCCTCGCTGCGGCGTTCATCAGCGGCCTTCCCGGTATCCTGCTGCCGCTGGTGGTTGCCGGCGAGGTCTACTACCTGGCGAGCATGCTGGCCAACGACCGCTTTCGCAGCGCTGTTGAGGCGCAAGATGCGAAGTCGCGGCGGGCCGTGGAGGCGTCTGGGGCCCGCGAGGCCTATGAACGGATCCGGAAGAATCTCCCGCCGCCACTGCTCAAGCGATTCGATCAGCTTCGTGATCACTGCCTCAAACTCGTCGAACTCGGCGGGAGCATGCGGGGGCCGGACGGCGGCGGACCCGACACCAATGCCCTGGAGTCGCTCGACCGCTTGCTCTGGGGTTATCTGCGGATGATCTGGGGGGCGTCCACGCTTTCTGACTTCATCGACCACACCGACGACGCTGCGATCCGGGTGCGGATCGCCGACCTCGAGCGGCGGCTGGTGAAACTCCCCAAAGACGATCCGGGCTCCGCGCAGATGCGGGCCGCCCTCGAGGATCACCTGAAGACAAGCCGCGAGCGGCTCGACAACATCGAGGAGGCCCGCCGCAAGCTCGACCTTGTGGCCGCCGAAGTCGAGCGGCTGGAGGCGAAGATCGCCGCGCTCGCCGAGAGCTCGGTTGCGAAACGGGACGTCAGCGATATCGCGAAGCGGGTCGACGAGGTGGCCGAGGGCATGCGGAAAACTGACGAGACGATGCGGCAACTCCAGCTTCCGCCCGAGCTCGAAGACCTCGACGAGGCCCCGCCGATGCTCCGCGAGGAGGCGTAGGTCGGGGCTCGGGGTTGCCCATGCCCTGTGGCCGGACGTTCGCTGCGGGCATCCTGCCCTCCGCTTACTGCACGCCGGCTGCGCTTCGCCATCCTATCCTTCGCTGGCCGCCGAGCCCGGCTCCCGTCAGGAAGCCCCAAGCGCAAGCGCGGGGAATGCGGGTAGCACCCCGCC
>JBBDNW010000271.1:7619-9381 GCA_040877375.1 Pirellulales bacterium | reverse complement strand
GGCACATGGTTTCAGGTTCACATTCCTCCCCTAACAGGGGTTCTTCTCATCTTTCACTCGCGTTACTAGTTCACTATCGGTCATCAGGGAGTATTTAGCCTTACGGGATGGTCCCCGTCGATTCAGTCGAGGTTCCACGTGACTCGACCTACTCAGGGTACCCTCCAGAGACAATCACTTTTCGCGTACGGGTCTGTCACCCTCTGTGGACGTCCTTTCCAGAACGTTCCGCTAAGCGATTGTTTGATAACTCCGGTGGAGGGCCCTACAACCCCGAGGTGGAAACCACCTCGGTTTGGGCTGTTTCCCTTTCGCTCGCCGCTACTGAGGAAATCGATTTTTCTTTCTGTTCCTGCGGGTACTGAGATGTTTCAGTTCTCCGCGTTAGCTACCGTGACCTATGTATTCAGTCACGGTCTGTTCGGGAATCCCGGGATCATCACCTGTTTGACGGTTACCCCAGGCTTATCGCAGTCTTCCGCGCCCTTCAAAGCCTCCTGATGCCTAGACATCCCCCATGTGCCCTTTCTAGCTTGACCACCCGAATCGAGTGCTCGCGAACGAGCCTGTTGATTGGGTGAGCTATGTTGCCGGACCATCTGATTGCCAACCGCAAACGCGGTGACTCGGTCCAACACAACGATTCTCGCTCTTTTCAGGGGCATCGACCTAGCACAAGTCTTGCGACTTGCACCACACCGACACCCTTGAGCCTTGGGAGAACGCCTCTGAAGAACCGCTTGAGACGGTTCTCCATCGACATTCTTTCAAGATGCCAATTACCACGACCAAATTGTCAAAGAACGACAACGAGCCACCGGCGGCTTTCGCCGCTGAGGCCCGCATGCAGCAAACGACCCTTAGGGATCGGCCGCAACAGATCCAAAACTTAGCGGCGTTCTCCAGGAGCGTCAAGCGGCTGGGAAAAAATGCATCGAATTGAGGGATTTTCGCTTTGATTCTGGATGTATAACGATTTGTTATGCAACGACCGACACGGATCTGCGAAGCACTTTTTCGATCCACGGCTGCTTTTTTGCCGATTTTTCTGGCATCTGCGGCGATGGCCCAGCCGGCGGTGCCTGTTGTCGCGGCCCGAGTGGTGACGATGAACACAGCCTCTGGGCAGCCGTTCGTCGGCACCGTGCTGCCCGCGAGAACGAGCGACGTCGGCAGCGCCGTGGACGGGCGGCTTGTCGAACTTCCGATTCTCGATGGTCAGCATGTCGTCGAAAATGAGCCTATTGCCCAGCTGCTCCGCGGTCTGCTCGAGATCGAACGCGAAGGCGCGGTCGCCGAACTCGACCGCCGTCGGCAGGTGCTGGCAGAGCTCCAGGCGGGCTCGCGGCCCGAGGAAATCGAACAATCCCGGTCCATAGTGGCGGGCTTTGAGGCACGTCTGGCATATGCCCGCAGCCGACTCACGAGGCTCGGACGCCTCGTAGAACGGGGCACGAGCACGGTCGATGAACTCCAGGATGCGCAGACCGAACTACAGGCCATCGAGGCCCAGTTGCGTGGCAGCCGCGCGGCGCTGGCGCTCACTGAGGCAGGCCCAAGACGCGAGCAAATTGCGCAGGCTGCTGCCGCCGCCGCAGTGCAGGAGGCCGAGGTCGAGCGGATCGACGACCAACTCAAGAAGCACACCATCCGCTCCCCGTTCGCCGGCTGGGTGGTCGAACGCTTCACTGAGAAAGGACAGTGGTTGTCGCGCGGCGGGCTCGTGGCGCGGATCGCCGAACTCGACACGGTCGAAATCGAG
>JBBDNW010000271.1:0-7519 GCA_040877375.1 Pirellulales bacterium | reverse complement strand
TTCTGCATCGACTCAACCGACGGCAAAACGGGCACGGTGAAGCCGATCGAGATCGCCCTTGGGGCCGCAATCGAGGGCTCCGTCACCGTGCGATCCGGTCTTGAACCCGGACGGCTCGTCGTGGTGCGGGGCAACGAGCGGCTCCGCCCGGGCATGCAGGTGACGTTCGAGACGCTATCGGAGTGATCCACGACCGGCGGGCAACAGCCACGAACGGCGGGACTCCACCATCATGAACCTCATCGCCGCGTGCGTCGCCAGCCCCGTGAAGGTCGCCGTGGGCGTCATCCTGGTGACGCTCTTTGGTGTGCTTGCTCTGCTCTCGATGCCAGTGCAGCTCACGCCCGAGGTGCAGATCCCGACGATCACCGTCGATTGCCGGTGGCGGGGTGCGAGCCCGCAGGAGATCGAGCGGGAGTTGGTCCAGCCGCTCGAGGAGCAGCTTCGCAGCGTTGAGGGGCTCGTGAAGCTCTCCAGCGACTCAGGCAGTTCGTCGGGCTCGATCGAACTCGAGTTCGCCGTCGGCACCGACATGTCGCAGGCGCTCGTGAAGGTCAACACCCGGGTGCAGCAGGTCCGCGACTGGCCCATCGACGCCGACCGCCCCGTGATCAGGACGGCCAGCGCCAACGACCGCCCCGTGGCCTGGTTTCTTCTCGGCCAGGCCGCCCCCGACACGGCCGTCATCCGCAAGGCCCAGGCCGATCACCCCGCGCTCGCCGCGGAGTTTGACCGCGTGCTTTCGGCCCGCACCCCCGACCTCGCCCTCTTCCGGCTCCGCCGTCTCGCCGCCGCGCATCCAGAAATCGAGGGCCTTGCGCCGCCGACCATCGACGTCGAAGCGGTCCGCCGGATGGCGGAAGACGACATCGAGAGCCGCCTCGAGCGCGTCGACGGCGTGTCGTCGGCCGACCTCGTGGGCGGGCGGGAGGACGAGTTTCAGGTGATCGTCGACCCGCAGCTGCTCGCCGCCCGCAACCTCACGATCGAGGATCTGCGGGTGGCCCTCGTCAACCAGAATCAAGACACCTCCGGCGGTGACCTCTGGGAGGGCAAGCGTCGCTACATGATCCGCACGCTTGGGCAGTTCCGCTCGCTGGAACAGGTCGAGGGGGTGATCATCACCCGCCGCGACGGCAAGCCTGTTTACGTCCGCGACGTGGCCCGGGCAAAACTCGGCACCAAGAAGCCCGAGGGGATCGTGAGGCGGTTCGGGGCCAACAACATCGCCATCCGAGTCACCCGCGAGTCGGGCGCCAACGTCCTTGAAATGATGCGGCGGCTGCGGGCGGTGGCCGCCGCCATCGACGTCGGCCTAGCACCAAAGGGGCTGAGCCTCACGCTCGCCTACGACGAGACCACCTACATCGACTCGGCCATCGGTCTGGTCAACGACAACATCCTGGTCGGTGGCCTGCTCACGCTCGGGACACTGCTTCTGTTTCTACGAAATATCCGTTCCACGCTGATCGTGGCGATGTCGATCCCGGTGAGCGTGATGGGCACGTTTCTAGCGCTCGCCGCCTTCGACCGCACGCTCAACGTGATCAGCCTCGCCGGCATCGCGTTTGCCGTGGGCATGCTGATCGACAACTCCGTCGTCGTACTGGAAAACATCTTCGTCCATTGGAGCGCCGGCGAGCCCCCCCGGGAGGCAGCCGTGCAGGGCACGACGGAGGTCTGGGGCGCGATCCTCGCAAGCACCCTCACCAACGTCGCCGTGTTCCTACCCGTGCTCTTCGTCGAGGGCGAGGCGGGGCAGCTCTTCGGCGACATCGCACTGGCGATCGCCGCGGCCGTGGGCCTCTCAATCGTCGTCTCGGGACTCGTGGTGCCGGCCGCGGCCGCCGTCCTCCTGCAGGGCGGCAATGCCCGCGCGGCCGTAGCCGCTGTCACCGGGGAATACGTCGAGCCCGGCACCGCTCGCCCGCGGGGCGACATCATCATGCGGTTTGGGGCGGCCTTCATGGAGCTTGTCGGCGGCTGCAACCGATTTCTGCTGGCGAGCGGCTGGCGGGAGGCCGTGGCCTCGGTCGCGATCATCGTCAGCTCGGCCGTGGCCACCTGGCTCCTGATGCCCAAGGTCGAATACCTGCCCGAGGGCAACAGGAATCTCGTGTTCGGCATCCTGCTGCCACCGCCCGGTTACAACATCGATGAACTCCTGCGGATGGGCGACATGGTCGAGAAGCGGCTGGTGCCCTACTGGGACGTCGACCCCGGCTCTGCCGAGGCGAAGGCCCTCGACGCGCCTGTCCTCGGCGACTGTTTCTTCGTGGCCCGGGGCCGCAGCGTGTTCATCGGCCTGCGGTCGCTCGACCCGCTTCAGGCCGCGAAACTAGTGCCGTTGATCCGCCGCGTGGCGGCCGATCTTCCCGGCACGTTCGCGGTGGCGAAGCAGTCGAGCCTGTTCGAGAGCGGCCTCGGCTCCGGACGCACGGTCGACATCGAGATCACGGGCCCAGACCTCGCGAAGCTGGTGCAGCTCGGCGTGCAGGTGATGGGCAAACTCCCGGAGGCAACCCCCGGCAGTCAGAACCTCCCCAAACCGTCGCTCGATCTCTCGAGCCCCGAGGTGCAGCTCGTACCACGGTTCGAGCAGGCCGCCGACATGCAGCTCGACGCCAGGCAGCTCGGCTACATCGTCGACTGCTTCGTCGACGGCGGATACGCCACCGACTACTTCCTCGACAGCAACCGGATCGACCTCGTCATCAAGGGCGATGATCGGTTCGTGCAGCGGACGCAGGACCTCCGGACGCTGCCCGTCGTCACACCCGGCGGGCAGCTTGTGCCGCTCGAGAGCGTGGCCGAGATCCGCGAGTTTTCCAGCGGCCCCGAGCAGATCCTGCACCGTGAGCGGGAGCGGGCAATCACTGTGCAGGTCTCGCCTTCGCCGAAGATGCCGCTGGAGGAGGCACAGGAACGGATCCAAAACCTCGTGGTCAAGCCGCTCGCGGAGTCGGGCGCGCTGGATGGCGGCTATAAGATCACGCTCGGAGGCACCACCGACAAGCTCGTCGCCACCTGGAAGTCGCTGTGGTTCAATCTCGTGCTTGCGGGCGTCATCACCTATCTCTTGATGGCGGCCCTCTTCGAGTCGTGGGTCTTCCCTGCGGTAGTCATGGCCTCGGTGCCGCTCGGCAGCGTGGGCGGGCTGCTCGGCCTCGCCCTGCTCAATTGGCTCGGAGGGCCATTCGGCATCTTCCAGCCCCTCGACGTGCTCACGATGCTCGGTTTCGTGATCCTCATCGGCACAGTGGTCAACAACCCAATCCTGATTGTGGAGCGTGCGCTGCAGGTGGTTCGCGAGACCGACATCGCGCCCACCGAGGCGATCCTCGAGGCGGTCCGCGGCCGTGTGCGTCCGATCTTCATGACCACGCTGACGACCGTGCTCGGTCTCCTCCCGCTCGTGCTCTTTCCGGGCGCCGGCAGCGAACTCTATCGCGGTCTGGGGGCGGTGCTGCTCGGCGGCATGCTCTTCTCAACACTCGTCACACTCGTGCTCGTGCCGGCCCTGCTGGGCCTCTGCTTCCGCATATTCGGCACGGGCCGCCCACACCATCAAGCCGCGAGGTCTGATGGCGTGTCGCTCGATTCGGTCGCGGCCGGCGCCGCACCGGGGGCAGCGATCGTGGAGCCGGCGGCCGGCCTGTAGTGGGCGCTGTTGGCCCGCAGCATCGCCATCCAGTAGCCGACCGACAGCCCAGGCCAGAGCGCCGTATTGCGGCCCCGGGCATCGACATACCAACTCATGCAGGGATGCTGCCAGGCCGAGCCGGGCCGGTCTCGCCACACCGTCCGCGTGAAGCGATCCTGGAGGCGCTCGTTATAGTCTCGTTGCACCTCGGCCCGGACCTCGACGGGATCGAGTTGTGGCCCAGGCCCGAGCCGCCACCGCCGGGTGGATTCGTCCCAGGCGATCGTCTTGATCGGCGTGGCGGAGGTCCGCGACCAGTCGGGGTTTTGGTCGAACGAATGGGAATAGAGGTGCGACGGCACGTCGCAGGCGCATCCCGGGTAGGTGTTGTCTCGCCAGGTGCCACCGAGCGACGAGGACTTTCAGAAGATCCGAAAATCCCCGCGGCCGCGCTCCACCGAACCGCACGGCATCAGCCGGCGACGCGGAGCATCCAGACGGCCAGGATCGCCCGGGCTGTCCAGGCCAGCGTGCGAAACCAGTTGCCCCGCACGAGAGCGTCGACGAGCGGCGGCCGGTGGCCATCCCGCGCCAGCCGCGCATGCAGTGGCATCTGCACGAAAAGCGTCGATGCCCAGATCGCCATGACCACGAACCCACCGACGATGGCCGGCCCGGGGCCGACACCGGGCGGCGGAGCGACAGCGATCATGGCCGCCGTCGCCATCTCGACGAGCATGAACGGCAGCACCACCCACGAGGTCCGCCGCTGGTTTTCCACCGCGTAGCCCGCTGAGGTATCGCCCGGCGTGGTCGCGAAGAGCGGGTAGTGAACAACCTGGACAAACCAGATGAGACCGCACATCGCTCCGGACGCCACGGCCTGCGCCGCCAGGATCAAGTCCTGCGTCGTCCAGCCCGCGGCGTCAGTCATGGTGTCCCCTCGCCCGCCACGCATGCAGGAGGATCATGCCGAACGGAATCCACCACAGCAGGTCATTGGTGGGGAGCGTCCAGCCGAACGCCAGCGGCACCTCGCCGCGCATCACCCCGGACAGGTAGCCAAGCGGTCCGAATATCTTGCCAAGGAAGCCGACGAGCACGATCGGCCAGTGCCGCACGGGATCGGGCGCGGCTGCCAGATAGCCGATGCCATACACACCCACGATCATGCCCACGCACTGCCAGATGAACGGGTAGTTGGGAGGGTCCATGCCCGTAAGGTCGAAGAGCCAGCCCGGCACGAGGACCGTCAGGGCACCCCAGGCGAGGTTGTAGATGCCCGCCGCGATGAGCCAGCGTTGCATCCAGGCGGGCGTTTCGCGGGTGGTTGGGATGGTGGCCATGTCGCGACAGCATAGCCACCTGGCCGAGGCTGGCGATTCGAAGTCACTCGCCGATGTCTTCGGACCAGAGCTGCGGGCTGTTGAGCATGAACTCCCGCATCAGATGGATGCAGCGTTCATCCTGGACGACCGTGAGCTGCACGCCGCGCTGGGCGAGGAGTGTTTCCTCGCCCATAAACGACACGTTTTCGCCGATCACCACCCGAGGAATGCCGTAGAGCAGGATCGCCCCGCTGCACATAGGGCACGGCGAGAGCGTGGTGTAGAGGGTGCATTCCCGGTAAAACGCCGCGGTCCTCCTCCCCGCCCGCTCGAGCGCGTCCATCTCTCCATGGAGCACGGTGCTCCCCTGCTGCACGCGGCGATTGTGTCCACGGCCCACGATCTTCCCATCGTGCACGATCACCGAGCCGATCGGGATGCCTCCCTCGGCGAGCCCCTGCTCTGCCTCTTCGATCGCCGCCTGCAAAAAAGTGTCCATGCCGTTCAAGGATACCGCCCCCGCCGCGGCAGCGTCCACGGCCGCGTGAATCGGCTGCTTGAGGGCGAAAAGCCGGAAGCAGACGCCCTTTTCCGCGGACCGTCACGGTCTTGAGCTTCCGCGGCGGCGTCGCTACTGTCCCCGCTCTCCGGAGGCCCGCCGATGCCTGTCGCCATTCGTTCACCGTTCATCTCGCTGGCGACCGTGCTCGTCGCCGCCCTGCTGCTACCGCACGCCGCCTCGCGCGACGCCCACGGCGACGAGCCGCAGCCCACGGTCGAGGGCCATCCCGCCCTCGCTGGCGCTCCTCGATACACAACGACCAAACAAGGCCGTCAGGGCGACCCGGTCAACATCGCGTTTGTCGGAACGGAGGAGGAACTCCATCACACGCTGGCACGGGCCCGCTGGTACGCGGCCGATCCGATCACGCTGAAGACATCGCTGCGGATCGCAGCGGACGTGGTGCTCAAGAAGCCCTACGACCATGCTCCCGTGAGCGACTTGTTTCTCTGGGAGCGCCGGCAGGACGCGGCCTTCGAGCAGCCGGTCGGCGCCAGCCCCAAGCAGCGGCACCACGTTCGCTTCTGGCGGTCACGTGAACTCGATGCCGGCGGTGAACCGCTCTGGCTGGGGGCCGCGACGTTTGACGAGCGGGTCGAGATCAGCCGCACAACGGGGGGCGTCACACACCGGATCGGCCCCGACGTCGATCGTGAGCGAAACAAACTCGTCATCGACGCCCGCACCAGCGGCTTGCTCGACGGCTACTACTGGGTCGACCGCTTCCATCGCGACCGCGAAGGCCGAAACGGCGGTGGCGATCCCTACTTCACCGACGGCAGGCTCGCTGTCGGCGTGCTCGACCTGCGGCGCTGAAACGGTCGCCCGACGCACGACCGCTGCCCGTCCCAGACGCGGCGTCACCGCTGACGCAGCGTCGCGGTGTGCAACCGGTCATACTCGGCGACGGGCTTCTCTAGCCGACTGTCATAGAGAAAGACCTTGGAGACCGTCAGTCGTCCGGCATTCTCCACGTCGACACCGTCGAGGTGCGCTGCGATGCTGCCCCCGTCCACGCGTTCTCCATCGTGCCGCGTGTGTTTGAATCGGCCGATCGTGAGGTGCGGCCGGTAGCCACGGGCCTCGGGCGGGAATCCGAGCGGCTCGAGCCGGGCAGCCAGCCCGTCGTAGAGCTGCCCAAGGGCCTCGGCTCCCTCCTGGACCCCGAGCCACACGACGCGCGGTTTCTTCAGGTCAGGAAAGCATCCGACACCGCCGAACGCTACGTCGAACGCGGCTGTTTCCCTGCAGGCGGCATCCATCGCGACGCAGATCCCATGGAGGTCTGCCTCGTCGACGTCATTGCCGAGAAAGTGAAGCGTGAGGTGCATCTGGCCCGGATCGACCCAGGCGGCCTCGACGCCCGCGCGTCGCAGCCGTTCGATCATCCGTGCCGCCACCGTGGCCGTCTCACGCGGCGGATCGATGGCGATAAAGAGCCGAAGACGCGGGGGCATGTGGATGGCCGGACGGAAGACTCGGGGATTGAAGGCGGACAGCACATCGGGCCGACCACGCCTTCTGAATCAGCTCCCGGAGACGCCAGTGTACCCAGCGATGCGGCTCATCTTTGTGGGCTGCCGACTGCTCCGACACGAGCGCGGCTAAAAACAAGAAAACCCCTGCGAAGGCCGCTGTTGTCGGCACTTCGCTAGGGTCTTTTGGAGAGAGGCTCCGGTCGGAGTCGAACCGACGATGGCGGATTTGCAATCGAGGGGCCACCGCCGGATTCCTCGGGTGAAACCGCTGACGACGCAACAGGTCGGGGTGGTAGTCGGGGTACCGTGGCGGCACAGATCGATGAGGACGCCGACATCGAGGCTCTCGCGGCAGCATGGCACCTTCTGTCGCCCGAGATTCGAACGCCCATTATGGCAATCTTTTATTCAACGCATCGCGTCGCCCCCGAAAATGACCATGACTGATGCCCTCCCCTGCCCCGCGCCGCCTCTCATCCCGCTGCTCCAACTGCTCGCTCTACACGGG
>JBBDNW010000270.1:2405-9528 GCA_040877375.1 Pirellulales bacterium | reverse complement strand
TTAGGAGCCTTAACGCGTATCCTCGGCCCGGCGACGAGACTTTTGCCGCCCCCGAGCCGGCGATCCACGGAAGTCGAATGCGCTCTCGCAGCGGTGTCGATCGGGGCGGGGTGCTACCCGCATTCCCCGCGCTTGCGCTTGGGGCTTCCTGACGGGAGGCTGACTGCAATGAAGCGACACGAAGTCACAGACGAACAGTGGGAAGTTCTTCAACCCATTCTCCCCAAACGGATAGCCACGACGGAGCGCTGACCATCGGACCCGTGTCTGATGCTCAACGGCATTCTCTGGATTCTCCGTACAGGGTCACCCTGGCGGGACCTGCCCGAGCGGTTCGGTCCATGGCAGACCGTGTACGATGAGTTCGCCACAGGGCGGACAATAGGTGCGTACGATCGCATCCTCGAAGCCCTGCATGTCCGGCTCGACGCCGCAGGCGAGATCGACTGGGATCTGTGGTGCATCGATGGTTCGTCGGTAAGGGCAAGCCGTGCCGCCGCTGACAGTCGGAGCGACGGCCGATCCGTCTTCGACAAGCAGGCCTCCAAGAGGCGAAGCATCGTCGAGCAGACGATCGGCTGGCTGAAGAAATGCCGTCGGATCGGCACGAGGTTCGAGAAACGACATCAACTTCCGTGCGATGATGAGGCTCGCAATGACCCAAAGATGCCCCAGAATCGCGTTTCCAGACAGAACGTAGAACGCGATGATCCTGCTCCACAAAACCGCGATTGGAGCGCGAAGACATTTGCGTTTTCAGCCGGCCATGACGAAGGCCATTTCGCCTTACCAAAAAGACTGCCACCGGGCTTTCGAGACCTGCCTCGCTCGATGATCGCCTCGTATTGCCGAGTGAGCTTGAGTTCGTCAAACTTTACGACCAGTGCGGCTGCCGCCGCCCGTCTCACCGGCCCGCAGACCAGCCACCGACCGGCAAACGTTTGCGGAAGTACCGTTTGCCGACCCATCCCTGGCCCAGCAGGCCTTGTCGATCACGTCGGCCGGCCTTGCACTCGGCTCCTACCTCCAGCTGCTGTTCGTGGTGCGGCCCCATTCCGGCATGAATCACGACAGTCGCGGCACCACGATATACTCAGGCATGTTGGCTGCCTCACCGCATCATCCCATCCTTGAGCTTCGACATCTGCGGCCGATGCCAACTCCCCGACTTCGCCGTTCCGGTTTATCTCAGTCGATCCGAGCAAAACTGTCAAAGGCAATCATCTCCGGAGAGTTTGAACCGGGCACGCGGATCTCCGAGCCGCTCCTATCGTCGAAGCTTGGAGTCAGCCGAGCGCCGATTCGTGAGGCCCTGATCGAGTTGCAGTTGCGGGGGCTCGTCGAGTTCGATCCCACCGGCCACACGCGCATTCCGACACTCTACCCGCGGGATATCCAAGAGATCCATACAGTCAGGCTGATGATCGATCCGGTCGCTACAGCGCTCGCCACCCAGCACGCGAAAGCCGACATGTTTAAGTCGCTCGAGGCAAATATCGCCGCCACAAAGTCGGCCAAGACGCTTGCCGATATCTCGCTGCTCGACACTGCATTTCACGACCGAATCGTCCGCGCAGCAGGCAATCGGCGGCTCCTGCTCTGCTGGAGCGTGCTCCGCGATCAGGTCGGGCTCTGGCTCGCGCAGATGCACCTGCGGCACCAGGTGGCCACGCGGCGCACCAAGGAGCAGACGGTCGCATCGCATCAAAACCTGCTGGCTGTCATCCGCTCCGGCGATGCCGAGAAGGCGGCTGACGAGGCCCGCCGTCATGTGGCGAGTTGGATCAAGCTGATGCCGAACGTCTCGCCGGCTGTGGAATAAATCTGCCGCGGCGGCATGACCGATACCGGTTTCTTGCCTGCCGTGAGGAAATGACGGCTTCGAGGACGCTTCGCAGAACTCGAAAAGACTGTCGACATTCTCCGGGGTGGACGATATAGTTCTGGAGTGGTCTTACGGAAAACTCGGCAGTGCGACTCGCGGAGACTCGATGATGCCGCCCAAGCAGATCGCGAGTATCGCCGCGATGCTCGTTGTGGTGTGGCTCGTCCCGCTCGCGGCGCGTGGCGACTCGGCTGCGAAGACGATCCCATCCGAGCAGCTTGAGTTTTTCGAAAAACACGTCCGACCACTTCTCGCAAAGCGCTGCTTTGGGTGTCACGGAGGGACGCAGGCCGAGGGCGGGTTGTCCTTGGCCACGTCGAACGGCTGGCAGCAGGGGGGTGACAGTGGTCCGGCCATCGTGCCCGGGCGGCCGGAGAAGAGCCTGCTCATCGATGCGATCACGTATCGCTCGCTGGAAATGCCGCCGGCGGACGAAGGAGGGCAGATGCCGGCGGATGAGATCGCTGTCCTGAGCAGATGGGTTGCGATGGGAGCCCCCGACCCGCGGTCCGGTGATGGCGCCATCGGTGGCATGACCGTCGAGGAGGCTCGCGGATGGTGGTCGTTCCAGCCGCTCCCCGCCGGGCCAGAGCTCGAAAGTCGCGACATCGACGCGCTGCTCGAGCGGGAATGGCTTGCCCGCCACCTTGCCCCTACACCGCCTGCCGACCGACGCACGCTGATCCGCCGGGCCACGTATGACGTGACCGGCTTGCCGCCCACGGCCGAGGAGACCCGCAACTTCCTCGCCGACAATTCGCCGGATGCCTATGCGAGACTGGTCGACCGACTGCTCGAGTCGCCGCAGTATGGAGTCCGCTGGGGCCGGCACTGGCTCGACGTGGTCCGCTATGCCGACACCGCTGGCGAAAACACTGATCGCCCACTGCCGCACGCCTGGCGATACCGCAACTGGGTGTTTGAGGCATTTCGGCGTGACATGCCCTTCGATCAATTCGCGGGCCTGCAGCTCGCTGGTGACCTGCTCACGAAAGATCAGCCGACTCCGCGGCATGCCGAGGGGATCGTCGCCACGGGCTATCTGGCGATCGCCCGGCGGTTTGGGCATGACATCGACGCGGACATTCATCTCATGCACGAGGATGCAATCGACAACCTCGGAAAGAGTTTCCTCGGCCTGACGGTCGCGTGCGCCCGTTGCCACGATCACAAATATGATCCGATCAATGCCGCCGACTACTACGCCCTGTACGGCATCCTCGAGAGCGCACGATTCGCCTTCCCGGGATGTGAGCCGAAAGGTCAGCCGCGGGATCTCGTTCCGCTGATCCCGCAGGCCGAGGTAGACGCCGTCATGCGTCAGTGGCGGGAACGGCACGACCGCGACAAGCAGATGCTCCTCGAACGGGCGGAGGCCACCAAGCGGGTCTTCTCGCCCGAAGCCAGACAAGCCACGCAGGTTGTCCAGAGTGGCGCCGTGGCGGAGGGCGCCACAGTGGACTTGGCTCCCGCACGGCTGGCAGTACGAAAAGGGGAGGTCGTGCTGCTCGCCGTGGAGCCGAATGCCAGTCATGGGGCCGACACCACCCTCGTCGAACTGTGGATTCGTGAGACCGCCGGGCCTCAACGAAAATGGAGCACCAGCGACATCATCGACACGCTTACCGATTCCAATCCACGCGAGATCAACGAGGCCACCTGGAGCTTCATTGAACTGACGAAGGACGGGCCAGTATTTCTTCTGGACAAGGCCGACTCGCTTGGCGGCAACGGCGCCTTGAAGAAATGGAGCCTCGGCGACATTCCCTCAGTACTCGTCAACTCGGCGGACCAGCAGGTGATGGTCTGGACCACCTTGCCGGCTGAATCCTTCTTTGTTCATCCCGGGCCGAATCGGCCCGTGGCGATCGCCTGGACAAGCCCGCTGGATGGCGAGATCGCAATCGAAGGCCGCGTGGCCGACGTCCACCCGACAGCGCTGGATGGAGTGACGTACCGGCTCGAGCACATCGCTTCTCCCGCGACGGGGCTGGCGCTGGTGGAAGCGGGGCGGCTGCTTGCCCAGTCCGTTCCTGCGCCCGAACCGCCGCCAGCGTTTCCGGTTGCGTATGCTGTCGTCGACCGCGAGGTGGCGAAAAACGCGCACATCCACGAACGAGGTGACCCGGAAAAAATCGGTGACGAAGTACCACGCCGCTGGCTGGCGGTGTTTGGTGGCAACGAGGTGACGACGAGTTCGGAGAGTGGCCGCCGCGAACTTGCCGCGTGGATTACCGGGCATCCGTTGTTCGCCCGGGTGATCGTCAACCGCATCTGGGGCTGGCATTTCGGCCGAGGGATCGTGGCGTCGGCGAACGACTTTGGCGCCCGCGGCGAACGGCCGACGCACCCCGAGCTTCTCGATCGTTTGGCGGCAGCGTTCGCCAGCCACGGCTTCAGCGTCAAGTCATTGCATCGTCTGGTGATGCTCACCGACGCCTACCAGCGGGCCAGTGCGACGCCGGTGGCCGAGGATCCCGACAATCGCTGGCTGGCCCACTTCAGCCGCCGCCGTCTCGACGCGGATGAACTCCGCGACAGCCTGCTCGCGGTTTCGGGGCGGATCGATCTGTCGTCTGCGGAGGCCCACCCGTTCCCTTCCGAAGAAACCTGGAAATTCACACAGCACAGCCCCTTCACTGCCGTCTATGAGACGAATCATCGCAGCCCCTTCCAGATGGTGCAGCGGCAGCGGCGGCACCCCTTTCTGTCCCTGTTTGACGGGGCCGATCCCAACGCCTCCACGCCTGGCAGGCAGACGACGACGGTGCCGACACAGGCCCTCTATTTCATGAACGACTCCTTCTTCCACGAGCAGGCCGCCGCGTTGGCGACCCGGTTGACCGGGCTGGCTAATGACGAACTGCGAACGACGGATGTGTTCCATTCCCTTTTCCAGCGGGATTCTACCGCTGCGGAACACGACCGCGTGCGCCGCGTCCTGACAGCCTACAAGGGTGATACCGAAGATTGCTGGGCAGCGGTCTGCCGCGTGCTTTTGGCCAGCAACGAATTCCTCACCGTGGAGTGACGAGATGGGAAGTACCTTTGGGCCGCGACGCGCCTTTCTTCGATCGGCTACGGCCGGTTCCCTTCTCTTTCCCGGCATCATCGAGAGCCTCTGGGCAGACAGCGGAGATCCACTCGCACCGCAGCACCCACATTTCCCTGTGCGGGCGAAGAACATCATCTTTCTGTTCATGACGGGAGGCGTGTCGCACGTCGACACGTTCGATCCCAAGCCAGAACTCACTCGGCGACACGGCCAGCAGATCGAGGCCAACCATCCGGAGATCAAGGGACGGCCGGGCTATGAGCGGATCTACCTCAAGCGGCCGCAGTGGGATTTTCAGCCGCATGGCCGATGCGGCACTGAGGTGAGTTCGCTCTTTCCGCATGTGGCCGGCTGCGTGGACGACATCGCCGTTATTCGGTCGATGCATACCTCGCATTCGAACCACTATAACGCAACGCTGGGTATGCACACCGGCTCGTTTACATTCGCGCGACCGAGCATCGGCTCGTGGGTGACGTACGGATTAGGAACCCTCAATCGCAACCTGCCGGGCTTCGTGGTGATCGCCCCGCAGCAGACCTACGCGGGAACACAGGTCTACGCCAGCGATTTCCTGCCGGGTGCCCATCAGGGCACGCTTGTCGTCCCTGGCAAGGAGCCGGTGGCGAACGTCGCGCCGCGCGTGCCCGCAGAAAGGCAGCGGATCGAGTTGGAGGCGCTTCGCCAGTTCAACGAAGAGCACCTCGCAGCACGGCCCGCAGACCCGCTCTTGACTGCACGGCTGCAAACTTTCGAGACCGCGTTTGGGATGCAGATGGCCGTCCCCGATGCTTTCGATTTTGCTGGCGAAACGGCGGCGACACTCGCCGCCTATGGCCTCGAGCGGGCGCAGACGACGGGCTTCGGTTGGCAATGCCTGGCCGCGCGCCGCCTGATCGAGCGCGGCGTCCGCTTCGTGGAACTCATCGACACGGGCTCCTCCACCAATTGGGACGCTCACGGCGACATGCTCACGCATGAGCCGCTGGCAAAGAATGTGGACCGGCCGATCGCCGCTCTGTTATGGGACCTAAAGCAGCGGGGCATGCTCGACGAAACGTTGGTCGTCTGGACGACCGAGTTTGGTAGGACCCCGTTCAACAACACCGCCGACGCGAAGGGGCGGGAACATCACCCCTGGGCGTTCAGTTCCTGGCTGGCCGGCGGGGGCGTGAAGCCGGGTATCGTCCATGGCGCGACCGACGAAATCGGCCTGCGGGCGGTCGACAAGCCGGTGCATGTGCGGGACTTTCACGCCACGATCCTCCACCTGATGGGATTCGACCACGAGCGGCTCACATACCGCCATGCCGGCCTCGATTTCCGGCTCACGGGTGTCGAGCCGGCCCACGTCGTGAAGGATCTTCTGTCTTGATAACGCCATCTCACCAGAGGATCGGTAGCATGGCACTCGTTCGCCCCGGGGTGATGCGACACGGCGTTGCTGCTCGCCGACGGGGCCGCTGCCGACCCGCTGGCCGCCGGCTTCGCGGCGGCCCGGCCGCTCTTTGCCCGCTACTGCATTGACTGCCACTCGGGCGACGCGGCTGAAGGGGAGGTCGATCTGGCGGCACTGCACGACCTTGCAGCCCTGCAAGCGGCGCCGAAACTCGTGCAACGGGTCGCAGAGATGGTCGAGAGCGGCCAGATGCCGCCACCCGAAGCGGAGCAGCCGACCGAGGCCGAGCGGCAGGCGGTCGACGCCTGGCTGAAGGCGTTTCTCGCCGCCGAGGCACGGGCGCATGCCGGGGACCCCGGGCGGGTCGTACTCCGCCGGCTCAACAACGCTGAATACACACGCACGATCCGCGACCTGACGGGCGTCGAGTCGCTCGACCCGGCGCGGGAGTTTCCCGCCGACGGCGGCGCGGGTGAGGGCTTCACGAACACCGGCCAGTCGCTCGTGATGTCGCCGAGCCTCGTCACCAAGTATCTCGATGCCGCCAAGGAGGTCGCGGCCCACGCGGTGCTGCTGCCCGACGGGGTCGCGTTTTCCGCCGGCGATTCCCGCCGCGACTTTGCCGACGACTGGCTCACCCGCACGAAAGCGTTCTACGCGCGGTATACGCGGCCGCTCGACGCGGAGGCGGCCCGGGCGCAGTCGACCGTCAAGCAGGGCATCACGCTTGATATGGGCGCGGATGGTTTCCTGCCCGTGGAGCCGTACGTGGCCGCCACGCTCA
>JBBDNW010000270.1:0-2305 GCA_040877375.1 Pirellulales bacterium | reverse complement strand
AGGCTCGTGGCGGCCGGCCGCGGCGACATTCCGCTCGCACGTCTGCAGGCCTACGCAGCGGCGCTCGACGGTTGGCGGACGAAGCTCGCCGAGACCACCGCGGCCGCCCTCGCGGCGGCCGACGAGGCACTGGCCGCAGACCCGTCTCTAAACCTCGCCGAGCTCACCGCGCAGCTCGCTGCGAAGCACGGCGTCGATGGCCGGCTGCTGGCAAACTGGTTCGCCGTCGTGGGCCTGGGGACAGAGCCCGCGGCGCTCGACACGTTGCTCACGGGAAAGCTCGAAAAGGTGGGCGACTGGGACTTCATCGGCGGCTGGAAGGGCCCACAGGATCTTAGTGTGCTCGCCAATTCCTCGTCCGATCAGGAAGTCCAGATTCCGCAGACGATGCCCCCCCGGGCGATCATCGTCCATCCGGCAAAGGACCGGCGCGTGGTCGTGGCCTGGCGGAGTCCGATCGCGGGTCGCGTGCGGATCGAGGCTGCGGTCAGGTCGGCCCATCCGGTCTGCGGTCAGGGCATCACATGGCACCTTGATCTGCGGCGGGGCCGGTCGCGGCAGTCGCTGGCAACCGCGGAGCTTAAGAACAGTAAGGAACGTCTTCCCATCGGACCGTTCGAATCGGTTGCGGTCCGCGAGGGCGACATGATCTGCTTGGCGATCGGCGCTCGCGACGGTGACAACAGCTGTGATTCCACGCTCGCCGAGCTCACAATATCCGCCGCCGGCGACCAGCCCACCGACGCGACGCTCGTCTGGAACCTGGCCGAAGACTGCGCTGGCGACATGCTTACCGCCAATCCGCATGCCGATGCGCACGGCCGGGCGAACGTCTGGCACTTCGGCAGCGAGCCCGACGCGGCCGGCAGCGACCCGGTGATCCCGGCCGACTCGGCCCTCGCCCGCTGGCTCGTGCCCGCGGCCGACACCGACCGCGCGGTGCTCGCCGGCAAGATCGCCGCGCTCGTGGCCGCACCGTCCGCCGACCCGGCCGACGCTTCGCCCGATGCGGCGCTCGCGCGGATGCTCCGGGCGGCCACCGGGCCGCTGCTCGGCACGCTACTCCGCGATGCTCTCCAAGCAGGTGAGGCAGGTGAGCCGCAGGGCGTTCCAACCACCGCGTCCGTCGGTCTCGATCCTGCCCTCTTCGGTCGGCATCCCGACGGCCCCGCGGCCGGCACGGTCGGCCCCGACGACCTCTGCTTCAGGCCACCGCAGGCGTTCACTCTCACGATCCCCAGGGAACTTGCAGATGGCTACGATTTTGTGACCACGGCCGCAGTTGCGGCGGGCGCTGGTCCGCAGGCGAGCATTCAGCCCTGGGTGGGCCTTGGTCCGGCACCGCCCCCGACGTTCTCGGCCGCAGCGACCATCGTAGCCAGGGAACCCTCGCCCGCATGGGACCGGTTCACACGTGGCCTTGAGGAGTTTCGCCAGCTCTTTCCCAGGACACTGGCGTATTCCCGCATCGTGCCGGTCGATGAGGTGGTCACGCTCAACCTCTTCTATCGCGAGGACGATCAGTTGCGACGGCTCATGCTCGACGACGCCGCGGTCGCCACGCTCGACCGGCTCTGGGATTCGTTGCTCTTCGTCGCCCAAGAGCCCATCGAACTCGAGGATGTGTTCGGGCAGTTGCAGGGCTACGCCTCGCAGGACAGACCCGACCTCGTGAAATCCTTCGCGCCAATGATCCCGGTGATCGCTGCGCGGGCTGAGGCCTTCAAGCAGCGGCTCGTCGCGGTCGAGCCGCGGCACGTCGACGCCGTAGTGGCCCTTGCGGGTCGGGCATTCCGCCGGCCGCTGGTGGCCGACGAGGAATCACGGCTCCGCGGGCTCTACGACACGCTGCGGAAGAAGGAACTCCCCCACGAGGAGGCGATCCGCACGCTGCTCGCCCACGTGCTCGTGGCCCCCGAGTTTCTCTATAAGCTCGAGACCGCCGGGCCGGGCACAGCCCCGCAGCCGGTGAGCGACCCCGAACTCGCCGTCCGGCTCTCTTACTTTCTCTGGTCGTCGCTGCCCGACGCGGAGCTGGCCGCCGCGGCGAACGCCGGCCGGCTGCACGACGACACGGTGCTCGTGTCGCAGACCCGGCGGATGCTCGCCGCCCCGGCCGCACGCCGCCTCGCGGAGGAGTTCGGCTCACAATGGCTTCATGTCTACGGCTTCGCGTCGCTCGATGAGAAAAACGCCGAACTCTTCCCGACGTTTGCCGGGCTGCGGGCCGACATGGAGGAGGAGACGATCCGGTTCCTCGACGACTTCTTCCGAAACGACCGCTCGATCCTCTCACTGATCGACG
>JBBDNW010000269.1:4562-9541 GCA_040877375.1 Pirellulales bacterium | reverse complement strand
AGCGCGAGCGCGGGGAAGACGGCCCCCAACCCAACCCGCTCCCCGCGACCGCCGAAGTCGCCACCCGTCTACCCGTCGCTCGCGCTCCGGGCTTTTTGAGGGCACTGCCGGCGGACCGAAGGATCGTTACGACCCGCAAGAAATCGGCCTGAAACCACGCACATCGCGAGAAAACAGCGTCTTCACCGGTCCGTCCGCAATTTCCGGTTGTCTGGACCGGACGGCTAAACTGTGGGTTCCTGAGGTCTTCCTGCCGAGATTCCTAGGTCGGGTCTGAGCCGGCCTCTGGGGCGTTGGCTCTCGACAGGGAAACCGAGGCTGGAGGCCGTCTGCGCGTGATTCCAACTCCCACCACCGAGGCGTCGTTCGCCTCCACCATCGTCGACCTCCTGCGGCAGCGGGCCGCCTACAGACCCCACGACCGGGCCTTCACCTTTCTCGTCGATGGCGAGCACGAAGAACTCAACATCACCTATGCCCAACTCGACCGGAAGGCCCGGGCCGTGGGCGCCTGGCTGATGGACCGGGGGATGGTGGGTAAGCGGGTGCTCCTGCTTTATCCTTCCGGCCTCGACTTCATTGCCGCGTTCATGGGCTGTCTCTACGGCGGTGCCATCGCCGTTCCCGCCTACCCGCCGCGGAAGAATCGGTCGGTCGAGCGGATCGAGGCGATCGCCTCCGATGCCGACGCCTCCGTCGCTCTTACCACCCGCGACGTGCTCGACCGCTTCGATGCCCTGCGGGCGGCGGCCCCAAGCCTTGAGCATCTCGTCTGGAAGGTCGACAGCGAACTGGAGCCCAGCTGGGCCGACCGCTGGAGCCGCCCCGACATCGACGGCGACACGCTCGCATTCCTGCAGTACACGAGCGGCTCCACCGGCACGCCCAAGGGAGTGATGCTCTCGCACGAGAACCTGCTCCACAACTCGCTGCGGATCATGCAGGCGTTCGAGATCACACGGAGCCAGTCGAGCGTGATCTGGCTGCCGAGCTTCCACGACATGGGACTGATCGGCGGCATCCTCGTGCCGCTCTACGGCGGCAAGTTTAACGTTCTGATGTCGCCCGTTGCCTTCCTGCAAAAGCCGCTTCGTTGGCTGCAGGCGATCTCCCGCTATCGGGCGACGATCAGCGGCGGCCCCGACTTCGCGTACCAACTCTGCGTGCGGAAGACGACGCCCGAGCAGCGGGCCACGCTCGACCTCTCCAGCTGGTCGCTGGCCTTCAACGGCGCCGAGCCGGTCCGTGCCGAGACGATCGACGCCTTCTGCGAGGCCTTTGCCCCGAGCGGATTCCGCCGGGAGGCGTTCTTTCCATGCTACGGACTTGCCGAGAGCACGCTGTTGGTGACGGGCGGTATGAAGTTTGAGCAACCCGTGACCCGTTCGTTCGACGCCGCCTCGATCGAGACCGGCACCGCGCAGACGCGGCCCGCGAAGGCCGCCGGCGCGCGGCGGCTCGTCGGCAGTGGCCGCGAACTCGACGGCCAAGACGTGCTGATCGTTGATCCGCACTCCTCCGAGGCGCTGGCTCCGGGCCGCGTGGGTGAGATCTGGGTGAGCGGCCCGAGTGTTGCGCAGGGCTATTGGAACCGTCCCGACGAATCGCAGGCGACCTTCGGCGCGATGCTCGCCCAGACCGACCACGTTGACTCGAAGGCCGTCGCCAAGTGGCGGCCCAATCCCGGCCCCTACCTTCGCACCGGCGATCTTGGATTCTTCGACTCGGGCGAGCTGTTCGTCACGGGGCGGCTCAAGGACCTGATCATCATCCGCGGACGCAATCATTATCCGCAGGATCTCGAGCACACCGTGGAGGAGGCCAGCGGCCTCGTGCGGGCGGGCTCCGTGGCGGCGTTTGCAGTCGACATCGACGACCGTGAACGTGTGGTGGTGGTCGCCGAGGTCGAGCGCGGGAAGCGCGACTCGGCCGAACTCACCACGGCATTCGAAGCGATCCGCAGCAAGCTCGCCCGCGACCACGAGGTGGCGGCAGAGGCCATCGTGCTCGTGCGGCCCAACAGCATCCCAAAGACGTCGAGCGGTAAGATTCAGCGGCATGCCTGCAAGCGGCAGTTCCTCGACAACACGCTGGAGGTTGTCGAGCAGTACGTCAGCTGGTTGGCTTCGGCGGCGCCTGTTGCTCCTGCCCCGGTCGGCTCAGGACTGCCGCGGCTGGCCAGGCAGCGCCCCGTGGGCGACACGACGGCGCCCCACCGTCCCCACCGCGACCTGCCGCAGGAGATCGTACAGACGGTCTTCGAGCACGTCCGCCGTATCGCCAAGGAACGGGCTGGCGAACTCACACTCGACACCAACATCGTCGAACTCGGCCTCGACTCGCTGGAGCGGATGGAGATCGTAGCCAGCCTCGAGGAGGCCTACGGGGCCCGGTTCCCGGAGCAGGTCCTGCCGCAGATCGAGACCTGCCGCGAGGTCACCGAGGCGATCATCGACTACATGCCGGCCGCGGCGAAGCAGCCGTCCGCGCAGTCCGTCCGGATGGATGTCGAGATCGGCGCCGACGTCTGGGACATCGCGCAGTTTCCGGAGGTCCGGGCGCTGGAGCAGAACTTCGCGATGGTCCGCGACGCGGGCCTCGAAAACCCGTATTTCACGCTCCACGAGGGGCTGACAAACGACCGCACCACAGTCGGCGGCCGGGAGATGGTCAGCTGGGCCACCTACAACTACCTCGGCATGTCGGGCGAACCCGAGGTGGCGGCGGCGGCGAAGGCGGCGATCGACCGGTTCGGCACGAGTGTGTCGGCGAGCCGCCTCGTGTCGGGCGAGAAGACGATCCACCAGGAACTAGAGCGGGAGATCGCCCGGTTCATCGGCACGCAGGACGCCGTCACGTTCGTGGGAGGCCACGCCACCAACGAGACGGTGATCGGCCACGTCGTCGGCCCGGGCGATCTCGTGCTGTACGACTCCCTGGCCCACAATAGTCTGCTGCAGGGAGCCCTCCTTTCGGGCGCCCGCCGCCGGCCGTTTCCGCACAACGACTATGACGCCGCTGAAAAGCTCCTCGCCCAGATGCGGAACCAGTATCGCCGCGTGCTCGTCGTGATCGAGGGCATCTACAGCATGGACGGCGACTACTCCGAGCTGCCCAAGTTCATCGGCCTCGCGAAGCGGCACAAGGCGCTCTTGATGGTCGACGAGGCCCACTCGGTCGGCGTGATGGGTGTCCGTGGTCGTGGCATCGGCGAGCACTACGGGGTGAATCCCGAGGACGTCGACATCTGGATGGGCACGCTTTCGAAGGCGTTCGGCAGTTGCGGCGGCTACATCGCCGGCTCGAGCACGCTCATCCGCTGGCTGAAGTATACGGTGCCGGGCTTCGTCTACTCGGTTGGCCTGCCTCCGGCGGCGGCAGGTGCGTCGCTCGGCGCCCTACGGCTCCTGCAGCGCGAGCCGCAACGGGTGGAACGGCTCCACGCCAACGCCCGGCTCTTCCTGCAACTGGCCAAGGACGCTGGCCTCGACACGGGCCCCTCGGGCGGCTCGGCGATCGTGCCGATCATTCTCGGCAACTCGATGAATGCCCTGCGGCTCTCCCGCAACCTCTTCACGCGGGGCATCAACGTGCAGCCGATCCTCTATCCCGCGGTGGAGGAGAGCGCGGCCCGGCTGCGGTTCTTCATCACGTCGCGGCACACGTCCGACCAGATCCGTCGCACGATCACGGCGGTGCAGGAAGAGCTCGCCAAGATCGACCCGACCTATGCCCGCCGGTCGGCTTGACCGCGGGCCAGCCATCCATGGCCACCGAAACCACGAGCCACCGGCTCGTCCTACCCGCCGACGCCAACCACCACGGCACGCTCTATGCCGGGAGTCTCTTGCGCTACGCACTCGAGGCGGCCTACGCCACGGGGAGCCGTGCCGCCGGGCCGGCGGCCAACCTGATGCTCCGTCGCGTGCTGTCGCTGGAATGCCGGCGCAGCGTGCCGGTAGGCACGCTCGTCGAGATCCGCTGCGGCGTGCTGCAGGTACGGCAGGCGTATCTCGTCGTAGGCGTGGTGGGCATGCCCACGCCCGGCGGCACGCTGCCCTGGATGGACGGCCTGCTTGGCTTCGTCCAGGTCGACGGGGCTGGCCTCCCGGCGGCGTTGCCCCAGCCGATCGAGCCGCTCGAAGGCGGTCCACTCTGGCAGCCGCTCATCGACCGGCTGGCGAAGCTCGCTGACGTCCGCGGTGCCACCGGCGATTGGATCGCCGCGGGCTGGTGAGCGGTCCCCACGGATCACGCCGTTGGGCTGCCTGACCGAAGCCGTCGCGAGGCTCTCAATACTTCACTTCGATGCCGAAGTCGACGCCGTTGGTGAACACATAGTCTTGGACGACTTGCGCTGCGGGGCCGATCCGGTTGTAGACGGGATCTTCTCGGTAATACGGGCTCGTCGGATCGACGCCGCCCGTCGGGCCCGTCGTCTTGACCACCCACGGATTGGTGAGGCTGGCGGGTTGCGTTGGATCCTCTACTTCGGCATAGCGGACAGATCGCTTCTCGCTTCGATAGGCTGTGTTTGACGAGGCGCGGGCAATGCTGCCCAGCCACATGCCCGTGTAGCCGGCCCTCAGGAGGATAGACTGCGTGACACGATACTGGGCGCCAAACCGCCACTCGCCGATCGGGGAGAAGACGACGGAGTGCTCGGCCGCGTTGCTCGCGTTTTGCTGGCCGATGCCGTAGATCTGAAGGAACAGCGGCGGCGGCTGCAACTGTACGGTGTTGTTTGCGGCGTCTGTGCCGCCACCGCTGTTGGAGTTGGTGACCGACGGGTTGAACGTGGCTCGGAGGTAGTCGGCGCCGATCGAATCGGGGAAGTTCGCGCCACGGTAGAGGTTATTTTGCCAGTTGATCGCCGCCGTAAACTTGAACTCGCTCGAGAAGGTCCACCGGCCGGCGTTGCCCTCGAGGAGCAGGGCGAACTCGGGACCGACCATGTTGTTGTATGAGTTCGTCTCCCA
>JBBDNW010000269.1:0-4462 GCA_040877375.1 Pirellulales bacterium | reverse complement strand
TTGCTTTCGTAGCCGATATTGAAGCTCTCTGCGAACTGCATGTACCGCGGACCGATTCCGAACCGGGCGGAGTTGCCGCTGCCGCGACGGCCGAGTTCGCGGCGCACGATGAGGGCGGCAGCCCCTCCCGAAATCTCGGTCGTGTTGGTCTGCACGAGCTTCTGCGCGATCACGTGATCCGGCGGCGGGCTATTGGACGTGATCGTCGTCGTGGCGAGAGCCTGATTGATGTTTCCGATGCCGCCTCCGCCGCCGCCGCCGCCGCCCCCGGTCGTGGACTGCGTGAAGATCTGCGTCGGCGACGATGCCGCAAACTCACTCACTGTTTGGAACTCCTGCGACTTCGCACCGGTGTTGAAGTAGCTGAACTGCATGCCCTGGTCGTCATAGATCCAGCCGCCCTCGTATCGATTGCCCCAGGTCATGATCGTCCGCATCCAGCTCGTGTCGAGGTCCAACTGCAGCGGATCGGATCCGAAGATAAAAATGCCACCGATCACGTTGCCACCGGCTGTTCCCGAGGCCTGGATGCTGCCGTTGTTGAGCTGGGCAATCGCATCAGGCGCGATCGGGGACGTGGGAATCAGGTAGCCGCCCACTTTCGTTTCAGCCACGCCCGTCACGCTCGCCGGCGTGATGGCCCAATAGAGCCGGTCGTAGTTGAAGAAGATGCCCTCGCTGAGCTCAGAATAGATCTCGTAGTCCTGAGAATCGGGCGGAGCGAACATCTGAAAGTCGTAGAAGTCTTGGTCCGGCAGCAGCGGCATCCAGTTGCCGCCCGCAGAGGCCGGTGAGGCCGCGTACCATGCCGCTACGACCGTGAGGACGGTCGCCGCCAGACACCTGAAAACCTTTGTCGTAGCCATCGCTTGTATGCCCTGTGGAGCAGGATCCGATGTTCCGCCAATGCGGATTGCTCTTCTGGTATCGGTTGCGTCGGTCGATCGGGTTGACGAAAGTTGGCAGACTCTGCGGGCTGTGACGGTTTTTCGGGGCAACGCCTGCCGAAACGATGGCGGGTGGGGCCGCCTCGGGTATTCTGCGAAATACCGGTCTGCCCCAGCCGGCCCCCCTCCGTGGAGCCCTGCTCATGACTCGCGTTGCCACTGTCGCCCTTCTTGCCCTCCTTGCCAACACCGCCGGGGCTGCTGAACCGCCCATCGGCCCAGGCCCCGTGGGCGCCGTTGCCCGTGATCGGGCAGTCGTGGTCGAAGCGGCCGCTCCTCCCGAGTTTCTGCGACTCGTGCGGGACGATGCGGGCGAGCCACTCTCACTCGACACCTCGATCGTCGAATACCGCGAGACGGCCGCGACAGCGGCCAAGGCGGGAAGACGAACGCCACTCCAGGTCGATCTGGTGGCAGCCGTCCACGTCGGTGGGGCCGACTACTACGAGACCCTCGACCGGATGTTCGCCGACTACGACGCCGTGCTCTACGAACTGGTCGCCCCGCCAAACGCCCGGGTGCCCAAGCCTGGCCGCAAGCCTGCCGGAGCCATTGGGTCGGCCCAACAGGGCCTCAGGAAGATGCTCGGTCTCGAGTTCCAACTGGAAGGCATCGACTACTCGGCGACCAACTTCGTCCATGCCGATCTCTCACCCAAGGAGTTCGACGCGGCCATGGCGAAGCGGGGCGAGACGTGGTGGTCGATGTTCTCCCGGCTCATGCGGGAAAGCATGGCCCGGGCCGACCGCGATGGCGGCGCCGGGGACGTGAGCGTCGGCCAACTCTTCGGCATTCTCTTTGGATCGGGTTCCGAACGGCAGACCACACTCCGCCGCATGATGGCCGAGCAGTTCACTGATATGGAAGTGCTCACCGCCGCGTTCGGAGGTGAGGAGGGATCGACCCTGATCACTGATCGAAACGCAGCTGCCCTGACCGTGCTCCGCGACCAGATCGCCAAGGGCAGGAGGCGGATCGCCATCTTCTATGGCGCCGCCCACATGGACGACTTCGACGCCAGGCTGCGGGACGACTTTGGACTTCAGCCCGGCGAGCCGGTGTGGCTGGAGGCGTGGGACCTGCGGGCGCCCGAGCCGGCGAGGAAGTGACCGCGGTCCGTTGGAAGCCGCTCGACCTCGAAGCCCGACCGCACCATGGTCCCCGGCCGCGCCGCATGCCGATCGGCCCAGGCATCGGTCACGAACCGGGTTTCCTGCCAGACACCCTCGTAGCCGAGGATCTCCACAGCCTCCCCGACGGGATCAAACTCGAATGGCCCGCGGTAGCCGTGGTCAACGAGGCCCGACACCAGTGCCTCGAGCTCAAGCGACCCGTGCCCGACGGGGAGTCGATCGCCACCGGCCGCAGGCGGGCCGCAGCGGTCGGCTACCTGCACCACCGCCGACGCCGCGGCGAGCCGCGGCAGCATGTCCAGGGGTTCCGCCTCATGGCCAAAGTGCCAAAGATCAAGCGCCAGCCGAACGGCGACGTCGTCGAACCGCTCGATGAGGTCGAGCGCATCGCCAAGGCCGGCAAGAAAACTGCATCCGGGCGCGGCCAGCGGGTGGACCGGCTTCAGGGCGAGTGCCACGCCGGCCCGCGAGGCCGTTGGGGCCAGGGCCTCGATGGCCTGCACGAGCAGGCGGCTGGCATGGCTCCTGGTGTGACCGCCGCGACAGCCGCTGTGGATCACGAGGCAGGGAGCACCCACCACCGCTGCAACGCCGATCGCCTCGATCGCGTCGTCGATGCTCTCGGCGAACGATCGGCCATCGCCCCCGGTAAAGCCTCCCGCCGATTGCAGGCTCGACACCCGAATGCCG
Source organism: Pirellulales bacterium (assembly GCA_040877375.1). GTDB lineage: Bacteria > Planctomycetota > Planctomycetia > Pirellulales > UBA1268 > QWPN01. The sequence goes on along the minus strand of JBBDNW010000269.1, from coordinate 1,692 downwards.
GCGTCACCAACCAAACGGGCGGCGGCAACGGCCCCAACGTCGGTCACCTTGGGCCGCCACAGGGAGATCGACTCCACGCCAGCGGCTGTGAGCCAGGTGATTTCTTGAGAAAGATCAGAGCGGGAACTCGTCAGCTCGCTGACCGCGACATCAAACATGTTTCTTTTTCCTTCGGGAGTCGCCGCATTCTGTCCGCGGCGTGGCAACCCGCCTCGAGGGTCGGAAGTATGGGAGCCCCACCCACAGACTGTCCAGAGAAATAGCGCGCAGCGTCTTCAGAGCCGTGCGAGACAGGATTTGGAGCAAAACTGCACGTGACAGCATCGCGACGGTGATTTCCACTTGACAAATCATTTCGCATGTTCAGAGAGCAACAACCCGATGGCCCGACCCCGTTATCTCCGCGTCAGCGACGGCATTCGCGAGCTCGTGATCCCGGCTGAGGCGCTCGCCTGGCAGTTCGCGCGGTCGAGCGGGCCGGGCGGGCAGCACGTCAACCGCACCAGCAGCAAGGCCGTGCTGCGATTTGACGTCGCCGGGTCCCCACACCTGCCCGACGATGTCCGCCGCCGACTCGTGGCCCGGGAAAAGTCGCGACTGACCACCGACGGCGAACTGGTGATCACCAGCCAGGTGCATCGCGACCAGCCGCAAAACGTGTCCGAGTGTCTCGACAAACTGTCCGAGCTGATCCGTCGCTCCCTGACGCCGCCCAAGCGGCGTCGGCCGACGCGAAAACCACGCTCGGCGATCGCAGAACGGCTGGAGTCGAAGAAACGCCGCTCGCGCACGAAGCAGTGGCGGCAGCGGCCCGATTCCTGAGTCGGCTGCGGCAAACTGCTCGGGCGTGGACGGTGATATAATCGGTTCGCGGGCAGTGAGGCCCGCACCGCCACCCTCCGAAGGACTCAACTCCATGGCGTCTCCCCGCGACATTGATTCGCTGCTCCGCAAATGGGACTTCCGCCCCGGCGAGGTCAACGCCCGGCTGCTCAAGACCCGTAGCGGCCGCGAGGTGCTGCAGATGCGAATCGACATGGGCGTCGTCCAGATGGAGACCGACCTCCGCCCCGATGGCCAGCGGCCCAATGGCGCTGAAACCTATTACGACTACCTCGTTGGTGAAGTGATCCGCGAGGGGGGCGGCTTCAGGCTGACGAAAGAACAATGCTTCGAATCCGACCGCGAGTTCATCCAGTTTTACCAGCGTCGGCTCTGCTGGCTCTCGCTGCGGGAATACCGCCGCGCGGCCCGTGACGCCGACCACAGCCTTGCGTTCATGGATTTCGTGCGCGAACACTCTCCCGACGAAGAGTGGACGCTGTCGCACGAGCAATACCGACCGTTTGTGCTCTTTCATCGCGTGCAGGCGAGCGCCCTGGCGGCGCTGCAGGACGACGGCCCCGAGACGGCGATCGGGGAGATTAACAGCGGGCTGGCGAGGTTTCGCGACCTCTTTGCCCGATACGACGCCGTGGAGCAATACGCCGACGACGAACTCGTGAAGCGACTGGAAGAAATGCGGGAAAGCGTCCGGCAGCGGTACGACGTGGGCCGAACGCTCGACGAGCAACTCGCCGAGGCTGTGAAGGCCGAGAACTACGAACTCGCGGCGAAGATCCGCGACCAGATCCGTCGCAGCGAGGAAGTCGGCACCGAGAATCGCACCGATTCCCGATCGTGAGGAGCCGG
>JBBDNW010000268.1:6289-9619 GCA_040877375.1 Pirellulales bacterium | reverse complement strand
GCCCCAAGCGCGAGCGCGGGGAATACGCCCGCCACCCCAACCCGCTCCACACCACGCTCACGATCGCCACGCGCATTCCCATCGCTCGCGCTCCGGGCTTTTTGTCGGCTCCGCCAGGAAGCCCCAAGCGCGAGCGCGGGGAATACGCCCGCCACCCCAACCCGCTCCACACCACGCTCACGATCGCCACGCGCATTCCCATCGCTCGCGCTCCGGGCTTTTTGTCGGCTCCGCCAGGAAGCCCCAAGCGAGAGCGCGGGGAATACGCCCGCCACCCCAACCCGCTCCACACCACCGACCGCTCCCGCGGACTCCCCGCGCCACCGCGTTACCCGCGGAGCGGGTGCTTCGCCAAAAATTCCCAGATCAGCTCGTTCGCGTCGAGCGACGGCACGGCCGGCCCGAGCAGAAACGCGTCGGGCGTTTGTCCTGGCCAGACGTGACCGCCCCCTTCGATCCGGTAGAACACCACTTCGCTCTCTTCGACGCCCGGACCCCAGGTGAACCGCTCGATCGAGAGGCCCGCGTCGGGGCAAGGGATCGGCTCGCGGATCGGCTCCACCGGGCAGCCGTCGGCATGCACCCAGTCGAGCAGGCCCTCCACGACTCCCCGGTGGCTGATCCGCGTCACGCTGCGGCGGCCGACGCCTCCTTCCAGCGGTGTGAACTGGTCGAGCGTGCCGTGGAAATGCAGGACCGACACCGGTCGCGCGGGAGCCACGTGCGCGAGCGCCAGAGGCCCGGCCACCGGTGCGATCGATGCGATCGTGTCGGCGAGTTCGGCGGCCACCCGATAGGCCATCATTGCGCCGTTCGACATGCCCGTGGCGTGGATGCGTCGCGGATCGATCAGATGGTGGGCCGCCACGTCGGCGATCACGGCCCGGGTGAAGGCCACGTCGTCCGACTGCTGGTCGCGGGCCTCGCCGCAGCAGTTGCCGCCGTTCCAGGTGAGGAGCCCTTCACGCGATCCTGTGCCGGCGGGGTAGACGACGATCGCACGGCCCGAGGCCGCGAAGATGTCGAGCCCCGAGAACCGCCGCATCATCTCCGGGTGGCTCTGCCCGCCATGAAAGGCGAGCACGAGCGGCCAGCCCGCAGCCGGCGACGGGGCAGTAGGCACGCAGGCAAGCGCGTGCCGCAGCCGCGCGGCCACCGGAATGTCGAGTCGCGTCGCAGTGAATGTGTCGGTGTTCATCGGCGTTGTCGCATGACAATCTCTCGTTGGTCAGCCACTCGCCGGCGTTGCAGTCACTGTCCGTCGCGGCCGGCCCGCGTAACGGTCGACAATCGCCGCGGCCGCCTCAGCCAGCCGGTCGCGAATGTCGAGCGGCTCGAGAACCTCTACGCTGGCGCCCAGGCCGAGGAGCTGCGGGATCATCTCGCCGTCCCACGCCCGTTCGATGTCGAGAATCACACCACCGTCGGGCTGCCTGCGGATTTTTTGTCGCGGATGAAACGGTTTCTCGACCGCCCAGCGAGCCCGCTCGGGCTCGACTCGGATCCGATACCGCCGCGGCGCTTCGGGCGAGCGATAGATGGTGATGCTATCGGCCAGCAACTCGCCCACGGGCACCGGGTGCCGGGCAAACGTCCGCGAGGTCACGCGGGCATCGGTCACGCGGTCGAGCTTGAAGAATCGGATCGCCGCCTCGGCCGCCTTCGCAGGCCGTCGTGCCCCGCCGCTCACCTTTGCCGGAGGCACCCGGTAGGCGGCGATGTAGACGGCGCCGTCATAAAGCACGAGCGCCTCGGGGCGGACGATTGATTTCCGTGGCTTCTGGTCGGCGAGGCTCGTGTAGCGGATCTCGAGTTCCTGCTCATTGCGGATCGCGCGATGCACGGCATTGAGCGTCCGCGAACGATACTTTGCGGCGGCAGGCTTCGGATGCACCACGAGGCCCTCCTGGTGCTCAGCCACGTAGTCCAAGAGCCGCGTGGTGGCCACGCTCTCGAGTTTGTTCATCACCTGCTCGATGCCGCGCCAATAGATGGTGCCCGCCAGCGGCGCGAGAAACTCGCGGGCCACGGCCAGCGAGAGCAGTTCGGGCAGCGTGATCGGCGGCGCGATGAGTTCGACCGCACCGCGGCCGGGCTGGATCGACCACGCCTGCACGTTGAGGCCGCGGACCGAACGCTTCTTCGACTCCTTGACCGCGTAGCCGAAGCGGCTCAGAAACTCGACGTCGCGGCGGATATTCTTGTCCGACATCTCATCGATCACGCCGCGGGTCTGAAGCTGTGCCTTGAGTTCCGCCGTCGTCAGCGGCTGCCGCGCGCCAAAGAGGATGTCGATCAGGTGAAACACCCGCAGCAACTGCTCGTGACGGCTGATCGAATCCATACGTCCTCTCCGCAGTCGGTGACCCGGCCAGATCCACGTGGACCGGTCGTCGGGCACGAGGATACCTCCGCCGCGGCGGGCCGCGGGCGGCCCAGCACACGTCACCCCCTCGCATGGGTGCGTTGGCGGGACCAACGTTGTCCGCGTTGGGGTCGATACTCCCACCACGCGACCGATCGCACCTCCGTTTCCGTGAGCCCTACCATGCCAGACCGACCCTCGCTCGTCCGGCTGTCGGCGACACTCCTGCCCGAGGTGCCTATGGCCGGGGAGGGGAGTGGACGTCGGCAAACCTACCGTCTCCTCGCCATCGGTTCCGCGCTCCTCGAGCGGTCGAACAGGACAGCAGGACCGTGGCATGTGCGGGTGTCGACCGACGGCAGCTTCCTGCCGCGGGCCCCACGAACGCCAGCTGGCCTCGAGCGGCGGCTGACGGCGCGGCGGGATGGAGGCGGCATCGCGAGGCTCGGCGCGGCGATCCTCGAACCACGCGACCTGCCGTCCGTCGCGTCGCTGTTACGGACGACAATGCGCGGCCGCGGGCCGGCTTCGCTTTGGCATGAGTTCTACGGCTGGGCGCTGATGTATCAGCTGCCCGGTGACCGATGCATCGGCCGCGTCGATCCGCACGACGAGTTCACCGATATCCCGGCCTTCTTCGAATCACCGCTTGAAGTCGCCGACCGCCAGGAGCACCTCGCCAGCCGGGGTATTTCTGCGCGGGCTATCGCGCTGGTGACCCAGCCGGAAGACTTCGACTCAGTCGATGAGTCCATTCCGTGGAACCGTTACTCTCCGCTGGCCCGCTGGCAGCGGGCCCACCGCCTGACGGCATTCGATCAGTAGCCACCCGCGCTTTCCCATCGCTTTGCGCTCCGGGCTTTTTGTCGGGGGGCACACCCGTGGCATCGCACGCCGTCAGGAAGCCCCAAGCGCGAGCGCGGGGAATACGCCCTCCACCCCGCGCCGTCAACTCGACTCGCCGA
>JBBDNW010000268.1:0-6189 GCA_040877375.1 Pirellulales bacterium | reverse complement strand
AGCGCGAGCGCGGGGAATACGCCCTCCACCCCGCGCCGTCAACTCGACTCGCCGACAACGGCGGCGAACTCGTCTTGGAGCGCAAGCCACCGCTCCTCCGCGGCGGCGAGTTTCTCCGCGGCCGCCGTCATCTCGGCGTGAAATCGGATGGCCTCGTTCGCATCGGTGGTTGCAAGGAGCGCCGCGTTCGCCTGCTTCTTCTCCACGTCGAGTTTCGCGATCGACCGCTCGATCGCCGAAATCTCCTTGCGGATCTCCCGATCGTTTCGCGCTGCCGGTCTGGCCGCGGCGGCTTTGCCGTTGCCGTCCCGGCGCAGAGGCGGTGCGGCAGGCGTCTTGCCGCCCCGGCCGTCGGCTGCCTCGGCCTCGTCAATCTCCCGCGACACCGCGGCGAGATAGGCGGCATAGTTGCCCAGCGAGTTGACCACGCGCCCGCCCTTCACCTCGATCACGGTCGTCGCCACGGCCTGCATAAAACTGCGGTCGTGGCTCGTGAAGACCACCGTGCCCTCGTAGGCCACGAGCGACTGCGCTAGCGCATCGACCGTCTCCACGTCGAGGTGATTGCCCGGCTCGTCGAGCACGAGGACGTTGAACGACCCGAGCAGGAGTCCCGCGAGGCAGAGCCGGGCCCGCTCGCCACCAGAAAGGACCTTTACTTTTTTCTCAACGGCCTTGCCTCGGAAGAGCATCGCGCCGGCAACGTCGAGGATTCGCTGCTGCTTCGTGCCAAGGGCGGCGGCGCGTTCGAGGTGGTCGAGCACTGTCTGGTCCTCGCGAATGCTTGTGTAGACATGCTGCGCGTAGACGCCGAGTTCGCAGCCATGGCCCCACTTCACATCGCCGGTCACCGCCGGGAGCGAGCCGACGAGTGTCCGGAGAAACGTCGTCTTGCCTTGGCCATTGTCACCCACGATCGCAGCCCGCGCGCCATGGACGATCTCGAGGTCGATCCCCGTGGCCACTGTATGGTCGGCGTAGCCCACCGCGAGGTCGCGGCAGCGGACCGCGGGCCCTTTGCGGGGCGACACCGCGGGACACTGAATCGCGGCCGTCGGAGCCGACTCCGTCACGTCCTCGACCTCGAGTTTCTCGAGTTGCTTCGACTTCGACTTCGCCCGCGACGCGGTCGACGCCCGGGCCTTGTTGCGGGCGATGAAGTCCTCCAGTTGCCGCCGCTTGGCGAGCACAGCGGCGTTGGTCCGTTCGACATGAGCGGCCTTGTCCCGCTGGTATTCCAGAAAGGCGTCGATCCGCCCCGGGTACGTCGTCAACTTGCCGCCGGTGAGGTCGAGCGTCTGGTCGCAGGTGGCGGCGAGGAAGGCGCGGTCGTGGGAGACGATTAGGCACGACTCACGATAGCCGCGGAGGAAGTGCTCGAGCAGGATCTGAGTCCGCAGATCAAGGAAGTTGGTGGGCTCGTCGAGGAGGAGCAGGTTGGGGTCGTGGAGGAGCAGGGCGGCGAGTTTCACCCGCGTCTGCCAGCCGCCCGAGAGTGCGGCGACGGGGCCGGTGAGCGTGGTCCCCTTGATCTCAAACTCCCCGGCAATCTCGCCGCACTTCCAGTCGGGCTGGTTGCTGTCCCGCCTCAGGAAGTCGAGTGCGGATTCACCCGGCAGGAAGGGGTCGTGCTGCCGCAAGTAACCCAGCCGCAGTTGCGGGTGGCGGACAATCTCCCCGGAGTCGAGTTCTTCCTCGCCGAGGATCACCCGCAGGAGCGTACTTTTGCCCGCACCGTTGCGACCCACGAAGCCCACCCGACCGTCGTCGGTGATGGTGGCCGAGGCGGAATCGAGCAGGACCTGGTCGCCGTACCGCTTACAGGCATTCTTAATGTCGAGCAGGACCGCCATGCGACTCCATAAGGCCGCGATCGTCAAAAACCAAACGGCCACCGGGAGTATACCGGCTTCCATCCGCCTATCTCGGGGCAAACTGATTATCGATCGGTCAGCGTGGCCGAGGCGCGGCAGGCGGCATCGGCCCAAAAGCCAACGCACCGGGCGAGAAAGCGGTCCTAGACCCGGCTTTTTCCAGCGAAATCCCAGGTTTCTGAACTACCACACCGGTGCTGGACGATAGACTTAAAGATGTTCCGCCGATCGATCCTGCGGGGTCCGCGTCAGGCCACAGATAAATCGGGCCTGACGGCGAAGCGGGTGCTTTCCAGAGGAGCGACCCGATGGTGCATGGCTTTGCCTGTCGCCGGCTGCCGCCGGTAGGTCCGCTCTTCGCGGCGACAGCGTTTTTGCTGTCCATGCAGCCTGGGATCGCGGGCGATGCGCCGCCGTCGTTCACCCGCGACATCAAGGGGATCCTTTCCAACCGCTGCGTACGGTGCCACGGGCCCGACGCCGAGAGTCGTCACGGCGGTGGCGACGAAGGACTTCGGCTCGACACCTTCGCCGGCGCCACGGCTGATCTCGGCGGCCACGCGGCGATCGTGCCCGGAACCCTCGACGAAAGTGAACTCATCGCGAGGATCACGTCGACCGATCCAGACCTCGTCATGCCGCCCCCCGAGGCCGGCGATCGTCTCCCGGACAAGCAGATCGATCTCCTGAGGCGGTGGATCGCGGCAGGCGCGGCCTACGAACCCCACTGGGCTTACGTGCCCCCCAAGCGGCCGCCCGTGCCTGCCGTGAAGAATGAGGCGTGGCCCAGAAACAACCTCGACCGCTTTATTCTCGTGCGGCTCGAGGCCGAGGGGCTCGCGCCGCAACCCGAGGCCGATCGGGCCACACTCGCGCGGCGGCTCGCCCTCGACCTCACGGGGCTGCCGCTGCTCCCAGAAGAGATCGATGCCTTCGTGGCCGACGCGTCGCCCGACGCCGTCGAGAAGCTCGTCGATCGGCTGCTCGCCCACGACGGCTACGGCGAGCATCAGGCGCGCCAGTGGCTCGATCTCGCCCGCTATGCCGACAGCGCCGGCTACGCGGACGATCCGCCGCGGACAATCTGGGGCTGGCGCGACTGGGTAATCCGCGCCTTCGACACCAACATGCCGTTCGACGAGTTCACGATCCATCAGCTGGCCGGCGATCTCGCGCCGAACGCCACGCTCGACGACAAGGCCGCCACCGCCTTTCACCGCAACACGCTCACCAACAACGAAGGGGGCACGATCGACGAGGAGTTTCGCACGGTTGCCATCATCGATCGCGTGAACACGACGCTGAGCACGTGGATGGGCACCACGCTGGGCTGCGCTCAGTGCCACGACCACAAATACGACCCGCTCTCGCAAAAGGAATATTTCCAGGTCTACGCGATCTTCAACAACACAGCCGACGCCGACCGTCACGATGAATCGCCGGTGGCGAGGATCCCCTGGGAGCCTGTCGATGCCGCGCGGGCGAAGCTCGAGAAGGAGATCGCCGACATCGTCACCGGTATCCCGCAACTGGCCGCGCCCGCTCCGAAGAATGGGCCGGAGCCGCCGGAGTTTCAGCCGGCTCGGAAGATCGTCGACGACCTCCGCAAGCGGCTTGCCGACACTCCAGCGATGACGGTGCCAGTGCTCGAGGAACTGGCAAATGACAAGCGGCGGGTCACCAAAATTCAGCTCCGCGGTAACTGGCAAAACCTCGGCGACGAGGTGACCGCAGGCGTGCCGGTGGCGTTCAATCCGGCGACTCTGCCGGAGGGCGGGCGGATCGATCGACTCGCGCTCGCGAAGTGGCTGGTTGATCCCGCCAATCCGCTCACCGCGCGGGTCGTCGTCAACCGGATCTGGGAACGTCTGTTCGGGATCGGCATCGTGGCGACAAGCGAGGAGTTTGGCAGCCAGGGCGATTTGCCAAGCCACTCCGAACTCCTCGACTGGCTGGCAACGGAGCTCGTCGCCCGACACTGGGATCTGCGGGCGATCCAGCGGCTGATCGTGACGAGCGCTGCCTACCGCCAGACGTCGAAGTCGCCGCCGGAGCTCGTGGCTCGTGATCCGGAGAATCGGCTCGTGGCGTGCGGGCCACGGGTGAGGCTCTCGGCGGAGGTGATCCGAGATCAAGCGCTCGCCGCAGCCGGGCTGCTCTCGCGGAAGAAGGGGGGGCCGCCCGTGCATCCGCCGCAACCAGACATCGGCCTCTCGGCGGCCTTCGGTGGCGGCATCGATTGGAAGACGAGCACCGGCGAGGATCGCTACCGCCGTGCGATCTACACGACCTGGCGGCGGAGCAATCCGTATCCCTCGATGGCCACGTTCGACGCACCGAGCCGTGAGGTGTGCACGATCCGCCGGCCGCGGACGAATACGCCGCTGCAGGCGCTCGTGACGATGAACGACCCGGCCTACGTCGAGGCGGCGCAGGCGCTGGCGCGACGAATGGTGCGTGAAGGGGGCTCGACGACGGCCGAGCGGGCCCTGCGGGGGTTCCGGCTCGTGCTCGCGCGGCAGCCCGTCGCCGCCGAAATCGACCGGCTCGTGCGGCTGCACGACGAGGCCCTGGTCGATTTCCAGAAGGCACCTGCGGAGGCCAAGAAGATGGCGACCGACCCGCTCGGACCGCCCCCCGTCGACTTGCACGCCGACCTCGCCGACCTCGCTGCCTGGACGGTAGTCGCAAACGTCATCTTGAACCTCGACGAAACCTTCATGTGCCCGTAGCCGGAGGGGCGATCATGGATCCGATACTCGAACACTCACTGCTCGCGACCCGTCGGCACCTGCTCGGAAGCATGGCCGGAGGCATCGGGGCGATCGCCATGCGGAATCTGCTCGGGGCGACGGCGTCGAGCTCGGTCCCAGTCCTTTCGATCGATCCGATGGCGGCGAAGCAGCCGCCACTCGCGGCGAAGGCGAAGCGGATGATCGTGATCCACCTCACAGGCTCGCCGCCGCACCTCGATCTTTATGACCACAAGCCGGAGCTCGTGAAGCACAACGGCGAGGATTGCCCGGCCGAGACGATTCAAGGCAAGAAGTTTGCGTTTACCAGCGGCACTCCGAAGCTCCTCGGCACGCCACGGAAGTGGGTGCGGTGCGGCGAGAGCGGCATGGAGCTCTCGGATGCGATCCCCAACCTCCACCGTGTGGCCGACAAGCTCTGCCTCGTGCGGAGCATGTTCACGGATCAGTTCAACCACGCGCCCGCCGAACTGATGGTCTACACGGGCTCGCCGCGGGCGGGCCGGCCAAGCCTGGGCAGCTGGGCTACCTACGGCCTCGGCAGCGAGAATGCCAACCTGCCCGGATTCGTCGTGCTGATCTCGTCGGGCGTGCAGCCCAACGGCGGCACGAGCAGCTTCGGGTCGGGCTTCCTGCCGAGCGTCTATCAGGGCGTGCAGTGCCGCTCAAAGGGCGACCCGGTGCTCTACGTGTCGGACCCGCCGGGCATGGACCGGGCCATGCGGCGCAAGAGCCTCGACGCCCTCAAGGATCTCAACGAACTGCAGGCCAAGGAACTCGGCAATGCCGAGACGGTCACACGGATCGCGCGGTATGAGCTCGCCTATCGCATGCAGACGAGCGTGCCCGACGTGATGGACATCACGAAGGAGCCGCAGGAGGTGCTCGATGCCTACGGGGCGAAGCCAGGGCAGTCGAGCCTCGCCAATAACTGCCTGCTCGCTCGCCGGCTCGTAGAGCAGGGCGTGCGGTTTGTGCACCTCTTCGACTGGGGCTGGGACTTCCACGGCACGAATCCAGCGGAAGATATCCGTGACGGCCTCACGAAGAAGGCCGCCACGTTCGATAAGCCGGCTGCGGCGCTCCTCGAAGATCTTGAGCAACGCGGCCTACTCGAAGACACGCTCGTGCTCTGCACGGGCGAATTCGGCCGGACGCCATTTCGCGAAGGCCGTACGGCGAAGGGCGACATCCTCGGCCGTGACCACTATCCCGACTGCTACAGCGTCTGGATGGCCGGCGGCGGCGTGAAGCCGGGCCATGTCCACGGGGCCAGCGACGACCTGGGCTTCAAGGTCGCGAGCGACATGGTGCATATCCACGACCTGCAAGCCACGATCCTCCACCTGCTCGGCTTCGATCACACCAAGCTCACCTATCGCTTTCAGGGGCGGGATTTCCGGCTCACCGACGTGCACGGACATGTCGTGAAGGCACTGCTCACCTAACAGAGGCGGGCGTCAGCGTGGTGCGGAGCGGATTGGTGTGGGGGCCGGATTCCCCGCGCTTGCGCTTGGGGCTTCCTGTCGGAGCCGACAAAAAGCCCGGAGCGCGAGCGATGG
>JBBDNW010000267.1:0-1788 GCA_040877375.1 Pirellulales bacterium | reverse complement strand
CAGAGCCCCGCGGCGACAGCCGGCCCTTCAGCCCACTAATTCTGCTGAGGACCCATGATGTGATGATCACGTCTGATCGCTTCGCCCGTCCCCTGGCCCATCGGCGTACGGCCGAACTCGCCGCCGATCACCACGAGAGTTTCGTCGAGCAGGCCGCGTCGTTCGAGGTCGGTCAACAATGCAGCCGCCGCCCGATCGGTGGGCGGGCAGATCTCCTTCATGTAGGCGTCGATACCGGAGTGATGATCCCAGTCGCTGTGGTAGAGGTGCACGAATCGCACGCCCCGCTCCACGAGCCGACGGGCCATCAGGCAATTCGTACCCACGGTGGCCTTGCCCGGTTCGGCTCCGTAGAGCGCGAGTGTCTCGGCGGTTTCGCCGGAGAGATCGGCAAGCGCCGGCACGCTGGTCGGCATGCGGCCGGCGGACATGCGTCGCTCAGAGATGCCACCAGCCACGGCTGCGACTTATGCGACAAACTGCCCTCCCACGACACCTCCCGGATCGCGTGGGCCAAACTCATAAGGATAGCCCGGTCAATGGCACTTCCGAAAGCGTTGCCCGACTGCTGAGCGACTCGTGAGCCGGTTGCTGCCGCTTCCCGGGCTTGCCCCGGCCCAGAAAGCGGGTCCCGGGGTCGGCCACCTCCCCCCCTGCGGTGCTGTTTTTCTTACCGTCGGCGCGGAGTCTTGAAGTGCGGCTCAAGCCACTCGACGAGTTTCGGGCCCTCGTTGAGGAGCGGGGCCGGTTCCTCCTCATCCCAGCAGAAGAGATCAGCGACCAGGTGGAGGGCCTGCCCCTGCATATCAACGCCACCAACCTCGTCGAACCCATCCAGCCGCTTGGCAGAAAAACGGTCATCGAGGCGATCAACGCTAACCTCCGAGCGGTCGAGGAGCAGGCCGAAAAAGCCGGCCGTGAGATCCTCGCGCACCTCAATCACCCCAACTTCTACTACGCGATCACGCCCCATGACTTGGCCCACGCCGTGATCGAGCGGCACTTCGAGGTCTTCAACGGCCACCCGCTCGTCAATCAGCGGGGCGACGCCCGCCGGCCCAGCGTCGAGCGGCTGTGGGACATCGTCAATACCATCCGGCTTGTCGATCTCGCTGCCCCGCCGCTCTTCGGTCTCGCCACCGATGACAGCCACGACTACCACGGGCCACCCGGGGACTCGCGGCCCGGACGCGGCTGGGTGATGGTGCGGGCGGCCTACCTCACCCCCGAGCACGTCGTCCGTGCGATCAAGCAGGGCGACTTCTACGCCTCATCAGGCGTCGATCTTCGCGACGTGGCATACGACGCCGACCGCCGGGCGCTGCGGGTCGCGGTCCGCCCCGCAGCCGGGGCGACCTATACGGTGCAGTTCATCGGCAGCCTCACCGGCGTGGATACCCGCGGCGAGCCGCTGGAGCCGGCTTTCGATCCCCCCGGCGTGGCCACGGAGCGGGATCGCCATCGCCACCGGTACTCCGACCGGATCGGCGAGGTGCTTGCCACGGTGGAGGGCGTCGAGGCCGAGTATCTCCTCACGGGCCAAGAGCTCTACGTGCGGGCGGTCGTGACCTCGAGCCAGCCGCCGGTCGATCCGGTGTGGGAGGGACAGAAGCAGCAGGCATGGACGCAGCCCGTTGGCTGGGAAGTGCCGCCCGCCGCTGAATCGCAGGGTCCGTCGAAGTGAGCCTCGAATCTATTGATTGGGGCGTAACTCAAGTTACGCACTTCGGAGCCATTTTTCTGATTTTTGGAGCATCCATCGGTCGTAAGTGCTGATGCGGCAACGCG
>JBBDNW010000266.1:0-9724 GCA_040877375.1 Pirellulales bacterium | reverse complement strand
GGAAAGCGGGTTGTGACCGTGGCGGTGGTGGGGAGCGAAACGATCTGGCGGGCGTATTCCCCGCACTCGCGCTTGGGGCTTCCTGTCGGACGGCGCTGCCATCAGGAAGCCCGGAGCGCAAGCGATGGGAAAGCGGGTTGTGACCGTGGCGGTGGTGGGGAGCGAAACGATCTGGCGGGCGTATTCCCCGCACTCGCGCTTGGGGCTTCCTGTCGGACGGCGCTGCCATCAGGAAGCCCGGAGCGCAAGCGATGGGAAAGCGGGTTGTGACCGTGGCGGTGGTGGGGAGCGAAACGATCTGGCGGGCGTATTCCCCGCGCTCGCGCTTGGGGCTTCCTGACGGGAGGCGCTGCCCCCAAGAAGCCCGGAGCGCAAGCGATGGGAAAGCGGTTCGCGACCGTGGCGGTGGCGAGTTGCGAAACGATCTGGCGGCCGTGTTCCCCGCGCTCGCGCTTGGGGCTTCCTGACGGGAGGCCGCGTTGATACCGGAGGTGTGCCGCGATGATGCGGTAGCCCCGGCGTGCGGTTAGAGGATGCCGCCGTGCGTCCGCCAGGGTGTCATATGAGACGGCTGGTCGAGGAACCAGATCCGCTCCCACTCGTCGGTGATTGCCCGCAGATCTTCCGATGTGTAGATCAACTGCTGCGCGCGGCGGACCGGATCACCGGAATACATCGGGATGAGGCAGCCTGTGCTGGTCGCCAGCAGCGCCGCAGCACACATCAGCCAGCAAGCCTTCCTCATCGCATGGTCCTCCTGACCCTCGTTTGAATCATCCTTGATTTCAATCGCATGCTGGATCGCCCGAGGGTGCCTCCCTTTCAGGAAGCGGAAATACCCGATCGATTCCAGCGGTGCGAGAGTGACTCTCTCCGTCATGCGGGGCCGGGGGCCCCTTTATTGCCAGGTTCGCCCAGTCTGTGCCTTATCCTTGGCTTGGCTGGTCGGGCTGGCTCGTCTCCGTCGTGTTCGGTGTGGGGGGAGGTGGGTGGTCCTGGGGTTCTACGGCGGCCTGCTGCCGGTCGAGATCCCTGACCCGTGCCTCCATCTCCTTCCCTGGCTTGAATGTCACCACGCTCTTGGCCTGCACGGTCACCCGTTCGCCAGTCCGCGGATTTCGTGCTACCCGTGCCTCGCGCCGCTTGATTTGAAAGACCCCGAAGTTCCGCAGTTCGATTCGCCCTTCGCGGACGAGTGTTTCGATCAGCGCGTCGAACGTCCGCTGCACCAGTTCCTTCGTGCGAAGCTGGGGGAGATCGATCCGTTCGGCGATCGTCCGGACGATGTCTTTCTTGGTCACGGCTCAGACGCTCCGACCGCGGTACCGGACGCTCAGCACGGGGCTGGAGGGGACCGGAAACGGGGAGGAAAACTCGTCCGAAGCCTATGGCTGGCAAGCACTAATGTCAACCAGCGGCCACCGAGGCTCGCCGGCTCAGAAGTCCCTGCTCCCTCTCAGTATCGGCGGCATAATCGCCAAACTTGACACAATCGGTTCGGTCCACAGGCTAGCCCGTCCGGCGGCCTTTTCGCCGCGCCCGCAGCCGTGCGGGAGCGGTTCAGCGAGGCTTGGGGCTCTGGGAAAACCCACTACACTCGAGGCCGTTCCGCCAACCTTCTTCTCGCGTCTTCAGCTTCATGTCGCATCCCGCCGGGCTTCTGCCGTCGCCGCCCGATCTGTCAGTCACGCTTGGCAGGCTGCGGCTGCCCAATCCGGTGCTCGTGGCCTCGGGCACGTTCGGCTACGGCCGCGAGATGGCCGGCATGGTCGACCTCAAGCGGCTGGGCGGGATCGTGCCGAAGACGATCACGCAGCTGCCGCGGAAGGGCAACGTGCCGTGGCGGACCGTGGAGACCTCGTCGGGGCTGCTCAACTCGATCGGCCTCGACAACGACGGCGTCGATTCTTTTCTCGCCAGGCAACTTCCCTGGTTGCTCGGCTGCGGAGCGCCCGTGATCGTGAGCATCGCCGGTGCGACGCTGGACGACTTTGTGGAACTCGCCCGTCGGCTGGATGACGTGCCTGGGATTGCGGCGCTCGAGCTCAATATCTCCTGCCCCAACGTGAGCCACGGAGTCGATCTGGGGAACGACCCTGGGATGTGCCAACGGGTGGTGGCGGGGGTCCGCGCGGCCACCGTGCTGCCGGTACTTGCCAAGCTCACGCCCAATGTGACCGATATCGTGGCCGTGGCCAGGGGCGCTCAGGACGGTGGGGCCGATGCGGTGACCGTGATCAACACCTGCCAGGGGATAGCGGTCGACTGGCGGCGTCGCCGGCCGCTCCTCGGCAACGTGATCGGAGGCCTGAGCGGCCCGGCGATCAAGCCCATCGCGCTTCGGTGCGTCCACCAAATTCGGCGGGCTGTCGACATCCCGATCGTGGGCGTCGGTGGCATCATGACGATCGACGACTGCATGGAGTTTTTCGTCACGGGCGCGTCGGCCGTCCAGATCGGCACGGCCAACTTCGCCGAGCCGGTCGCCTCCGCCCGCCTGCTCGACGAACTGCCGGCCGCCATCGCCGAACTGGGGGCCGCGAGCCTCCGCGAGATCATCGGCACGCTCCAGCTTCCCGCCGCTCTCGCCGCCTGCCAGCCGTCCACCGCGAGCCCCGCCCATCATGCCACCTGATGCCACGCCTCAGCCGACGCGGGCCCTATCGGGCATCCAGCCCACCGGCCGCTTCCACTGGGGCAACTATTTCGGGGCGATCCGCCAATACATCGATCTCCAACCGGGCGCTCATCAGGCGGCCGACGAGGCTTACTACTTCATCGCCGACCTTCATGCGTTGACGACGGTCCGCGACCCGGACCGACTGCGGTCGCTGGTCCACGCGGCGGCTGTTGATCTCGTCGCCCTGGGACTCGATCCGGAGCGGGCGGTGCTGTTTATCCAGTCGGACGTGCCCGAGGTGACGGAACTCTCCTGGCTGCTGATGACCGTCACGCCCATGGGCCTGCTCGAACGGTGTCATGCCTACAAAGACAAGAAGAACCGGGGACTGCCGGCCGACGCCGGCCTGTTCACCTATCCGGTGCTCATGGCCGCAGACATCCTGGCCTACGACGCCACGGTGGTCCCTGTTGGCGAGGACCAGGTGCAGCACATCGAGGTCTGCCGCGACCTCGCCGGCACGTTCAATCATCTCTATGGCGAGGTCTTTACGCTCCCGAAGCCACGGCTCGTTGAAGGGAGCGCCAAGGTGCCCGGCACCGACGGCCAGAAAATGAGCAAGAGCTACGAAAACACGATCGAAGTCTTCGAGGAAAGGTCCGGGCAGAAGAAAAAGATCATGCGGATCACGACCGATTCGCGGCCCATGGAAGAGCCCAAGGATCCGGTGGGCGACCATCTCTTCGAGCTCTACTCGCTGATGGCTTCGGAAACCGATCGCACGCGGATGGCCGAACTCTATCGCCGCGGTGGCTTTGGCTACGGCGAGGTGAAGAAGGCGCTCGTCGAGGCGTCAGCGGCCTTCTTTGCCGCTGCGCGGGACCGGCGGGCGGCGCTCGAGTCGGACCGGGGCCGGATCGAGGCGATCCTTGCCGCTGGTGCGGCGAAGGCGCGGGCCCGGGCGGGCGAGGTGTTGGCCCGGGCAAAGCGGGCCTGTGGACTGTCGCGTGGCGAGACCGTGGGATCTGCGGCAAACGCGGCGAAAGGAAAGCAGGCATGAACGTCCTGGGGATCGGCACCGACATCACCGAAGTGCTCCGCATCGCGCAGATGATCGAGCGGCACGGTGAGCTCTTCGTCGATCGTGTGTACACGCCGCTCGAGATCGAATACTGCCGGTCGCGGAAGATGGCAACGCAACACTTTGCCGGCCGCTGGGCCGCGAAAGAGGCAGTGCTCAAGGCCCTCGGCACCGGCTGGCGGCGGGGCATCAGTTGGCGTGACATCGAGGTGACCAATGGCGCCGGCGGGAGGCCGCAGGCGTTGCTCAAGGGGGGCACCGAGGAGATGGCGGACAAGATGGGGATTCGCTGCATCCTCGTCAGCATCTCGCATTGCCGCTCCCACGCCACGGCCTACGCAGTGGCTCTCGATGAAACACCGAGCACCTTCACCAGCGACATGCCGTGGCTGTGAGGGGTGTCGAAGCTTCACGCGGTGCTCCCTACGGCTCACGTCGTTGCGGTTGATGACGGGAGTTGTGGGACGCCGTGCCCTCAAGAAGCCCGGAGCGCAAGCGGTGGGAAAGCGGGTGGCAACTGTGGCGGCGGCGGGCCGCAAGACGATGTGGCGGGCGTCTTCCCCGCGCTTGCGCTTGGGGCTTCCTGACGGGAGGCACCGCCCAACTCGGGGGCAATCGTACCGGTGACCGAAGGGGAAAGACGGAACCGGGATCAGGCCTCGAACTTTTGGAGTTCGGCGATGCCGCCGGGGAGCGTGAGTTGGGTGAGGGGCGTGCCTTCCGGAACGGGCGTCGCGCCGTCGCGCCGGGTGAGGGCGAGCCTGGTCTGGAGCTTGAGGTGCTTTTCGAGATCCTTCGTGAAGGCCGCCTGGCGGTCTTCAGCGAGCTTGGTGAAGGCCTCGCGGCCACGGCACTTGGGGAAGGCGCGGCAGCCCAGCCATGGGCCCCGCTTGCCATCGCGGAGGTTCATCAGGTCGCCGCACTTGGGGCAGGCGATGTCGGTGACGAGCGGCGGCGACGAGGGAAACTTGAGGTTGCCCTTACGGTCGAGGTTGAGGATGAACGGCGGCGGCTCGGCAGCCGCGGCCTCCTTTGCCTTCTTGCCCTTCGGCTTGACCGGCCGCGGCTTGTCCTCGACGAGGAAGTCGCCAAACCGGCCCGTTCGCTTCACCATCGGCACGCCTGCCGGTGAGAGGAGATCGATCTGCTCGGGGAGCAGCGGCCGCCGCTGCCGGTCGACGGGCATGGCGTAGGAGCAGGCCGGCCGTTCTTTCGGTTTGGCCACCCGCTTCGGCTTTTTACCCTTGGCGGTCGTCGCCGGAGCCGGGGCCTCCTCGATGATCTTTTCGTTGTAGCCGCTGCAGGAGAGAAACTCCCCCTTGCCGCCGAGACGATAATCCAGCCGGCGACCACACTCCGGGCAGGCGTAAGGCGACGGATCCGACTTGGCCTTCTCGTGCGGCTCCTCCAGAGCGGTCTCGAGTTTGGGCGAGAGCTCGGCGTGGAACTCGTGGAGCATGTCAGTCCACTTCTTGTTGCCCTGCGCCACCTGGTCGAGTTCCCGCTCGATCTCCCTCGTGTAGCCGATCTCGATGAACTGGTCGTGAAATCCCCGCTTGAGGAAGCCGGTCACGGCCTCGCCGATTGCCGTGGCGTGGAACCGCCGGTCCTGCTGGATGACGTAGCCGCGGTTCTCGATGACGTTGATGATGCTCGCGTAGGTCGATGGACGGCCGATGCCCTCCTCCTCCATTTTTTTGACGAGCGTCGCCTCGGTGTATCGAGGCGGCGGCGCCTGGAACTTCTGCCGGGGCTCGACGTCAAATGGGGCGAGCTGCGTGCCCTTGTCGAAATTGGGAAGCACCTGGTCACCGTCATCTTTGGGTGCGCCACTGATGCGATAGAACCCATCGAAGCGGAGCACGCGGCCGTTGGTCTTGAAGACAGCGCCGGTGTCGCGGTCGCTCCGCCGCATGCGGACGCTTGTCGAATCCCACTCGGCGTCGGTCGCCTGACAGGCCACGAAGCATTGCCAGATCAGCCGGTAGACCTTGAGTTGCTCGTCGCTGAGCGCCGCGGCGATGCTGTCGGGCTCACGGGAGGCGTCGGTGGGCCGGATCGCCTCGTGGGCTTCCTGGGCGCTCTCGTTGGAGCTTGAATATGTCCGTGGCTTCTCTGGAACGTAGGCGTCGCCGTGCCGCTTCTTCAGATAGCTGCGGGCCATTTCGATCGCCTCCCGCGAGAGGTTCGTCGAGTCGGTCCGCATGTAAGTGATCAGACCCACCCGGCCCTCGTCGGGCAGATCGATGCCTTCGTAGAGTTGCTGGGCGATCCGCATCGTCCGGTCGGTCGACATCCCGAGCCGGCTGCTCGCGGCCTGCTGGAGCGTGCTGGTGATGAAGGGGGGATACGGCCTTGATCGTGTCCGCGTCACATCGATCGACTCGACGGTGTAGCGGGCCTTCGGATCGGGACGACCCGTCAGGCGGATCACGTTCCTGCCACGGCCCTTGCCCGAGTCATCGGTCTCACGGGAGATGGCGATGTCGAGCAGGCCCGCCGCCTTGGCCGCAGACTCAACGGCCCCAGACAGGTCGGCCGTCGACGCGTTTTCCGCCTCGATCTTCAACGACTTGCCGCCGACCTCGACCAGGTCGCAGACGAGCGAACGATGATCGGTCAGCCACGCCATGCGATCGCGAACCAACGGCGGCCGCCCGCGCTCGTCGCGGCGGGCCATGAACTCGGTCCATTCCTTGTGGAGCGCGGCAGCGGCGCCGACGTCAAACGCCATGCAGGCCGAGATCTCCCACGACTCTGACGGGGTGAAGGCTCGAATGTCCTGTTCCCGATCGACGACGATCCGCGTGGCCACGCTCTGGACGCGGCCCGCACTCAGGCCGCCAGCCACCTTCTTCCAGAGGATCGGCGACACCTGGTAGCCGACGATGCGGTCGACGATGCGGCGGGCCTGCTGGGCTTCGACCCGCGGCATGTTGATCGCCCGGGGCGACTGGAAGGCCCGCTGAACCTCCGATTTCGTGATCGCATCGAACGTCACCCGCTTGGCATACGTCGGATCGACTCCGAGCACCTGTGTGAGGTGCCAGGCGATCGCCTCTCCTTCGCGATCCAAGTCGGTCGCAAACCAGATGTCGCTCGCGCTCTTCGCCAGACGGCGGAGTTCGGTGACCGTCTTCGCCTTGTCGCCGTCGATCTCATACGTGGGGGCGAAATCATGGTCCATGTCGACGCCCGGCACCGGCTGCCGCGAGCCCTTGGGGGCCTTGCTCGGGAGGTCGCGGATATGGCCGATCGAGGCCTTGACCACGAAGCCGGGGCCCAGGTACTTCTCGATTGTCTTGGCCTTGGCTGGGCTCTCGACGATCACCAGTTGGTAGTCCCCCTTCGGCAGGGCGGAGCCCCGGGGGCTGTCCGATCCCTTGGGGGCGGTGCCGCGGCGCGTCGTTGCTCGCTTGGACGTCTTCTTGGCCATGGTGGGATTCGCAGGGGGGCGACGGAAGCGGTTCGTGGTGACGCGAAGGGCACATCGGGATTGGCGCAGGAAGCCCCAGCGCTACAATCGGCGACCTGCTGCCGCTCCGATCGCGGCCTCAAGCGTTACCCTCCGCGCTCTTTCCTTGTCAAGCCTCGGCGGTTTCGCCGTCGGGCAAACAGCTTATAGGCGGTGCTATGGCCGGCTCTTTCGGAATCTTTCGCCAGTACGAGAAGGCCGCCCTGGCCGGTCTTGCGATCATGGCGATGCTTGCCTTTTTCGTGCTGCCCCCGATTCTGCAGATGGGCGCAGGGGCCGGCGGCTCCGACCCGCAGGTGGTCGCCTGGACGGGGGGCGGTCTCCGCGAAAGCGGCCTCCAGCGGGCCGTCATCATGCGGAAGGTGATGAATCAGTTTCTCGTCGAGACGATGGCGGCGGCCGGCCAGGATCCGTCGCGGATGAGGCTCACCGACGATGAAAAAGACGTCGTCGACACACTTCTCCTTGCAAAGGAGGCTGAGGCGAATGGGATCGTGGTGAGCAACACCGCGATCAACCAGTTCCTCTCCGAGTGGACCAACGACCTTGTTCGGCCGGACCAGTTTGATGACATCGTGTCGCGGATCGGCGGCCGCATGGGAATCTCGCAGCAGGACGTTTTCGAGGCCCTGCGAACCGTGCTGATGGCCCGGCGCATGGAGACGCTGCTCCTCGGGGGCGTCGGATTCGAAGGCACCACGCCAGGCATGCGGTGGGACTACTACCGTCGTCTCGAGCAGGGGGCAACGATCGAGGCGGTGCCGGTGGTGGTGGAGACGTTCATCGACAAGCTCCCCGAGCCGTCGGAAGCCGCGCTGCGATCCTTTTATGACTCGTACAAAGACGATCTCCCCGCGGCCCGTAGCGCCGAGCCGGGTTTCCGGCAGCCGCATCGGGCGAGGTACGAGTTCCTCGTCGCCAAGGCGGGCGTGTTTCGCGACGAGGAGGAGAAGCAGATCACTGCCGAGCAGATCAAGGCCTTCTATGAGGAGCGGAAGGCAGCCCTCTACAAGGTAAAGCCGGTCGATGCCGCGGCGGAAAAACCAGCCGCTGACGCGGCCGTAAAGGGGGAGGGGGGCGAGTCCAAGGGCGAGGCCGCGAAACCGGTCGCCGAAGACAAAGCCGAACCCGCTGACACAGCCGAGCCGGCCACCAAAACCGAGCCGACCGAAAAATCCGAGCCGGCCGACAAAGCCGTGCCTGCGGAGGGCGAGAAGTCGGGCGACAAACCCGCCGCGAAGGCGGACGGTGCCTCGCTGCGCCGCGGTGCGATGCGGCAGGTGGCGTTCCGGCAGCCGGCGGCAGAGGAAGCCAAGGTGGATGAGGAGCCTGAAGACACGGCGGCCGAGAAGCCTGCAGACGCCCCGGCTCCGGCCGGCGATGCCGCCGTGAAGCGTGACGAGCAAAAGCCCGCCGCGGCCGAGTTCGAGCCGCTCGATAAGGTGGAGGATGACATCCGCAAACGGCTCACCGACGAGGCCGTCGAGAAGCGGATCGCGGCGATCTTCGATGCCGCCAAGACCGACGTGGCCAAGTATGGCGAGTCGCTCGCCCTCTGGCAGGTTGCGGGCGACGGGGCTGGCCCCGCTCCCGTGGCACCCGATGTGAAGAAGATGGCCGAGGTTCAGGGCTTGGAAGGCGGCCGGTCTGACCTCATCAATGCCACGCAGGCGTTTGCTGCGGGCGGAATCGGCGGAAGCTTCGAGTTTGCGCTCTCTCGCGAGTTTGGCATGCGGCAGCAGCGCTGGATCGACATGATCTTCGGCCCGGGAGCCCCGATGCTGCAGGCCGTCACGTCCCGAGATGTCGAAGGAAACCGCTACATCTCGTGGAAGACGGAAGACCAGCCCGAGTTCACGCCGTCGTTTCAGTCGGCCCGCGAGGACGTGCTCCGTGCCTGGCGAATCGTCGAGGCCCGTCCACTCGCGGGAAAGGCGGCAGAGGAGATCGCCGCGGAGGTTAGGGGCGAGAAGACGCTCGAAGAAGTGGCCAAGGCTCGCGGTGCGCTCGAGGTTGAGAAGGTCGGCCCGTTCACTTGGATGACGCGGGGCACCGCCCCGTTCGGCTCGGCGCCCGTGCTCTCGCAACCCGACGGCCTCGCGATGCCGGGCGAGGAGATCATGCGGACGGTATTCGCGCTCGAGCCCGGCCGGACGGCGGTCGCCTTCAACGAGCCGAAGACGGTTTGCTATTGCATCCGCCTCGCGGGTTTCGAGCCCGAGCAGGCCCAACTCGAGGAGCGCTTCCTGGCCGCATCGCAGGATCCGCGTCGGCTTGCGGTCGTCGCCGAAGACGACACCCGCGAGGTCTATGACCGCTGGATGAAGTCGATTGAAGAGCGACACGCCGTCTCCTGGAAACGCGAGCCCCGCGGCCCCGACCTGCGGTAGGTGCCCCCAAGAAGCCCGGAGCGCGAGCGATGGGAATACGGGTGGCGACCGTGGCGGCGGTGGGGAACGAGACGAGGTGGCGAGCGTATTCCCCGCGCTCGCCTGGGGCTTCCTGACCGACAAAAAGCCCGGAGCGCCAGCGACGGGAATACGGGTGG
>JBBDNW010000265.1:0-1801 GCA_040877375.1 Pirellulales bacterium | reverse complement strand
GATACCGTTGGTAAATTGGTAAATCCAGTCGGGGAACCAGGGCGCGATACTTGGGACCTGCTGTCGCCGTCACTCTTGGAGGTGCCCCGTGACCTTGCGTCCCGACCCTATCGGCCCGGTTCCCGCCGAAACGGCTCGCGTCGCCCGTGCCGCCTTTCCCACGGGCAGCCGCTACCTGCAGATGCGCGATGCGCTCGGCACGATCTTCACCGACACGGATTTTGCCGCGCTCTCCCCCGACCGCGGGCGGCCGGCCGGGTACCCGCGGAGCGGGTGGCCGCCTTGGCGGCTGGCGTTGGTGACGGTCAGGCAATGTGCCGAAGGACGCTCGGATCGCCAGGCGGCGGAAGCCGTCCGCGCCCGCATCGACTGGAAATATGCCCTCGGGCTCGACTTGACCGATCCTGGCTTCGATTTCTCGGTCCTGTCCGAATTCCGTGCCCGTCTGCTCGCCGGTGCGGCCGAGCCGCTGCTGAGCAGCTGCTGCTCGACCGCCTGCTCGTGGCCTGCACCGAGCGGGGCCTGCGCAAAGCCCGGGGGCGCCAGCGCACGGACGCGACCCATGTCCTCGGCGCATTACGGGTGCTCAGTCGCCTGGAGTGCGTCGCCGAAACGCTCCGGGTGGCGCTGGAGGCGCTGGTTGTTGCCGCGCCGGCGTGGGCGCAGACCCCCATCCCGACCAGCTGGCGCGAACGCTACGGCCGGCGCATCGAGGACTATCGGCTGCCGAAGGGCCACGCGGCGCGGCAGGCCTTTGCCGCGACCGTCGGTGCCGACGGGCTGGCCCTGCTGGCGGCGCTGGGGGCAGCCGAGACGCCAGCGCGATTGCGCGACCTGCCGGCAGTGGGGCTCTTGCAGCGCATCTGGGAGCAGCAATGCGACGTGTCCTCCGGCCAAGCGCGGCCGCGCGAGGCGAAAGCGCTGCCCTCCGCAACCGACCTGATCGAGACGCCACACGAACCGGAGGCGCGCTACGGGGTCACGCGCGGCCAGAACTGGACGGGCTCCAAGGTTCATCTCACCGAGACCCGCGACGATGACCGGCCGCACCTCCTGACGCGGGTCACGACGACGCTCGCTCCCGAAGCCGACATCGCGCAGTTGACGCTGATTCAGGAGGCTCTTGCCGGCAAGGGCTTGCCCCCCGGCCAGCACTTGGTCGATGCCGGTGACGTCCGTGGCAGTAATCTCGTCAGCAGTCGTGCACAGCACCAGATCGACTTGGTCGGGCCGATGGTGGACGATCACCAGTGGCAGGCCAGAGCGGGCACGGGCTTCGACATCAGTCACTTTCAGATCGACTGGACGGCGCACGTCGTGACCTGCCCCCGACGCAAGCAGAGCGTGCGCTGGTGCGAGACGGAAACGGCGCGGGAGCGGACGATGATTGGTGTCGCCTTTGCGGCGGCGGACTGCACCCCCTGTCCGGTGCGCGCCCAGTGCACCCGCGCCAAGACGCTGCCGCGCCGCCTGACGCTGCAACCGCGGGCGGAACATGAGGCGATCCAGGCTGCCCGTCAGCGCCAACAGACCGAGGACTTTGCCTCCGCCTACGCCCGCCGTGCGGGGGTTGAGGGCACGCTCTCGCGGGGGGTACGAGCGTTCGGGCCGCGGACAGCGCGCTACCGCGGGGTGACCAAGACCCACCTGCAGCAGGTGGCCACCGCGGCAGCCATCAATGTCCAGCGCGTGACCGACTGGCTGGATGGACAGCCGCGGGCCACCACCCGCCGCTCCCACCTGGCCCGCCTCGCTCTCGCCGCCTGAGGCCAGCATGTGGGGCTTTTGCCAACGGTATCTT
>JBBDNW010000264.1:0-9776 GCA_040877375.1 Pirellulales bacterium | reverse complement strand
TGATCGAGTAAAGCAGCGCCGGTTGACAAACCCCTACATAGTTAGAGCCCACGCGCACGGCTCGAGGCAGAACATACATCGAGAAACCCTTCCCTGTTGCCTTGACCTTTACAAGGTTAGGGCTCTTGAGGAAAGGATGCAAGGCTGCGAAGCGTATGTGTGCTTACCGGGCTCCTGGAAGTATCCCTCAGGACACCGGCATGGCTTCGAGATCGGCCGCGATCGCGTCCCAGAGGGCGATCCGCGCCTCGATGCATCCCTTGGCCACCCGCGACGCCTCGGCCCACTTCGCAGGGTCGTCGCCGCAGAGCCGCGCCACGATCCGGCGGCACGTGGGCGCGTGCTTCTCATCATCGGCCTCGATGTGGCGATCGAGGTAGTAGCGAAACCGGTGCCACGCGGGGTCGCGATCGGCAAGCGCAGCCACGAGGCCACGAAACATGTCGGGAATCACGTCTTCCCGGCCGTAGGTGAAGGCGGCGACGATCCCGTGGGTGGAGCCTGAGTCGATCACGGCAAACGACTGCCGCACAAACTCTGCCGCGGCCGGCGGGGCGCCGCACGAGGCGAGGGCCCGGGGGAAGGGGGTGCCGTCTTGGAGCATGGCGAGCAGTCGCTCGATGGGACCGGTGTTGGCCCCGGCCATCCGCATGCCGTCGAGGTAGAGCTCGAAGTGGGAGGCCGAGCCCCCTTCCGGCATTTCGTCCGATTCCTCGTCGAGCACGATCTCGTTGACGAGCCGTCGGGCCTCGGGATCGGGCGTGGGCACCCAGGGCACGCTGGTGCAGGTGAGCCGCTGCTGCATCGCCTTCAAAAGACTCTGAAAATCCCAGACGGCGAAGACATGGCTTTCCATGAATCGCCGCAGCCGCTCGGCCGAATCGACGAGGCCGTAGATCCGGTGGCGAACGAGTCGCTCCCGGGCGTCACCGAGGTCGATGGAATGAGGCAGACCGGCAGGCCGGGACGGAGCAAGCGAGGTGGGCGTCATGGGGATGAGAGACGGTGCCAGAAGGATCGGAAAAGAGACCGACTCCAATATTTTTAGACGCGGACCTCATGGCGGCCAGTGGCGGTCGGTCGGGCCGCCGACTACCGAACAGGGTCCGATGGGCAAGCACAGCGACGCGTTCGTGCCTTGAGCCAGACTTACGACAAGCCGCCGCCAAGCGGTTAAGCGACCCTGTCGCTAATCTCAGCGACGCAACGCTTCGAACTGCTAAAAATCGCCATCGGAGAGGACGTTGTATGCGCCTCGCCACGTCGTACCCACACCACTCACCGACGCGTTATTCGAACTTAGGAGTTGTGCGTATACATTCGCGCTAAGGGAATCCTTCAAGAACCCCGTGTGTCCATCGCAGTAAGCGGCTACTGCTCCTCCCGGATGATTCGATGAAGGCTGACTTTGGGCACCGGGCGCCGAAGCAGAAGTGTTGTTGATGGTTTTAGGGAGCGGAGTGCCCCGGATACCAAACGAAGGAGGGGCTGCGGCCGAGCCAAATGAGAAGGATGTTCCGCTGGTGATAATCAAATCCCAAGATCCGATTGTCGCGGCGGTGCCGCATTCCTCTGAAAAAAGGAGCGTAGTGGCAGTGCCGTCCTCAATGTCATCAAGGGCTATCTGTCCGTTGTTAGCGCCAGCCGCGGTTACTGTGGTGTCGAGCATGACTCCATCCGCTCTTGTCGCATTGGATGCCGAGCCGCAATTGCCCACGTATGCCAGAGTTGGGGACGTCATCGAATCTGGCGGCGTCGAAGGACAAACGAAGTTGCTAAGGTACGGGCGGGCGGACGCTGGAATGTTTTTCGTGCTCGACCACACGACGAAAATGCTTTTGCGATCAAGAAATGGTAGCAACACTACGGGCCATGAGGGTTCATGGTTTCCACTTTCACTCCCCTGCTTCCAACGCAAGACATTTTTCCACCCGGGCAAAAAACCATACGAGTCGTTGTGCCGGACAGCCGCGAACGCCATCTGATACTGGTTATTCGTGCACGTCACGCGGCGACCCGCTTCACGGGCGCTTTGCACCGCGGGAAGAAGCAGCCCCATAAGTACGCCGATAATGGCGATCACCACGAGCAGTTCGACGAGAGTGAAGCCGTGACTGCGAACGCGGGCTGAAAGCCGTGACGGAACATTCATGATGGATTCCCCGTGAAGGTCTCACTGAATTGTACTCTATTTTTTCAGGAATGTGTGGCGAACGGTGGTCTGCCGTACCTGCTTGCTCGTCGGCTCGTAGCAGCGAATCCGGACCTCCAAGCCCTTGAGCGGCACGGGATACGGAGGCGATGTCTCCGACTCCGGCGGATTGTCGGGCAAGCTGTCGCCATTGTCGTCGATTCCGTCGGTGCCCTCGTCAATCTTGGCGTCGCCGTCTTCGTTCTCCCCGTTAAACTCGTAGTGCAGGCTCCAAGTGTCGTACGTGGCCGCCGGCAGGGTGGCGCTATTAGGGGTGCCGGAAACCTGCACGCCAGCCGACTGGAAGGCTGTGATGCCGGACGGTGGAAATATGCCGCTGATGGCGACGGGCGAGCCGCCACCCCAGCCGAGATCGACGTAGGCACCCGAAGCACCTGCAGCCGCTGCGGCATCGTACGAGGGATCGCCAGGATAGAGGGTCGTCCCGCCGACGTTTTGCGCCCTTGCCTGCGGGTCATAGACGCGGACATCGAACGCGATCACATTCGTGAGGATCACGTCCTCCCAAACGCGATCCGTGTTATCGAACGTGGCGTTGACGATCGGTCGGAAGTTCGCGGCGTCCACCGGAAATGCGTACGGAAAGGAGGTACTCGACACGGTCACCGCGGCCCCCGCACTATTCTGGTAGGTGAAGGTGCCGTTCCGCAAAAACCGATTCTCCCGCTTGGTCAGGTCACCGAGCGTGTTGGGGAAGGCGTTGGCACCGTCCAGCCGGAGCGAAAGGTCATACACAGGCGTCGATACGCCTCCCACGCCGGCTGGCTGCATGAGACTAGCCACCGGTGCCGAGTTACTTCCGGTGGAAAAGGGAGCTGTGCCAACGAAACCGACGACGAGCAGTTGGCGGCGGAAGAGGTTGTAGAGCGTCGTGCCGGCGATAGGTTGATCACCAGCCTCACGACAGAACCAGGCTACCTCGGCGCACGGCGCCTCGATCGTGCCCGTGCCGAACCGGCCCACGAACGGGTCGCCGGCCGACCGTGTAGTGAAGAACAGCGAATCATCCGTGTCGGCGCTAAGGGTCTCGGTCACCTCGCCACCAGCAAGGGCAAACGATGCGTCGCGCACAGGACCCTCGAGTAGTTCGAAATAGCCGGAGTTTGATTCCGGCTGGTTCCATGGCACCAGATCGGCGGTCAGTCCGGTGAGGTCTTGCCGCAGTTGCCACGCCGCGGTCCGCATCCGCCCCGAGAGATCGACCGTGGTCTGGCTCTGGGACATCGTTCTTCCAAACAGGGAAAACAGCTGCGCGATCGCCCCCATCACCACCAAGGCAATGGTGCTGGCCACGAGGAGTTCGACAAGACTGAAGCCGGTCGGCCCACGCCGCGTCGCACGAAGCGGCGTGGTAGCCAGGAGAGGCGGATTCGTGGGCATGGATGTCACTCCAGGTACCTTACGAGCCGAATCGTGTCGCGAACATTCAGGTCTTCACCCTTACTGAAACCAACGGGGATGGACCGGTCGACGATCGCAAACATCCGTTTGTAGGTCGTCGTGGGCGCACTGGCGGAGTCGTCGGTGATCTCGAGCGTGATCCAGACTGCAAACACGTGCGAGCGGATCGTGCCGCAGTTGGCCATTCGATTTGCGGTGGCGTAGGTGAAGAACGGATCGTCGTTGCGGGGTGCCAAGGGACTGTCGGTGAAGATGGGATTATCCGGGGCGGACGACATGGAGAGCAGTTTGGTGACCGAGTTCGCAACGTCGGCGGCCATACCCGTCGCAAACGGGTTCGTACCGCCGTTGACATTCGCGACGCCGTCGCCCACGAGGGCCTTCCACGCAGCGTTGTCGAGTTGCGACGTGGTGTTGCCAGGGTTGGCGACAATCGTGTTGACGTTCACCCGGCCCGGCTCCCGCCACTTGGGGAGTAGCGTCGTGCAGACCCGCTCGGTGGTGGCGGTGGTCAGCAGGAGCGAGTCATCGCCGATCCGCATGCTCGTGCCCCCGAAGCGAGACGGAACATGCACGGCGTCGAGGATCAGGTTCGTGGGAGCATTCACCGGAGAGGCGGCTGCACCGACGGCCAGCATGCTGCTGGCGTCGCCGTTGGGCACAAGCGCTAGTTCGGCGATGCTCACGAATGGGCGATTGGGCCAGTGAAACCACGGGGCTTTGCTGGGATAGGCGGCGGGCGCTCCTGCGACGGGGCTCCAGGCCTGCTTCCAGAAGGTACCTGGGTTGCGTTGCTGTTTCTGTGCCGTGTCCTTGTCTGGGTAGACGATGAGCGTTGCCTGATCAACGGCGACGTATGGGTTGTAGTCGTCGCTATTTTGATCATCGTTCTTGGGCTTGGTCGGATCGGCGAGTCGTTCGAGCATCACGGTGCCGGCCCCGGGGGCTCCCGGGGTGAATGCAGACACGGTGAGTGAGGGAAGTGCCGTGCCGGCAGCTGCCGAGGTCTGCACGCAAAGATAGCCGTTTGGGAGCAGTTTGCACTTGGCGATCTCTGCCGCACCGAGGGCTGCGGCCACGTCTCCGAAGGCTACTTGGCTACCGCCGGCAACCCGCAGTCGCCAGATCGACTCGCCTGCAGCATTCTTTCGTGACAGGTCGAGTGCGTTGGGGTTGCCGGTGTCGGCAAGATTTGGATCGACCACCTCCGCCGGCTTTCCCGCAGTCATGTTCGTCGCAGTCGCCTTGTCGACCATCCAGGCAGCCCATGGGTGGTAAAGGACGACCGAAAGATAGCCACTCCAAGCAAGCGTCTCAGTGATCACGACCTCCGGCCGCTCGGCCCCGAAGACGCTCGACGTGCCCGCCGTCCAGCCGTCCGAGGGAGTGGTGTCGAAGCGAAACCGCGTCATGGTGGAATCCGCGTCGCGGAAGTCGCAGACATTCGCCGCCCACTGCGCCGTTTGCTGATTGGCCGGTTGGCCCAGAGCAACGAGGAGCGTGTAGAGGTGCTGGCAATACTTCTCCTTGATCTTCGGCAACATGGCCGGGGGAAGGTTTGCATATTGGAGCGGTCGGTTGATGTCGAAGCGCACGCCCGCGCTCACGTCGGGCGACATCGTGTCGTACACCGCCGCGGAGCCCGTGGCGATCGCGGCCGAAGGTGCCGAAGGGGCCGGAAACTGCCGCAGGTAGTCACGGACCTTCGTCATGGCGGTGCCTGTGATCACCGGTGTGTCCCAGGAGTCGGTGGTGATCGTCATCCGCGATCGCTCCGCATAGTCGTCGAGCAGTGCGGCGAGCCGAGGCGGGAGAGTGCCGGCATCGGAGTCGAATGGCCGGAGAATGCGCTCGAGTTCGGTGGCCGCAAATGGGCTATCGCTGGGGGGCGTATTCGACTTGGCGGACGGCTGCCGCACCTGCGTGCCCCGCGGCCCGTCGCCATCGAGGCGGAGTTCGTAGGGGCTCTCGAGAAAATCGTTGGCGTTGCGGTCGGGCGTGTAGAACACGAGCGTCGGCGCTCCGCTGGCTGTAGATGTGACGAACGTCTTCATCCGCACATTGAGATCGGTGGGGGATCCGCCGCCGAGCGCCCACTGCTGCAGCGGCGGCACGGTAGAGTCGGGCTTGCCGGGCACGTATTTCCCGCCTGCATCAACGCCGTAGCGGCCGTTGATAGGCAGCCCGACAAGCGGCGTTGGCCGGCGTTGGCTGGAGCCGTTCGCGGAGGCGGAGGTGCCGGCGACGACGATGCTGGACCAGCGGCCTGGAAACCCTGGAGCGCCTACGACCGCAGACCCGCTGGCGACGATTCGCGAGGCATCGACATCGGCGGGGCCGTAGCCGAGGCCGAGGGGCACGCTGCCCACTGCCGTGCCGGCGACGTCTGCCGGCCAGTCGGCCGAGTTAGTCGTGACCGGCACCAAAGTGCCGTGGGTATTGAGATTTAGCCGGCTGTCGAGGTCGAGCACCAGGTACGACGCCTTGTACTTCAGCGTGCCGCCCAGCGACGAAGGTCGCTCAGCCAGAAAGCCTGCCGTGCCGGGGATCCACATGCCGTCAACCAGCCCATCGTTGTCGTTGTCACAGGCCGCGCTGCCGGCAGGGATTTGCGTACCGTACGACGGCCGGATCGAACCGGATGTGATCGGCCGCGAGTTGGAGAGGGGGATCTGGGCCAGCCACGGGTCCTTGTCGAAGGAGTCGTAGGCTTCGACCGCGGTGGACGAGATCGAGGGGGTGAACTCACGGCCGTTGATCACGACCGCGGCTGACTGTTTCGGCAGCGCCGGGGACCGGGCGGTGGGCGTGTTCGCGAGGTAGACGGTATACGCTCCGCCAGTCGCGGTGGTGCGGAGAATGCGGTAGCTCGACACGTCACCATCGTTTAGCGTTGGCTTGAACGTGAGGATGCGACCGTTTAAGTCACAGGGATGGGTGGGAGCAGGAGTAAGACCCTGCAGGGTGCTGCTCAGAATTGGCGTGAAGTTCGAGAGCGATCCCAAGGTCAATCGCGCTGGCGGCGTGGCAGTGCCCGTGATCACGTCGGTGCCGTATTTGTCGTCGAGGATGCTCTCCGTCATTACTGCCGGCAACGCGCTTTTTGAGCCACGCAGAAGCACCATCAACGCCTCGTCGAGCATCGCCCAGGCCTGCATCGAGCCGCTGGCCGTGGAGTTGGTGGCGTCGGAGAAGGCCCGGGCCGCCGTCCGTGAACGGGTGGCGACCACCAGCATCACCGCCCCGATCATCATGAATAGCGTCAGCGATGTAAGTACCAACAGCAGTAGGGCTCCACGGCGGCTGGGCGGGACGCGGCGATGGGATGACGTGTTCATGGTGACGGTCAATCCAGTGACACCGGGTATTGATCGACTCGGATGAGATTCTCGAAACCGATCACGGTCGGAGTCGGCCCGGCGAAGGCCGGGAAAGTTGAATCGGCGAAGACGACGCCGTTGTTCCACGAGGAGTTGATCTTGAACCATTTCGGCGGCTGCATCGGCGTCAACGGCGTGGCAAGCACGTACGAACAGCCAGGAAGATACGCCTTTCGTATGGCCTCATCGGGACCGACCATTTGGTAAAGACCGTTCGTTTGAGATAGTTGAATGGTCAGGAGGTTCCCGGGCTTCTTGAAGACGGCAATGCTGAGCGTGGCGACGCCACCGGCGGCCGCCGGATACTGCGCCGGCGTTAACATCGCGCCCCAGCAGACGCTTGATCGATACGCTCGCGGGCCGACATTGCCGCTCGTAAACGAGTTGTTGGGTGTGTCGGCGATGGTCGGCGACGTGTAGATGAGCTCGTCTTCCAACTGGAACCCCCGGGTTGAGTCAATGCGGGCCTGCAATACGTTTGACATGGCTGATACGATGAAGTTACTCGCCGTGGCGGTTGTCGCCAGCGTCGGCAACGTCCGCCCGAAGACGCAGGCCTTGGTTGTGCCCGATCCAAACAGGTCGACGGCGATCAGGCCGCGGTTGACGATCTCGGCGTAGGCGTTGGCAGCGGCCGCACCCGCCCTGTCCTCGAGCGACGCCTGCGCGAGCCGGGAGCCGGCGGCAGGCAACACCGCGGCGATGCCCGCGAGACCCACGACGAGGATGCCGCAGGCGACGAGCACCTCAAGAAGCGTGATGCCGCCGCGACCAGCGCGGTCGCGGGCGGTCGGGCATTTCGGAAGAGGTGAGATGGCGTTCATTTGCCGATCGTTGCGAGTTTGCGGGCTTTGGCACGGGCGGCACGCAGCGCGGCGGCGTCGGTGTCTGTCTGGGGTACGTTTGAGGCGACCGTCACGCGGCCCGTCTGCGGGTGAACGGCGATCCAGAGAGCCTTGGGGCTCGACAGCGCCGGAAAGGTCGAATCTTCGATCTCGGATCGGGCTGTGACGAGCAAATAGAAGGGCTGTACGGGCTGGATTGGTTGGTTGGTGCGCATCGAGGCCGCTCCGAGCACTTGTTGCATCAGCGCGTCGACACCGCCGATGCTGTCGAAGACGAGTGCGATCGCACCGTCATTTGCGAGTCCGCCCCAGGCCGTGGTCGGATCGTCACCGATGCCGCTGTAACGAAGATCGACGGCGACGGATTTCGGGAGTTCCAAGGCCACTTCAGCCTTCAGGGGATACCTGGCGACCTGAAAGTCGAACGGGTTGTTGCCGCCGCCCACCGCCTTCGTCGGCTCGGGCCAGACGGTGTTGGTGGGGGCCTGGCTGGCACTTGTTCGGAAACTCACCGTGCTGGCGCCGCCTCCGGCGGCCGGGGCCGCAAGGGCCATCCAGGGCGCTGGCGGCTGGTAGGGAAAACTTGAACTGCTTCCTACGCCGCCGAACTGGATCTTGTAGCCGTGCTGGAGGTCATCCGCGTCGGCGTTGGTCGGAGCGAGCGAGATCGTCGCGGAGTTTGTGGCGGAAGTCGGGTTCAGTGGTGTGAACATGCCGGACGTGCCGGTGATGAACGGTGGCACGTCACCGTTTGAGACGCGAATGCACATCAAGGCCGAGACGCCCGACGTCGACCCCGACTCAAAGATCACGGCACTGCCCGCACGGTTTCCCAAGGCACGCGACTGCGCCGACGTCAGCACGGAAACTAGCGACTGGGCCGCTTGACGGATCTGTCCGTTCGTACCCGGCCTGGCACCCGAGAGCACGAGCCCCAAGAACACGGCCATGATGGACGCCACCACCAGAAGCTCGACGAGCGTGAAGGCAGACGGACGGCGGAGCGGCATCATTTTCTGGCCTCCGCGTCGAAGTTGGTGATGTTGTCATCGCGGTAATCGATTCCATCTACGGCGCCCGCGGAGGAGCCGGTGTTTGTTGTGGTCCAGTTACCACAATCCCTGCCGACGGGCGTCGATCCGCTCGTGAGAGTTGGCCTCTCGTTATCGCGATTAAATCCGTATTCGCCATCCGGGCCCGCCGAATAGATCAGCGGACGCATGCCGAGCGCGGGCGAGGGGCTACCGACAAATGGATTCTCAAGCGAGCGGCTTGCTGAAAAAAACTTCGTGCCTGTGCCAGCGGGAAGCTCAAGCCCCGCGGGCCAGAGTATGAACCCGATCGGGTTGCCCCACGCATCCCAGAACTCGAAGGCACCGTCTGTATCCTTATCGCCTCGGTCGGACGTCTTGAGTTCGCCGCAATCGAGGCAGTTGGTGAAACCACCCTGCATCACGGTCATGAATAGGCATTCGGCGCCAGCGTACTGGTCGGAGGGCGGGGCGGTGCCGCTCTTATACATGCTCGCATACGAGCGCTGCGGACCCGTGAGGGGCAGGTAGGTAGTCGTGCCCGTAATCGTTGCCGCAACCGTGGTGCCGCTAGCGACCGCAGCCACGTCCGTCCATCGGTCAGGCAGGTCGCCCGTGATCAGGTTACGGCGGATGTACCATGATCGGTAGGCGGCTTTGCTTGGAAAGCCAGTTGGGGTCGACCCCGAGAGGAGCACGTTCCGCGACGCATACGTCGCGAACTGCTGCTGGATGATCGTGTCGAGCTTCGCGATCAGCATCTGTGTGGCCTGCTTATTCTGGCTGCCTCGCGCGGCCGAGACCGCGCTGGCCATAAGCCCCATCAGCACCATCATGATCGCCAGCACCACCAGCAACTCAACGAGCGTGAAACCATGGAGGGTGCGAGGGCATGCTTTTGCAGACC
>JBBDNW010000263.1:0-9779 GCA_040877375.1 Pirellulales bacterium | reverse complement strand
CCGCGGCCCTCAGCGACGAGACTTTTGCCGCCCCCGAGCCGGCTACACACCAAAGTCGCCAGGGGCGCTGTCTGGGCAAGACAGCGAGGCTGTCTTTTTCGACCGACGGAAATCCTCATCAAGCAAACTACCGTGGGGTCCGATGAAGGGGGTTGTAGCGATTGTTCTTTCTCATCAGACCAAGCGGTCCGGGAAAGACAGCGAACCTATGAGGGCTTGGACGCCAGCCCATGACACGCTGTCAGAGTCCCACCGCCGCAGCATGGATCGCGCTGACGTGCGTGGCAGGCCTGTGGTGGGCCGCGCCGACGGCCGCCGTAGAGCTCGTCGTCTTGCCTGATCACGCCGACGCCCAGCCCCTCGCGCTCGAGAGCGTCGCCTCTGGTTTTGGATCGTTTGCGGAAGTGTCGGAGGCGGTCGCGGCCGAGCGGCAACGGATCACAGCGCTTGAGACGCGGCTGAAGGAGCTGGAGCAGAAGACCGCGCCCGAGTCGTTGCCCGCCCCCGACAAGGCGGCAGGGGGAAAAGACGACGCCAAGAAGCCTCCGGAGCCTTACGAGATCGGCACCGACACGGCCTACAAGACAAAGTGGGCCAACTCCTTCCAGGCCGAGTCGGCCAACAAGGATTTCCGCGTCAAGATCGGTGGCCGTTCGCAGGTCGATGCCGTGGCCTTCTCGGCCGCCCCCGGCCCCAACCAACAGCCGAACCAGGGCGGCCTCGACCCGGAACTCGCCGATACGGTGGCCATGCGTCGGGCCCGGCTCCGCATCGAAGGCAGGATGTACGAGTTTTACGACTGGGCCTGCGAATACGACTTCGTCAACCAGCTCAACATCAACAACGAGGTCTTTCCGACGGAGCGCGACTCCGGTCCCGTCACGGCCGTGACTGATCTCTGGCTACAGATCCGGGAAGTGCCCTTGCTCGGCACCGTCCGCATCGGCAACCAGAAAGACCCCTTCGGCTACGAACATCTCACGAGCAGCCGCTGGCTCAACTTCATGGAGCGGTCGTTCAGTCAGGATGCGTTCGAGGGACCGTTCAACAATGGCTTCCTCCCGGGCATCCAGATCATGAACAATAACGAAGAGGGGGACATCGGCTGGCAAGTCGGCGAGTTCAAAAACACCTCCAATCCCTTCGGCTTCTCCAACTCCAGCGGCGGCAGCATGACGGTCGGCCGCCTCGTCTGGCTGCCCATCTACGAGGACGAGGGGCGGAAACTGCTGCACACGGCCATCTCGGGCCGCACGATGGAGCCGCGGCGGCAATACACGTCGTTCGACCGAACGACGGGGCTGCCCACCGGCGATCCGATCGACGCCGTCCGGTTCCGGACCCGCGGCTCGCTGCGGAACGGTCCGCCGGGTCCGCTCAACTCGATCTATGCCGATTCCGGACTGCTGCAGGGCACCTGGCAAAACATGATGGGCCTCGAGCTCGTGGGCAACAATGGCCCGTGGTCGTTCCAGTCGGAATACTTCGGATCATGGCTCTACAACGCCACGACCACGAACGCCGGACCGCTGGTCACCAACGGCATCCAGCCTGCACCCGGCACCAAGGTCGGCACGGTCTTCTATCAGGGCGGCTATGCCGAGGTTCTCTACTTCCTCACCGGGGAGAGCCGCACCTACTCGAAGATGGAGTACCGTTTCGACCGGCCGGTTCCCCACAACAACTTCTACGCCGTCCGTGGGGGCGGCTCCGGCCGGCGGCTCAACGTGAGTGAAGGCGCCTGGCAGGTGGGCATGCGCTACAACTACCTCTGCCTCAGCGATGGCCAGGTGAATGGCGGCGTGCTCAACGGTATGACGCTCGGCCTCAACTGGCTGCTCAACCCCAACGCCCGCATCTACTTCAACTACGACTTCACGTATCGCGATTTCCAAAGTACGCCCTTCAACAAGGTCAATGGCGCGGTCGTCGCGTCGCCGAGCTACGACGGCAGCGGCTGGATCCACGGCCTCGGTACGCGGCTCGCCTTCGACTTTTGACGCCTTCGCGGAAGAAGCCCTCCGTGGCCTTCTTCCTCCACTCCACCGGCAGGACCCATGAAACGCATCACGCTCGCAGCACTCCTCGGCTGCATCGTCGCCTGCTGTCTCGCCGACCCGACTGCGGCGAATCCGTCGTGTTCCGCGACGTCCTGCACCGACACGGGCATCCGCCAGGAATGCGTGCCGGCATGCAAGGCGACCTGGGACGAAAAAAAGTCCTCGAAGCCTAGATACTCGATGAAGTGCGAGTATGCCTGCACCCGCGGCCGAGATTCATGGCATGCCCCGGCGGCCGATTGCCGCTCGAGCCCCCCGTGCGGCGACGTGATCGTCAAGAAGCGGTTCTTCAAGACCGACGGCGAGGAGACCGTCGAGCGGGTGCCAAAATACGAGGTGCAGATGGTGGCGGCCGAGCCCTGCGACTGCACATCGTGCACCGGCCACGACCGGCTATGCTGGTGGAATCCGCTCAGCCTCGTCCGCCGCTGTGGCGGGTGGTGATGCTTCGCGTCTGCCGGCGGATGTCCCCGCTGGTCCGGCCGCATGAACGACTCGACCTCGCCGAACGCCGATCGCCCATCGCCGGCCGTCGGCTGCAACGCGGGCCTCATCTTCGCGGTGCCGATCGAGGCCGCTGCCTTCGAACGGCTCGCCACCGACCGCGTCGATGTCCGGGCCGCCACCGTCACGTTTCAGCAGGGAATCGTGGCCGGTCATCGCGTCGTCTGGTGCGTGTCGGGCATCGGCGCCGAAGCGGCCGCGGCGGCGACCCGGCTGCTCATCGACGGCCATCGTCCGCGGCTTGTGATCACGGCGGGATTCGCGGGCGGCCTCGACCCGGCGCTGACCCGCGGCAGCGTTGTACGGCCGGTCGTCAGCGTGGCAGAACCCGCCCTGCCCCCGCTGCCGCTGGCGCCGCTCGGCATCGCGGCCTGGCCGGCCTCGCCCCAGGTCACGATCGTCACCGTGTCGTCGGTGATCGCGACGGTGGAGGCCAAGCAGCAACTCGCAGCACGATCCGGCGCGCAGGTGGTCGATATGGAAACCCACGCCGTGGCGTCCGTTGCACGGGCTGCGGGTCTTGACTGCGCCTCGGTCCGCGTGGTCTCCGACGACGCGTCGCAGGAGCTACCCCGCGAGGTCGCGGCGCTTGCCGCCCCGCAGTCGCCACTGCGGAGGCTGGGCGCCGCAGTCGGAGCGATCGGGAAGCGACCCCGGGCCGCCGTCGACCTCTGGCGACTCTGGGAGCATGCCGTCGTCGACGGTCGCACGCTCGCAGGAGCGCTCGCAGACCTGCTGCAATCGCTCCCCGGCAGGTCCTCACCCTCCTGACAACAGCCGCACGAGGTGGTTTTTTGGGAGCTCGCCCGTGAGGCTCGCGAGCCGACGGCCCAGCGAGGCGGCCACTGCATCGGTAGCCGCCAGCGTGCGCTGGTTCCGGCGGCAGCAGTTTCTCCGTCGACGTGACCGTTCGCAGCACGCTCGCGGATAGCGACGTGCCCAGCTCCTTCAAAAGCCTCGAACACCTGCTGCGATAGTGCGCCCGGGCCCCATTCCCACGACACTTGGCGCACAAGCGTGGGCCAAGCTCAGACCGCGGGTGGGGGGAGTGTTTCCCCTCGAATGCCCCAACTGCGGCGGTGACATCCGGCTGATCTCATTCATCACAGAGCCGGGGTCGATTCACCAAGCGACTGCCGGCAGGAGCCGGCTCACTTCGAACCGAAGGTTCGCAAGCGGGCGAAGGCCAAGATGATGACCACGATGGCGTTCGTGCAGTCGATTCGGAAACACCTCACGCTGCCCCATTTATGGCCTACGAAACGAGGTCATCGATCACTCTTCCATGGACATCGGTGAGCCGCACGTCGCGGCCACCGAACCTGAACGTGAGCCGCTTGTGGTCCACCCCGAGTTGGTGCAGGACCGTGGCGTGGATGTCGTGGATGTCGAGCGGGTTTTCCACGACGCCCATCCCCATCTCGTCGGTCGTGCCGTAGGCCATGCCCCCCTTGAACCCGCCGCCGGCGAGCCAGACGGTGTAGCCCGAGACATGATGGTCGCGGCCGTCGGTGCCGGAGGAGTGGGGCGTGCGGCCCATCTCGCCGGCCCACAGCACGATCGTCTCGTCGAGCAGTCCGCGCTGCTTCAGGTCGGCGACAAGTGCTGCCACCGGCTGGTCGGTGATCAGCGCGTTTTCGGCATGGTATTTCTTCATGCCGCCGTGCTGATCCCAGGGGGCGTTGTTGGAGTGCGTGAGCGGGCAGGTAATCTCCACGAACCGCACTCCCGCCTCCACGAGCTTCCGTGCCCGCAGGCACTGTAACGCATAGAACTTTTCATGGTCGGTGCCGCGGTCGAGGCCGTAAAGCTTCCGCGTGGCCTCAGTCTCGTTCGCCACGGCGCAGACATCGGGAATCGTCAGCTGCATCCGCGCGGCGGTCTCGTACGTTTTGATCGCCGCCTCGACAGCCGCGGCCTCGGAGCCGGCGGCCGCGGCCAGCCCTTGGTCACGCAGAAACGCGATCTTTGCCAACTGCACGTCGGCGGGATCGGCCGCGGTGATGTTGTCCACGGGCGCGCCCTTGCTCCGCACGTTTGTGGCCTGGCAGGTGACCGGCAGGAAGCCCGAGGCGAAATTCTGGAACCCGCCGTTGGGCACCCAGTCGTTGTTGAGCAGCACGTAAGAAGGGAGGTTTTCGTTGTCGGTGCCGAGGCCGTAGCTGATCCAGGCGCCCATGCTCGGGCCCAAGCCGATCGAACGGCCGGTGTGCAGCAGCAGATTCTGCGCCCCGTGCAGCGGCGTCTCGCCGACAAGCGACCGCACCACGCAGAGGTCGTCGGCGATCCCCGCCATGTGCGGAAACAGATCGCTCACCCAGAGGCCCGATCGGCCGCGCTGCGAGAATGGCCAGAGTGAGCCGAGCCACTTGCGACCCTGCCCGGCCGCCTGCGACCTCTCGTCGGCCTTCCATTCCGCCGGCTGGCCGCTCCGCTTGTCGAGCTCAGGCTTCGGGTCGAACGTGTCGACGTGCGACACGCCGCCATCCATGAACAGGAAGATCACGTGCTTGGCCCGCGGGGCGAAATGGGGCACGGCGAGGATGCCCGGCACGCCCGCAGATCCCGCCGCGGTGAACGTCGGTGCGAGACCGCCGAACGCCGTCCAGCCAAACCCCAGGCCCGCGGCCTGAAGCATCCCGCGGCGGGAGAGCGGCAGCGGGGCGAACCCGGGGCAGCGGGGGTCCCTCGACGGCTGCGAACCCTGATGCGAGGCAGGTTGGCGACGGTCATTCGACATGGGTGAACTCCTGCATGAGGAAGATCGCATGGGCCACGTCCTTCCAGACGGCGGCCGACGTGGCCCACTCAGCGGAGGGCACGCCGCGGGCGAAGCCGCATCGATCGGCTAATGCCACGAGTCGCTCGACGTCGGCCGCGGCGGGCCTGCGGCCATACGCCGCCGCCAGCATCGCCTCCGCCCCGGCTGCCACGGTTGCCGGCTTCGCTGCCGCGGTGTTCGCCCCCCACTTCTCGGCCATCGCGAGCACGAACGAATCGTTCAGGAGCGCCAGCGCCTGCTCCGGCGCGGTCGAGCGGTCCCGCTTGCCAACACACACCCGCGGCATCGGCTGGTTGAACGTGGCCAGGAACCGCGGCGGCTCCATGAGTGTCATCTTGACGTAGATGCTGCGGCGGCCGCGGCCGTCGAGTGGGCCGCTCACGAGCCTCTTCTGCGGGTCTTCCTTCGCGCGGGGTGGATCGATCGGCGGGCCGCCGAGCGAGTGGTCGAGCCGGCCCGACACGGCGAGCATCGAGTCGCGGATCTCCTCGGCCGCAAGCCGTCGCCGGGGATGGTGGTGCCACAGCCGGTTCTCAGGATCGACGGCGACATTTTCCGACCGGGCCGCGGTCGTCACCCGCCACACCGCCGACCGCACGATCTCGCGGACGAGCTTCTTGGTGGACCAGCCCTCCTCGACGAACCGGCTCGCCAGATAGTCGAGCAGATCGCCGTGCACGGGGGGTTCGCCCAGATGGCCGAAGTCGTCGGGGGTGCGGACGAGCCCCTCGCCGAAGAGGTGGAGCCAGACGCGGTTGACATAGACCCGCGCGGTGAGCGGGTTTTGCGGATCGACGATGCTGCGGGCGAGTTCGAACCGGCCGCTCGCGCCCCCCGCCGGCGGAAACTCCTCGCTGCCGGGGATCGTGTCGCGAATGAAGCCGATCGTGCCCCGCGGCACCACGGCGCCGAGATCGGTGGGCGAGCCGCGGACCGCCAGCCGGGCGTCGGCCCCTTCGTGCCAGTCGGCCATCGATCCGATGACGCGGTCGGGCACGAGCCGCTTCTCGGCGGCCCGGTAGGCGGCGACCAGCCGGGCGACCTCCGAATCGGAAAGGGCCGTGGCGTCGAGCCACTTCTCCTTCAGGGCCTCGTTGATCACGAGCACATCGTCAGCCGTGCATCCGCCATCCCGCCAGCGGGCTACCGCCGCGAGCACGAGATCGGCGACCCTGGTCGCGAAGGCCTCGCGGTCGGCCGGCACGCCGGAGGCAGCGGCCGCGGCCGTGACGAGCGGCTCAAACCGGCTGAGCTCGTCCCGCGGACCCTGGCCGGCCGGATGCTCATAGACCTTTGTCGCACCGATCCACGACCGCGGGTTGGCCACCTCCGCCTCGTTCCGGCCGAAGTCCACCCGCGGCGGGAAGTAGTTGTCGAGCGCCTTGGTGGACAGTTCAAAAGTCACGCGGCGGTCAGCCGTGTCGGCCGGTCCCGAAAGCCTCTCGAAATTGCCCGCCGTGAACGTGACCCACGCGCCGGGTGAATACTCGGTGGTATTGAGCCGCTCCGAGTGGAAGGCCCGATCGACGAGTGGCGCCCACGAGGCCTTGAGGCCGCTGCCGAGGCCGACGGAGAAGGTCCGTGGCGGCCGAGCAAACAACTCCGGGCTGCGGAGGGCGCCGGCCTGCCGGCTCGACCAGAGGTGCGACCAACGGCCCGCGGGCACGAGGTGCTTCACCGCGGCGTCTCCCTCGTCAAGTACGATGAGTTCGCCATGCCGAGCGAGGCCGTGCTCCATCCCCGAGCCCTCCCACCGCCAGCCGCCCGCGGCGGCCGCATCGCCGGTCGTGAAATCGGCGATCAGGTTCAGGGATTTTTTGTTATGGTCGATGCGACGCTGCCGCTCGGCGGCGAATTCCTCTGGCTTCGGCAGCCTCTCGGCGGGCAGGCGAAGCCAGCCGGCGAGCGACTCTGGGATGCCCGTCGCCTTCGCGT
This sequence comes from Pirellulales bacterium, assembly GCA_040877375.1. GTDB lineage: Bacteria > Planctomycetota > Planctomycetia > Pirellulales > UBA1268 > QWPN01. Next base: position 2,498 of record JBBDNW010000263.1, on the reverse strand, counting down.
CGATCGCCGTCGCCTTGGCCTTCTCTATGATCGCCTCGCGGAGGCCGAGCCAGCGGGCGGCCACAGCCGGCCGCAGCAAGTCTTTGATCCCGCGCAGCTCGGCGATCACCGCGACGTTGGGGTCGGCCGCATCGGCACACCGCACGCTCCACCGCGAGCTCAGGAAGACGCCGGCCAGCGCGTAGTAGTCGGCTTGGGCGACGGCGTCGAGCTTGTGGTCGTGGCAGCGGGCGCAGCCGACCGTCGTGCCGAGAAACGCCTTCGTGGCGGTGTCGATCATGTCAGCGAGGTTTTCCTCGGTCGTGCCATCAACTCCCGCGCTGTCGCCGTGTCGCCGCTCGCCCATCCGCAGCGCCATCGGGCCGATGATCGCCTCGTTGAGATTGCTCGCCAGATCAACCCGCGGCGGGATCAGGTCGCCGGCGAGCTGCTCGAGCACGAACTGGTCGTAGGGCAGGTCGGCATTGAACGCCCGGACGAGATAGTCACGATACATCCAGGCGTTCTTGGCGGGCACATCCCATTCGTAGCCGTGCGTGTCGGAGTAATGCACGACGTCCATCCAGTGGCGTGCCTGTTGCTCGCCGTAGTGCGGGCTGGCCAGCAGCGATTCGACGAGACGGTCATAGGCAGCGGGGGAGGGAGCTCGCAGGTATGCGGCGATCACGGCCGGCTCGGGGGGCAGGCCGGTGAGCACGAGGGCGAGCCGCCGGGCGATTTTTTCTGGCGACGCCTCGGCGGCGGGCGCGAGGCCGTTCTCCTCGAGCCGGGCGAGGATGAAGCGATCGATATCGGTGCGCGGCCAGGACTCGCCTTTGACGGCCGGGGCCGGCGGCCGTGCGACGGGCTCGAGGCTCCACCAGGCGAGCCGCTCAGCATAGAGCTTCTCCCAAGCGTCGGCCGCGGTGGTCTGTCGCGGGTCAGGGGCCCCCCGCTCCACCCACTCGACGAGCGTGGCGATCTCGTGATCGGGAATCTTCCCGTCGGGGGGCATCTCATAGTCGGGCTTCGCATGCCGGACGGCCGCCACGAGCAGGCTCTCCTCCGGCTTGCCGGGCACAATCGCGGGGCCCGACTCGCCCCCCTGCCGCCAGCCGTTTTTCACGTCGAGGGCCAGACCGCCATTGATCTCGCTCTCGTGCGAGTGGCAGTGGAAGCAGCGCGACCGCAGCACGGGCAGCACCCGCTGGATAAAGAACGCGTCCTCGTCGGCCGGAAGTTCCGCCGCAACGGCGGCGCCGGCGACGATCAACGCGGCCAGAATCGCAAGGTTCCTCGCATTCGCCAAAGGAGGCAACAAGAGAGGCAACGCGAGGAGCAGACTGAAGCGCTGAGTGCCCATGGCTTGCCTCCGCCTCATCCCGGCTAAGACCGCACCAGCGGTTCCGATTTGGCTCTCTTCGAATGATATCAAATCGTCGAGTTATGTCGAAGAAAAAGAAGTTCATCGCATCAATCCATGATGCAAATCTGTATTTTGCTACCACGATATGGTATAAAGCTATCATGCAAGTATGTCACGCGGCGGTCCTTCGCGAAGTGTCTTGCCCATGCTTCCTGCCCCACCAGCCTCGTTTTTGTCTCTGGCCGACACGCGGGCAATCCTCGAGCCGATCGCCACGATCCCGGGCGTGATGTTCTTCGTCAAGGATGCAGGGTACCGCTACGTGGCGATGAGCCCGACGATTCGCGAGGCAGTCGGCCTGCGGCCTGCCGACGATCCGCTCGGCCGCAGTGACTTCGACCTGTTTCCCCCGCTCATCGCCCAGCGGTTCCGCGACAACGACAGGCTGGTGATCGAGGAGGGACGGACGCTCGAAGACGAGGTGCATTTCGTCGTGTCGCGGTCAGGAAGCACGCAGTTGGTCTACTCGAGCAAGTGGCCGATCCGCGGCCACGGCGGGGCGATCATCGGGCTGGTCGGCACGAACCGTCCGCACGAGTCGGTAGCCGGCGACCAGTCGTCCCGCGTGCTACCGGCCGTCGCCCGCATGATCCGCGACCACTCCTGCCGCCTGAGCGTGACGGACCTCGCCCGCGAGTGCGGCCTGTCGTCGAGCCATTTCATGCGGCTCTTCCGGCGGCAGATGGGCAAGACGGCCCAACAGTTTTTCGAGCACGTGCGGATCGCCGAGGCGCGGCGGCTGTTGCGGGAGACCGCCTTGCCAGTGGCCGATGTGGCCGCGGCCTGCGGGTTTTACGACGCGAGCGCCTTCGTGAAGCGGTTTCGCCTGCATACTGGCCTGAACCCGCTCGCCTACCGGAAACGCCGCAACGACCAGCCGGCTGCGGAATGCTCCTCAGCATCAGAAGCGGGAGGCAGAATGGGCGACGTCGGCAGTCACCGGCGTCGGGGCGCAGACGTGCACATGGGGATCGATAATCAAAAGGCTATACTTCCAAGCGCGAAATAGTCGGAGGAAATCATCCATGGTTGAATTCACAATTACGGGCGAGAAACTCTGGGCCCGCATGGAGCGCGCAGTGGAAAAAGTCAA
>JBBDNW010000262.1:0-1814 GCA_040877375.1 Pirellulales bacterium | reverse complement strand
TGACGAGGGCATCCCATGCGGGGGCTTGAGTTCCCTGCACCCACGCGAGCACGTCCTCGGGAAAGATCGTACGGGCACGGTCATACTTGCTGGCGTCTCCCTCGACGTAGACCCAGCCGTGCGAGCCGAGGTGCTCGCAGATTTCCTCCTCAAAGGCGATTTCTTTGTGGGTGCTCATGCCCGGCTTGCTAAGGGGTTTGTCAGGAGGGCTGGATCGGCAGCGGCCTGCGGCGCACCTGCTCGTTCTTGACGGTCACGAAATGGCCGCCGATGGCCGACTCGATTCGCGGCCAGATCCGCTTGAACATTTCCCATAGGTGCGGCCCCGCACCGCGGAGGCGGAGGTACACGACGCCCGGATGCAAAGCGGCGTCGGACTGGACGAGACGGCCGATATCGCGGTCGAAGGTCATCAGGACTCGGCCTTCGCGACGGCTCATCGAGATCAGGTCGGCATCAGCCGCTTCCGGTGCAGCGGTGGCGGCTTCGACCACATCATGCCCTTGCCCTCGAAGCCAAGCGACAATCGGGCGATCAATATTTTCATCGGCCAGGATGCGCATCATCAGGCCGCGGAATGCGGGATGTCCACAACTTCATCCGAGGCGAGCATCTCGGCAGCGTAGGACTGGCAGGCATGAATCTGCGCGGCGGTGATCCGGGGATAGGCCTCGATGAGTTGTTCGACGGTCCATCCATCGCCGAGCCGTTCCAGAATGAGTTCGACGCCGATGCGGGTGCCCTTGATCTTCGGCTTGCCGCCGATGACTCCGGGGTTTCGGTCGATGTGGTCACGCCAGTTCATGGTCTTGCCCTTCTTTCATGTGTTTCATTCGTTTCAGCACATCGGCCGTGCCACGAGCCGAACCTCCGGCGGCGGCCCGGATCAGCGCAGTCTCAATCTCGCGGTGAGAAAGCCGGCGGGCGACTAAGCCCAACCGATTTCCCTCGGCATCCACGATCTCGACGGTATCCCGCGCTTCTGCAAGCAGTTTCGCGTCCTCCGCCATCACAACAGGCTCGACCATAAGACTGCCTCTTGAGCGCGCGTCACAGATAGAATGGTACACGGCAACCGTTGCCGTCACCATCGCATCCGACGTCTGGGTCGGGTCTCAAGTTGAATGCTCTCGTCGCTTCACCTCGTCGAGCGTGCGACCGTCCTTCGCCTTCCACGTGATCCAGCCGTTGGCAGTTCTCCCGAGAAGGGCCATGCCTGCCATGCTGGGCGATCCGAACAGGTGATCCTTCTCAAAAACGACTTTCTCTCCGTCTTCACGCATTACGCCGGTCTCGACGAGTTTTAGCCGTAATCGCTCTGTGGACGTTCCTCGTATCGATGGCACATTCTCCTTGCGGCCCACCGAACCCTTGAGGACGACGAAGCCATCGTCCGTGAGCAGCCCGCGACCATCTGCACCGGCGGCCGTGCAGTGAAACACCTCGTCCCCGCCCGCCGCTTTCGCCAAACCCTCGAAGACGGGGAACCCCAGCGTTGAGAGCAGGATGCTTCCGGTCTCGAAGATTTCCAGACAGTCTGCCTCCAGCGGCGCGGGCGTGTGTGGCTTTGAGCCCGCATTGCCATTTTCGACCCTGTAGCGACCCGCCTCGCTGGCGAGTTTGAGGCAGTACCACTCAAGGAAGAGCGCGTGCGTTTGGGTGAGGCTGTTGGTACGCGAGACGAGCACGAGGGCCCGCTGCCAGAAGTCTTTCTTAGAATGATGGCTGGCAAGGCGAGCCCGGAGGTCGCCGGTCTGCCCGATGTAGACCTGCGGGTCGTCTCCTTCGGTGTCTGACCCGAACAGGAAGTACAC
>JBBDNW010000261.1:0-9859 GCA_040877375.1 Pirellulales bacterium | reverse complement strand
TGTGGTTGCCGCTGTGCCGCTTCACGCCTGCGTTGAAGTCGCGACGTGTGAGAAACTCCAGGAGCTCCGAGACCACAAACTGCCCGTCGAACACAAGACCACTGTGCCCTTTCCGGCGGCTGAAAATCCGCCGAGCCGAGGGCGCAAATGTCCTGCCGAGCTGAAGTCGTTCGCAAAGATCATTGAACGCAAGCTCTGGAGCCCATCCAACTTCCGTGTAGCGCCGGCTCGGGGGCGGCAAAAGTCTCGTCGCCGGGGCGAGGATACGCCCCAGGCTCCTAAGAGCGTTCGCCGACCCCCGCGCCTCCCTCGCCCGGTTTGCCACCCCGTCGCTGTATCGAGCCTCGCTCTACTTCGCCAGCGCTGCTTCGACGGCAGCGACCATCGCAGCGTCGTCGGGCTGCACGCCCGTCTTGAAGCGGCCCGCGACCACGCCGTCTTTGCCGACGAGAAACTTCTCGAAGTTCCACGCCACCTCGCCCTTCGGGTCGGCCGTTTCAGTGAGCACCTTGTAGAGCCCCACCTTACCCGGCCCCTTGACCGTGATCTTTGAGAACATCGGGAAGTTTACGCTGTATTTCGACGTGCAAAAGTCAGCGATCTGCAAGTCGGTGCCGGGCTCCTGTGCGCCGAAGTCGTTGGCCGGAAAGCCGAGTACGACGAGGCCTTTGTCTTTGTAGGTGTCGTAGAGCTTCTGCAGGCCTGCGTATTGGGGCGTCGCGCCACAGCGGCTGGCGACGTTGACGATCAGCACCACCTTGCCCTTGTACGACGCGAGATCGACGGCCTTGCCGTCGATCGTCTTCACCTCGCCGGTCAGCGGCGACTCGGCCCACGCCGACGACGCGGATACAGCGCCCAGTGCGACGGCCGCAAACAGCATGCACAACTTGTCGAGCGACATCGAGAAACCTCCGGGGAGCGGGCGTCCGAAACCGCCTCCATTAAAGGCGGTCAGCCCAAGGGTGTCCACTTGTCGAATGTGGCCGCTTGGCCACGGTAGATTCCCTGGGCATCGGTGAGATTCCAGACGACGGCCCGCTCGATGCGAAACCGCCGGCCCGCGCGCGAGATGCGCACGCCTGCATAGTCGTCGACAAAGCCATCGCGGCGGGTCCGTTCGAGGAGCCCGGCCCGCTCATCGCGGTGCACGGGCTCGGCGGTCAGCCGCGACGGCGTCCGCGTCAACGCATCAGCATCCATCTCAAAGAGGGCGAGAGCGGCGGCGTTGCCGTAGGTGAGGATGGGGTCCTCGTCCGTGCCATGCGAGACGACGACAAACGGTGCCCGGTAGAGCCGCTCTGCCCGAGCCACGACCGAACCCTCGCAAGCGATGAGTTCCCGCCCGAGTAGTTGGCGAAACGAGTCGATCAGCAGCCCCACATGGGCGACCCAATCAGGCCGTGCCCAAGGTTCCGGACTCGTCGCCACGTGAAGTCCTCCGTCTGCGGCGTCGCCGGGCGCAGTGCTGGTGAAACTGGGCCGCAGTGTATCGTCAGCACCCGCCAACGGCTCCGCGATGCCGCGAAAGTGGCCACGCGTATTCCCATCGCTTGCGCTCCGGGCTTCTTGCCGTCAGGAAGCCCCAAGCGCGAGCGCGGGGAATACGTCCGCTACCCCAACCTGTCACCCGCAACCACCACGGTCGCCACCCGTATTCCCATCGCTTGCGCTCCGGGCTTTTTGGGGGCACTACCGCCATGTCGCCAGCCAGATCGCGACGACCGCGACCGCGATGCCGAGGCCGGCAAACACGGCCGCCCACGGGCTCGAACGCACCTGCAGCAAGCGCACGGAACGCCGCAGCCTGCGGCTGAACTCAGACCAGGCCTCGGCCGATGTTCGACCGCCGACGGCGATGATGCTCACCGTCCGGGCAGGCCCACGGTCATCGAGATGCAGCTGCAGTCCGCGGGTCGGAAGCGCGGCCGTTTCGCCCGCCCAGCGGGCCGACGCATCGAGGCCCGCCACCAGTTCCGCCACGACCGGCCGCAACTGGTCGATGCCGATGTTGTAGACGACGAGCCGGGGTCGGACGGCGAGCATCCCAAAGGCGACCGCCAGCACGAAGCCGACGAGCATCGCGACGGCCGTCCACGGCGACGTGCCCACCGCCGGCTGTAAAATCGCCAGGGGCCCCGCGACCACTAGCCCGCACACGGCCGCGGCGAGGAGCGCCGCGTCGAGTTGGCCGGACAGGGCCACGGGCCTGCGGCGGGCATGCAGCCCCGCAATCGTGACCAAGTAGGCCGCCAACGGCAGAAGGGCGATCCAGAGGGGAATCTGCGTCAGGGCGCTGCTCATCGAAAACCCACCTCTGCGTCCCTCACCACGACGACGTCATATCCACTGACCAATCAACGCCACGCCATCCACGCCAGCACCGCCAGCCATGCGGTCTCGATCACCACCGCGATGGCGAACCATCGTCGCGGCATGATGGCCTCGTCGGATGTCCGCCGCAGCTGCTCCATCGGACTCCCCGTCAGATCGGGTCGGGCACCACAAACGACAGGTCGCGGGAAAATGCCTCGTCAAACCCGTAGACATCGCGGAAGTCCTCGCGCTTGTCGGCGCGGGTCTTGCGCATCTGCCCGATCTCGATCATGTTGAACACGATTTCGCCGATGTCGTCGGTCAGGCGGAGGCCCCAGGTCGCCAGGACGGTGGGAGCGAGGTAGCCGTACTGCTGCAGTCCATAGAGACGGGCCGCCTCGCAGAGTTGCTGCCCGGAGACGTGCCGTTCGACCGCCCGGCGACGCCGCCGGCCGGGGCGGGGCCGGGGCTCCCCTGATGTGTCGCTCTCTCCCTTCGGGAGCGGCTCCAGCTCCTCGGCTGCCGGCTCCTGCCCCATCCCAAGCGACTCCTGGGCGAACGAGAGCGACTCAAGCACGAACAGGTAGGCATCGAGCGTGTACCGCCGATCCCGTTGCAGCAACTGGAAGAGCGGATGGGTGGGATCGACGAGCGGCATCGAGGGTCCTCAGGTGGCCAGAGGACCACGAGTATATCCCGCAGGGGCACACCGACGAGCAGACGACGTGGAACGCGAGCGCCGCTGGCGGACTGGTCGGTCCGATCAGCGAAGTTGTGCCGTCGGGGCGGTCGCCGCGGGGGGCGGGGCCTGTGCCTGCAGGTCGTCGAGCACGTACTTGTAGCCAAAGGGGGTCATCGGCTTGGCGAAGTCGCGGATCATGTCGAGCCCCTTGTCGATCAGGTTCGTACGGGGGTCGAACTGGTAGACGTCACGGTCCTGCCCGCCCGGCTTGTAGATCTGGATCGCGAAAGGCATCAGGTCACTGGCCTGGAGGATCAGTTCCACCTTGGAGAAGCTGGAGGCGTCTGCCTGGAAGCGGGGCAATGACTCCAGCCAGATCTGGTCGCGGACTCCCGGAGGCGTGACCAGCCGCATCCAATATCTCTTCTTCAAGGTGTCGGCCTTGGCGCCGAAGACGAACGGAAGCGGGCCGTCGCTGATTGCCTTGCCACGCATCTCCGGAGGCAGTTTCGTCTCGCGCAACTGCCGTTCCGAGTGCCGAAACTCGTAAATGCTCTCGCCGTTGCACACCCAGTGTTCCCCGGTGTCGCCCCCACGGACCTCGTATCGTCGTGCCTCCGGGCTCCACTGCTTGGTTTCCTTGACTCGAAACAACCCCTTGTCGGGGGCCGCGTATTTCAGTTCCCCACTGCTCTCGGCAAAAGCCAGTCGCTCACCGGCGGCGTCGACCGGGCTCCAGGCGTTGTATTCCCACTTGTGGAACGTGCACGACCAGGTGCCGACGGCGGCGTTGCGGGTCTCCCAGGCTGCGAGCAGTTGGTCGAGCGCGGCCTGCTGCTCGGGCGTGAGCGCGGCCGGTTGCTGCGGCGCGGCCGGGGGCGCGACGGCCGCGACCCGCTGCGGCTGGGGCGGTGCGGCCGGGGCTGCCACCACTTGGCCGAATGCCGCGGCTCCGGAGGAGAACGTAGTGAGAACGGCGGCAAGGGCCGCGGCGCAGCGGAACGTCATCGGCAGGCGACGGGTCATCGAAGAACTCCGCGTGGCAGTCCTGGCAGTCCTGGTAGGGGGCGGACTCTAGCAGGCACCGCCCCGGCGGGCGAGGCCGTTTTCCCGGCTCGTTTCCCCTCAAACACCCCCGTTTCGCTCCCGCCGGCAGACGACGGAGGCTGACGAGCGTTGAAGATTTCGCCTGCTCAAGTTCGCAGTCCACCCAGGCACCTCGCGAAATATTCCCGCGAAGGAAGCCTCCGTCGCCTGCCGGCGCCTCCCGTACGCGCCGGCCGCGTCACGACTCCGACGCAGCCGCCAAGCGGAGCGCCGCAAGTTCACGGGCGAAGCCACCTGAGAGAATCGGGAACCGGCACCAGGTCTTGGGATCGAGGTTCTGGTCGTCGAGATGGAAGGACGGTGCGTATCGCTCTCGCTTCCACTGGTTGCGACTCCAGAGCGTAAAGAAGCGTTCCGTCCAGATGGCCAACAGTTTCGCGTCATGCCCCGCAAACTCGTGCCGCAGACGCCGCCACGCCTCGAGGGGCGTCTGCTTGTCGCGGATGGCAGCCCGCTCGATCGCGTCGAGCACGTCGTAGGGCATGAGGTCGGCCTCGTCGGTCTGACCAGACGCTCGAGGCCGCAGTTCCGCCGTCGGGACCTGCGCGTTGACCGCGGCGAGCGCGGGGATCGGGCCGACTCCCTCGGGGCCCGTCTGCTCCAACCACCGCAGCCACCGCCGCAGGTAGGCCTTGTCGATACCGGCGATCGGAGCGATGCCGCCGGAGGTGTCGCCGTCCATCGTCGCATAACCGACCGCCGCCTCGGAGCGGTTACTCGTCGAGACCAACAGGGCACCGGTGATGTTGGCGAGCATCCACACGCCCGGAGAGCGGACCCTTGCCTGGATATTCTGCAGGGCGACATCGTCGGCTTGCCACGTGAGCGGCCGGCCCACGGCACCGGTGACGATCTTCTCGTAGCCGCAGACGAGCGGCTCCACGTCGAACTCATGAAAGACCGCGCCGAGTGCCACCGCCAGACTACGGGCCGCGTGTCGCGTGACGTCGCCCGAGTTGGCCGTCGACTGGTAGACGCAGGTCAGCGCCGTTTCCACGAGTGACCGCGCGTCGGCGTTGGCGTCGGCGGGCCCTGCTGCCGGCGACAGACCCATGCGGGCCGCCGCGGCCGGCAGCGCTAGTTCGGAGACGGCCAGCCGGACGGCGATCGCTACCAGACAGGCCACGGCGGAAGAATCCGCACCGCCGCTCGCCGAGACGACAAAGCCCCGCGCACGGCTTTTCCGCATGTAGTCGAAGAGCCCAAGCGACACGGCTCTGGCGAACTCCTCCTCTTTGACATGCTGCCCGCGTTCCCAGGCGTCCCGGGCGTCATGCCCTGCGTCTTCGGCGGAGCCCGAGACAGCGGGGGGCGTAAACGGCACCGCGACGCGGTCGCCTTCGGCCGCGTCCGGCACCGCCTCCACTGCAAGCCTCGCCTGCGCGAGCCGCAGGCCGTCGAGATCGACGACCGCGGTAGTCAGCGCATGGTCGGTGAAGGAAAACCGGCGGCCCGAGGCGAGCATCCTGCCGGCCGCCGCGACCATCACGCCGCCGTCGTAGACGGCGCGGCCTGCCTCGTTGCCTACGAGGTTCGTATAGACGTAGGCCGATGCGAATGCGCGTGATCCTTCCACGACGAACCGGCGGCGGATCTCGTCCTTGCCGAAGGCAAAGTGGCTCGCGGACGGATTCAAGATCACGTCGATCCCGCGGGCCGTAAGCACGGCCCCCGGTCGATCCGCCACCCAGGCATCCTCGCAGATCTCGAAGCCGATGCGGACACCCCCGCAATCGAACCGTAGGTCACCGATGGGCACGTCGCGGCCACCGAGAGACAGCGTGCCGCGGCGACCGCGATGCCAGGGCCGGAACCACCGCGGCTCATAATGAATGCCGTCGCCCGCGAGATTCTGCTTGCAGGCGATGCCGGCAATCTGGCCGTCAGCCACCACGGCCGAGGCGTCATACAAACTGCTTTCGAATCGCACGGGTAACCCCACCGCCACGATCATGCCGGCCGTGTGGGGCACGATCTCCCCGAGCACATCGACGGCGAGCCGCTGCACGCCGAGGGATTGAAACGCATCATCGCAGCCGTAGCCCGTGATGCAGAGCTCGGGGAGGCAGAGGACGGAGACTCGGGCGTCACGCGCGGCCCGGATGGCTGCGATGATCCGGTCGCGGTTGCCGTCCCAGTCGAGCGGCGTCTGGTTGAGGGCCGAGCCGCCGACGCGGATCAGGTGCATGGAGTTGGGCCGTCACCCCTGCGACGGTTCCTCGAGATAGGTGTAGCCCCCCAGCCCCTCCTCGTAGAACTTGAGAAACCGGCCGGCCTGACTGTCGCAGATGCGGCCCTCGCGGACCGCCTGCTCGATCGAGTCACGGAGCCGCTGGACGAGCTGATTGGAGTCGAACTCGACATAGTCGAGCACCTCACGGACGGTGTCGCCCTTGATCACGGCGTCGACCACCACCTCACCTCGTTCGTCGGTGCTGACGTGCACGGCGTTGGTGTCACCGAAGAGGTTGTGCAGGTCGCCGAGAATCTCCTGGTAGGCACCGATCAAAAAGGCCCCCAGGTAATACGGCTCGTGCTGCCAGGCGTGGAGCGGCAGCGTCCGCTTGACGTCGCGACGATCGATGAACTGATCGATCTTGCCGTCGGAATCACACGTCACGTCGCCGATCACGGCCGCCCGGGCCGGCCGCTCGTTGAGGCGATGGATCGGCATCACCGGAAAGAGCTGCTTGATGGCCCAGCTGTCGGGAATCGACTGAAAGAGTGAGAAGTTGCAGAAATACGTGTCGGAGAGCGAGGCCTGCAGGCCCTCGAGTTCCTCGGGAACAAAGTCCAGGGTCTTCGTCAGCTTGTAAATACGGCGACAGATCGCCCAGTAGAGGTTCTCGACCGCGGACCGCTGGTCGAGCGGCAGGTAGCCGCTCGAAAACAGGTTCATCGCCGTGTCGAGTGACTGCTGTGAGTCGTGATAACTCTCGAGCAGATTCCGCACGTTGATGTTTTGATAGGTCTCCCAGAGGTCGTGCAGCGGCTGCTCGGCGTCGGACGGCGGCTCCGTCACGTCGCCCATGCCCCCCTGCTCCGACACGCCCAGCACGCCGAAGATCAGCATGCTGTGGTAGGCGACGACGGCCCGGCCGCTTTCGGAAATGATCGTGGGATGCGGGACGCCCGCTTCGTCGCAGGCGTTTTTCACGTGGTAGACCACGTCGTTGGCATATTCCTGCAGGCTGTAGTTGACGCTCGACTCGAAGTTGGTCTGGGAGCCGTCGTAGTCGACACCGAGTCCGCCACCGACGTCGAGGTAGCGGAGACCGGCCCCCCGCTTGACGAGCTCGGTATAGATCCGCGACGCCTCGTTGAGCGCGGCCTTGATGTGGCGGATGTTGGTGATCTGACTGCCCTGATGGAAGTGCAGGAGTTGCAGGCAGTCTTCCATCCCTCGGGCTGCCAGCAGATCGAGCCCCTTCACCAGTTCGCTCGCCGTCAGGCCAAACTTGGAACGAAACCCGCCGGACGACTGCCAACGGCCGCTGCCGCGCGTGGCCAGTTTGACCCGCATGCCGATCCGCGGCCGTACGCCGAGTTTCTCGGCGTACTCGAGCACTAAGTGCAGCTCCGAAAAGCGTTCCACGACCGGGATGATCCGCCGCCCAATCTTCTGGGCAAGCATGGCCGTCTCGATAAACTCCGCGTCCTTGAAGCCGTTACAGATGATCGGCGTGTCGTTGTCAGCCAGAGCGATCACGGCCAAAAGTTCTGGCTTACTACCGGCCTCGAGGCCGAAGCGATACGGCTTGCCGAACCGCAGCACCTCCTCCACCACCTGGCGCTGCTGGTTGACCTTCACCGGGTAGACGCAGCAGTAGTCGCCGCGATACCCGCTTTCCTTCATCGCGCTGGCGAACACGCCGTTGATCTCCCCCAGCCGATGCTGGAGGATCTCTGCGAAACGAAGGAGAATGGGCAAATCGATGCCCCGAACTTGCAGCCGGTCGACCAACTGCTTGAGGTCGATGCTCTTCGTCGGATCCTTGTCGGGATGGACGAGCAGATTCCCGTTGGGCCCCACCGAAAAGTAGCCATTACCCCAGCGAGCGACCTCGTACAGGTCGGCGGCATCCGCCGTGGTCCAATGCTCGAGATCGAGGTCAACCGCCATGCCTACCCCAATCGGGGAACCGAGCCGCACGTGATCGCCGTCGACGCGACGGGTTCACAGCAACGGCTGCTTTCAAGCAGTGTAGCGTCGCCCGCCGCCGAGGCCATGCCAATCCTCGGCGCCGAGGCCGCCGCGGAGTTTCAGACGCGGACCCGCGTCCACCCGGGCCGCGCAAAGATCGCGAGCATCGCGACTCCGCGGGCCGTGAGGTCCGCCGCCATCGCGAGCCACGCGCCATAGGCCCCCAGCCCGAGGCCCCGCACGCTCCCGAGCCCGACCGGCAGCGGCACCACGTCCCACGCGAGAAACATCGCCAGCGGCAGACGGATGGCGACCAATCCAAGGAAGTTCACGAGCATCGGTGGGCGGGTCGCGCCGCCGCCGCGCAGGCCGCCCGAGAGGACCATCAACAAGGCAAGAGACGGCTGGGCGAAGGCCACGATCCGGACAAGTGAAGCCGCGAGGCTGGCGACCGGCGATCCGGCCGTGGAGCCGCCGACGAACCACCTAGCGAGTGGCTCCGCAAAACAGAAGAAGATCGCACCGGCGGCCGTCATTAGCAACATACAAGCCAGCGCCGCAAGCCAGACACTTCCGCGGGCCCGACGTTCGTCGCGTGCCCCGAGAAACTGCCCGGCGAGCGTCGCCGCCGCCACCTGAAAAGCGCTGCCCGGCAGAAATGCGAGCGACTCGATTGTGACGGCCACGGCGTGAGCCGCCGCATCGACGTTGCCCAAGCGGTTGACGATCGAGAGGAAGGTGAGGTGGCAGGCCGCATTGGCGACCGCGTCGACGCCGGCGGGCAATCCCACACGGGTGATGCGTCGCAGCCATGCCGCGTCTGGCCTCCAGTCGCCGGGCAGCGGCCGAAGCCCCCGCCGCTTCCGCGTCAACAGCGCGACGACGCAGACCGCACCGCAGCAGTATCCCGCGAGCGTGCCCCATGCGAGACCATCCCAACCGAGCCGTGGGAGGCCCCACAGCCCGGCGCCGAGGGCGAAACTGGCAGCCGCATTGACGACGTTCACCACGGACATGGCGATGAGCCCTGCCACCATGTCGCCCGCCCCCCGGAGGCTCGCGACGCCGATGGCGATCACCATCATCGCGGGCAGCGCGGGCATCACGATCCCCAGGTACCCTGTCGCGAGCAGGCTGCTCTCTGCCGGCAGGCCGAGCATGGACACGATCCGGCCGCCCTGCACGCTCACCAGCAGCATAACGGCGAGCGTCAGCACGGCGGCGACGAGGAAACACTGCGTCATCGCCCGCCTGGCACCGTGCATGTCGCCGGCTCCGACTCGCCGGGCGACGAGGGCCGTCGCTGCGACGGCAGGCAGGGTGAAGGCAACGGGAATGAAGGCGAGGCAGTAGGCGACGAGCCCCACCGCCGCCAGCGGTTCGGCGCCCGTGAAGAGATTGCCCGCGATCCACTTGTCGACGAATCCCACCGCGAGCGCGAGCACCTGCTCGAGCATCACGGGGACGACCAGCCGCACGAGGGGCCGGAGCGTGCCAGCTGCACCACGAACCACAGCCACCGGCGGGTCATCCAGCGACACCACAGCTAGAGCGTATCCGCTTTCGGCTGAGCGGCGAGATGGCACCTTGGAGGAGGGAGGCAAGGGGGT
>JBBDNW010000260.1:0-9866 GCA_040877375.1 Pirellulales bacterium | reverse complement strand
GTTGCGGTGGTCGCCCGGATTCCCGTCGCTTGCGCTCTGGGCTTTTTGAGGGCCGTGGGAGAGCTTCCGACAAGAAGCCCCAAGCGCGAGCGCGGGGAAGACGGGTGGCATCCCGAACCGTTTCGCGCCACCGTCGCGGTCGTCGCCCGGATTCCCGTCGCTTGCGCTCTGGGCTTTTTGAGGGCCGGGGAGCGCTTCCGACAAGAAGCCCCAAGCGCGAGCGCGGGGAAGACGGGTGGCATCCCGAACCGTTTCGCGCTACCGTCGCGGTCGCCGCCCGGATTCCCGTCGCTTGCGCTCTAGCCGTCACCGCAGGCGGCGGTAGATGCCGCGGACAAGCGCGGTGGTGATTCGCGGGGCGAGCCGCTTGAGCCGCCAGAGCCAGCGTGCCGTCAGTCCGACGACCACGTAGCGGTGGTTCAAGTGGATCGCGCGGAGCACGCGACGGGCGACGCGCTCGCTTGTCCACCACGTGACCGCCATCCGCCGCTCGGCCTCCCGCTGCTCCACCGCCGAGGTGAAGTGCCACGAATCGAGAAGCCCCGAGCGGAAGAAGCCGGGGCAAACGATCGTCACGCCCGGGCGGCGACGCGGGCACTCGGCGGCGATCGCCTCGGAGAGCGCGACCACACCCGCCTTGCTCGCCGCATAGGCGGCCATCGACGGCGGCGCGAGGACTGCCGCGATCGAGGCGACGTTGACGACATGCGACCGCCGCCGGGCGGCACGCAGCCACGGAAGAAACGTCTCGCAGCCGAGGGCGGTGCCCACGAGGTTTGTGTCGATGACCCGTCGCCACTGCGACTCGGGGAGCGTGCCCACCTCACCGGTCGCGCCGACGCCCGCCGCATTGACGAGGAGGTCGAGCGACTGCCACTCGTCGCGAAGCCGGTCGTGCAGCGCTTGCCATCCCGCCGCATCGCGCACGTCGAGGCCGAGCCGAAGCACACGGTCGGGCGGTGGCGGGCTGGCCACTGTCCAGCGGTCGATCGCGTCGGGAAGATCAACGCAGGCCACTGTCCAGCCGTCGTTGACGAGGGCGTCGGCAAGGGCACGGCCGAGCCCGCTGGCGGCCCCTGTCACCACGGCCGTGCGGGGTGGGGCATGCGGGCCCGATGCATCGACGCGATTGCCTGGCACAAGGCGGACGACAGGCGGCCGGAGCCGCATCCTGCGGGACTGTATCGACGGTAACTGGGCCGACGGTTACTCGGCCGACGGTTACTGGGCCGACGGTTACTGGGCCGACGGTTACTGGGCCGACGGTTACTCGGTCGATAAGTGGACGAGCGAGGGTGACGGGACTCGAACCCGCGGCCTCCAACGTGACAGGCTGGCGCTCTAACCAACTGAGCTACACCCCCGTGTCGGGCCGTGCGGGTCGCCGAGGCGACGCCGACAGCGGCATCCGGTGACGGGTGTCCACTTCATCGAGCCCGGAGTATAGCGAACGTCCACCGTGCGGCCAGAACACCGGACAGACGCGGCTAAAAAATCCCCTTCTCGGGAGAATATCCCTTCCGCTCGGCGATTTCGAAATCCTGCCGCGCCTGGCGATCGAGGCCGATCGCCTGACAGGCCAGACCGCGGTGCTGGTGCATGACGGCGAGCCCGTGGTCGAGCTCACGCAGCCGGTAGGCGAGCTCGTCGGGATCGGCGCGGCCGGCGCGGAGCAGGAGGTTGCGGCGGTTTTTCTGAGTGCCGTCAATCGCGAGATTGAGTTGGTCGACCGCTTCGTGATCCCTGCCGAGCAGATGAAGGACCAGACCCTTGGTGTCGAGAAACTCAGGGGCGCCCTCCCCATTTTCGGAGAGCGCCGCATCGATGTCTTCGAGCGCGGCATCGAGATCACGGCCGACCAGCGCGCGGATATAAGCACGATGGTTGAGGGCTTCGGGGTCGGCCGGACCGGAAAGTTCCACCGCGGCCTGGGCGTCTGCGAGCGCGGCGTCGGAGTCGCCCACGATCACCTGAGCGAGCGCCCGAACCCGGTGAGGTTGTGCCGTTGTGGGAGTGATCGAGATGGCCTGGTCTGCGTCGGCAATGGCGGCTCGTGGGTCACGGTTCTCGATCCGCAGCATCGCTCTCCAGCAGAGCAGACGACTGCGGCGCACGGCGTCGTCTTCAGTCCAGCGGATGGCGCGGCCTACGTCGCCGATCGCAGCCCCGACATGGCCGCGGGCCTCACGGGCCATGGCGCGTTCAAGCGACCATTGCACCACGGCGTCGGAAATCGCCGGCATGATTCCAGGCGCCAGGAGTCCGGGCACGACGACCGCCGCCAGCACGCCGATCAGGAACAATTTTTTACCGCGGCCCGCCGAGCGGGCCGGAGGCGGCACGGCTGGGACGTCGCGACTCGACGACACACCCTCCTGCCGCGCATCGGCGGGCGGAAACTCCGGTGGAATCGGGAAACCATGGTGGTCGTAGTTCATCGATCGGCCTGACGATGACGGCGGGGGCGACGGCATTCTCGACTCGCCGACCCCCACATTCTACGCGGTGGTTGCCGGCTGACAGCGTTTGGGGGCGGCCGTCGGTTTGACGCCCCAGACCGGGTGCCGTACCCTCGCGAATATCCGCCCTTAGGAGCGCCCGCCATGCCTCTCTTCGAAATCGAGACTGACGCCCACATCATCATTTCATGGGCCGTCGACGAGGAGGCTGCCTCGGCGGTGGTGCACGAAGCCTACCCGGGCGAGAAGATCGTGCGGCTCACCCGTCGTCCCCGTGACTCATGGGTGATCTCCAAGTCGGCACTAGGACTCACCGATTCGCGGGCAAACCCATGCAGCACAGCCCGCGAGTGCCTCGCCAAGGCGGCGGGCGACAAGGTCCATGCGATCCGGCTTTACATGCACGAGACGGGCGACGATCTCGACCGTGCCCGCAAGGTGATCGAGTCGAACATGGTCATGGGCTGGTGAGTCGCGACATCGCTCAGGATCCCGCTCAAAATCCCGGTCAGGGCCCCGTGCCCGAGTCTTTCTGGAACGACGCCTGCTGCACCGCTCCGGTTTCGGCACTCGGTGCTCCGGCGAGAATCGTGCGACTGGTGCGGTAGCTCGACGTTCCTCCCGGACGGTACCCGGGATCCGGCCGACGGGTCGGCGTGAGAGGCGCGGCGGGCCCCGAAGACGGCGGGGCGACGGCGGGCATGCCCGCCGGGACTGCAGAGGACGGCGGCAGTGAAACTTCCGAGGGGAGGGTCGCCGGGTTACTGAACTCCGCTGGCATCGCAGCCGACGGCGCGGGCATCGAGCCTCCGGAGAAGCGACTGCCCGTCGCTGAGCCATACCGCGACTCGTTCGTGGTCGAGACGGCTGCCGGCGGCGTCGACCAACTGTCGGCTCCGCGAGCATCGGCCACGCGGGTGCCGGCAGGGTCAACGGCGGATGCGCCGACCGCTGCGCCAAATGCCGAGGCGGTGGCCGGAGCCTGCGGAGCGGGCGCGCTGCCGTACGGGCCGACTTGGGGCGTGATCGACGAGAGACCGGTCTGTGGGCCGCCCGCTGTGGCCACCTGTGCGGGTGCGGTCGGCTGGGATTCAGGGGTCGTCGGCACGGCGGGCCGCGAACCGTAGGTGACGGCCGCCGGCTCGACGGGTGACTGGACTTGCGGCGCCGCGCTTGCCGTCGACGACTGCCCGGTCGGCTGGGCGTTGTTTAAGACGTAGCCGTCGGGGGTGGTGGTCGTCGGATACGGTTTGGCCGCCTCCGATGGCTTGGTGACATCGGTCGGGGCAGTTGGGGCCGAGGCGAGTTTCGCCGCGTCTTCGGGACCGCCGCCGAACGTCCACCATGAGGGCTTGGCCGTCCACGTGCTCCCAGACTTGCAGCCCACCGCAGCGACGGCCACGGCCATGGCCACCGTGCCACGGATGGCTGTGCCGGTAAAAAACCGCTGCCACTTCGACGCCGTGATCATGCAAACTTCCTCCAGACGGGATCCATGTACCCAGGAAAGGGGAATAGGATCCCGCCCGAAGGCGAGTCAACTGCAGCACAACGCTCCTTCTGCCAGAAGCGGCTGGGATGTGAAGATGGGCGAGCCCGGCAGGGAGCGGCGGAGCCTATTTCTTGATCGTGGCGAACCGCTTGTCGATGGCGTCCCAGTCGATGACGTTATAGAAGGCGTTTACGTAGTCGACGCGGCGATTCTGGTAGAGCAGGTAATAGGCGTGCTCCCAGACGTCGATGCCGAGCAGCGGCGTGTTGCCGTGCATCACCGGGCTGTCTTGGTTGGCAGTGCTCTCGATCAGGAGTTTGCCCTTGGGGTCGGCCGAGAGCCACGCCCAGCCGCTCCCAAAACGGCTCATGGCCGCCTTGGCGAACTCCTCTTTGAACTTGTCGAAGCCGCCGAACACGGAGCGAACGGCCTCGGCGAGATGGCCGGCCGGTTCGCCCCCCTTGCCCTTGGCAAGCGACTCCCAGAAGAGCGAGTGGTTGGCGTGGCCGCCGCCGTTGTTGCGGACCACCGTGCGGATCGCCTCGGGCACCTTCTCCAAATCGGCGATCAGTTTCTCGACCGGCAACGCCGCCAGGTCCGCGTGGCCCTCGAGCGCCTTGTTGACGTTGGCCACGTAGGCGGCGTGGTGCTTGTCGTGGTGGATCTCCATCGTGCGGGCATCGATGAAGGGCTCAAGCGCATCGAAGGCGTAGGTCAGCGGGGGCAGCGTGTAAGCCATGAGAATGCTCCGGTGTGTGGGTCGTGTATCAGGGCCGTGGTTCGTGAGAGAAGATCGTAGCCGACCCGGTTCGGGGCGGCAAATCGCCGGCCATCGCTGCGACCGTGCCGGTAAGCGCGGTTGCAGCGACAGTGCGTCGGACACCGACGATGCCGAACCTGCACGGCGTTCTTTCTCTCATGCCGCGATCACGCCCGCTGAATGCCCCCTACCGGCATGGTCGAAGGAGAAGGAGCGGGGATCGACACATCAGCGGCCGGCGGCCGACGGCGTTGATCCTTGTAGGGGTGTCATGCCCCCGTTCTGGCAAGGATTGCCGGGGCGGCACAGTCATCGAACGGATTCGAGCATCCCCATGTCCCTGAATGCGAACCAGCGCCGCGACCAGCGTCGCCGTCTGGTCGTCTCCTGGAATCGTTCTGCCGACACGCCGCAGGTCGCCGCCGAATCACCGCGGGTGATGGCGGCCTACGAGCCCGAGGCCCACCCCGAGAAACAACGGGGCCCGGCCACGCTCCTGCCAACCGGGATCGGCGGGCTGTCGCTGGCGATCCTCGCGATCAGCCTGCCGCTCGTGGCGGCGATCGCCGCTGGGGCGAGCGAGCACCTGTTTGGCAGGTCGCTGTTCAGCGGCGGCGGTCGATTCGCCCGCACGCTCATGGCGGCGAGCGCCGTCTTCGACCCGCGGACCGGGTCGTCGTTCCAAGGCTGGCTGTCGCACATGTATCTCGTGGCCGCTGCCGGCGTGGCGGTCGTGGTGCGGCTGATGCGGCGACACCGCCGCGACGACTACAAGGGCCGGTTTCGCGCCTGGGGGTGGATGGCCGCGCTGTTCCTGATCGCCGCCTGCTCGTCAGTGGTCCCCGTGGGACGGCTGTTCGGGATGGCGATGTCGGACGCGACGGGAGTGACGCTCGGGCCCGACGGCATCGGCTGGTGGATTTCTATCGCGACGGCCGCCTTCTTCATCGTCAGTCTCTGGGCGGTGCTGCCGCTCCACGAGCGGACGGCGACCGCACTGTGGCTCTCGGCCGCGCTCGTGGCCTGGGCCGGAGCGGCGGCGACAACGTGGCTGGCTGCGGGCCGCGAGCGGGTCGTGGTCGCGGGGCTCGCGGCCTGGTCGTTGGGCGGGGCGCTGGCCATGATCGCAATGCTCGCGGCGGCTCGGTCGGTGATTCGCGAGGTTCGTGGCCAGTGCGTCCGGACGGCGAAGCCGACGCCGAAGCTGAAGGGAAAGCCCGAAAACCAGGAGAAGTCGCGGCCCGCACCGGCCGTGTCGCAGCTCGACGACGACGAGGATGCCGAGGGCTCCACCTTCGACGCAGACGACGCAGCAGCGAACGAGAATGAGACGGTCTATGTCGACGGCACGGAGCACGAGCAGCGGCACCTGTCGAAGGCGGAGCGGAAGCGGCTCCGAAAGCTCGCCCGCATGAACGGAGTCGCCGCCTGATCGCTCCACGATTGACGGGGGCGGCCGGCGTGCGCGACAACGGGCGTTGAGTTCCCGCCGTCGAGAGGCCCCGACCATGACCGTCCGCACCCGATTCGCGCCGAGCCCGACCGGATACCTGCACATCGGTGGCGTTCGCACAGCGCTCTTCAACTGGCTCTTCGCACGGCGGCACGGCGGGCAGTTCATCCTCCGGATCGACGACACCGACGCGGAACGAAACGTCGAGCAGGCTCTTGACCCGATCCTCTCGGGGCTCAAGTGGCTGGGCATTGACTGGGACGAGGGCCCCGGCGTGGGCGGACCCCATGCGCCCTACTTCCAGTCGCAGCGGGCCGCGGGGCACCGCGCCGCCGCCGAGCGGTTGCTCGCCTCGGGCCATGCCTATCGCGATTTCGCAAAGCCGGAAGAACTCGACGAGGAACGAAAGGCCGCGCAGGCGGTGGGCAAACCCTTCCTCTACAGCCGGCGGTTCGCGGCCTTTGACGACTCGGCGGCGGCACGGTTCGCCGCTGAGGGCAGGCAGAGCGTCGTGCGGCTGAAGATGCCCCGCGAGGGCGTGCTCGTGATCGACGACGCCGTCCGCGGCCGGGTCGAGTTTGCCTGGGATCGTGAGCAGGATCACGTCATCCAGCGGGCCGACGGCTCATGCCTCTACCACCTCGCGAGCGTGGTCGACGACCACGACCTGGCGATCACGCACGTGATCCGCGCTGAGGAGCACCTCTCCAACACGCCGCGGCAGGCGTTCATCGCCCTGTCGCTTGGCTACGGCCTACCGGCCTATGCGCATCTGCCGCTCGTCGCTGAGCCGGGCAGCCGCACGAAACTCTCCAAGCGGAAGCTTGCGCAGTATCTCAAGAATGCCGACTTCAAGCAGATCTCCGAGCACGGCACGAAGATCGCCGAACGGATCGGGCTGGCCCCCGAGGCCGACACGTTCAATCCCGTGATCGTCGACTTCTATCGCGAGGTGGGCTACCTGCCGTGGGCGATCGACAACTATCTCGCGCTGCTCGGCTGGTCGTACGACGACAAGACGGAGTTTTTCTCCCGCGACGAGCTCGTAAAAAGTTTCACACTGGAGCGGATCAACTCGTCGCCGGCGAGCTTCGACCCCAAGAAGCTCTGGGCGGTGCAGGACCACTACATGGGCAGCCTCTCCACCGACGAGAAGCTCGCGATGATGCTCCCCTTCCTCGTGAAGGCAAAGCTCATCGCGGATCCACCGCTCGCAGCGGCCGTGGAGACGGTGCGGCAGGTGATCGAGGCCTCGGGCGACCGGCTCAAGGTCGCGGGTGACGTCCTCGGCTACGCCGATTTTTTCCTGGTGGATGAGTTGCCGATGGACGAGGCGGCAGTGAAGCAGCGGCTCGCCAAGCCAGGCGTGCGGCCGCTGCTGGAGGCCTTTGCCGCGGATGCAAAGACGGTCGAGCCGTTTACGCCTGCGGCGCTCGAGGAGTCGCTCAAGCGGGTGGTCGAGGCGGCGGGCGTGAAGACGGGCGACCTCGTGCATGCGGTTCGCGTGGCGGTGACAGGCAAGACCGTGGGCCCCGGCCTCTATGACTGCCTGGCGATCCTCGGCCGGGAGAAGGCGCTCGCCCGGCTCACCCGCGCCCTGCCGCTCTGCGGCTAACGCTGCGGGCGTCTTCCCCGCGGGGCTTCGTGCCCCCAAGAAGCCCGGAGCGCGAGCGATGGGAAAGCGGGCGGCCCGCTTGATCGCCTGCATACAATCGCGATGCAGGGGTGAACGAGGGGTCTTTCCCATGACTATCAAGGACGTTGCGATCTCCCGCAAGCGGCGGGAGAAGGGATTGTTTTCGGTCGAGCGACTTGAGGACCGGCGGTTGCTCGCAGCCGATGCCACGCTGCCCGCCTATAACGCGGGCACGCCTATTGTCACGGAGATCTGGGTCGATCCCGTCGCCGGCGACGATGCCCGAAGCGGGGCCGTCCGGCAGTCCGCGGTCCGCACGGTCTCCGAAGCTTGGCGGCGAGTGCCTGTCGGAATACCACTTTCCCAAGGTGTCCGGATCAATCTGGTCGCGGGAACCTACGCCGAAGATATGGTGCCCAACTACTGGGAGCGGCGGCTGGGCACCGCCACAGCACCGGTCATCGTCCGGGCGGCGGATGGCGTGGGCACGGCGAAACTCCCCGCCCTCAACATCTTCGGATGCACGCACATCCACCTGCAAGGCCTCGATGTCTCCGCCCGCGGTGGCGACGTGCTGCATTTTGAGGGCTGCAACTACGTGCTTGTTCGCGACACGACCGTTCGCGGGCTGGGAGTAATCGCCGACTACGCCGTGCCCCAGGAGACGCTCAAGGCCAACCAGTGCACGCACGTGTATATCGAGAACTGCGACATCTCCGGCGCCTGGGACAACGCCGTCGACTTCGTCGCCGTGCAGTACGGCCACGTGGTGGGAAGCCGGATCCACCGGGCCGGCGACTGGGCGATGTATGTGAAGGGCGGCTCGGCCAGCATCGTCGTGGCGGGCAACGAGTTTTTCGACGCCGGCACGGGCGGCTTCACGGCGGGGCAGGGGACGGGCTTTGAGTGGATGGTCGCCCCGTGGCTCACCTACGAGGCGATCGACATCACCTTCACGCGAAACGTGATTCATGACACCGAGGGGGCCGGCGTGGGCGTCAACGGCGGGTCGAACATCATGATCACCAACAACGTCATGTACCGAGTGGGGGCCCGCAGCCACGTCATCGAGGTCGGCTTCGGCAGCCGCTCCTGCGACGGCGACCGGGCCCGGTGCGCGGCGCTGCTCGCCCAGGGGGGCTGGGGCACCGATGTGGTGGGCGTCGAAGTGCCGATCCCCAACGACCGTGTCACGATCGCCTCCAACGTCGTGCTCAATCCCGACGGCTATGTGAGCCGTTGGCAGCAGTTCGCGATCGCCGGTCCGCGGACCGCGCCGGCGGGATCCAACGTGTTGTCGCCCGCGCGGGCCGACACGAACCTGCGGATCGTCGACAACATCATCTGGAATGGCCCCGCCTCTCACGAGCTTGGCGTGGAGACGCCGGCGTTGGCCGCGGTGCTGCGGGCGGGCAACGCGATCAATACCCTCCGCCCTGTGCTCGTCGATCCCGCGCGGGGTGATTACCGACTCGCCCCGGCATCGCCCGTGCCGCCGGGCTGGAACGGGTCGCCCCTCGCGCCGCCCGTCGCGCCGCCACCGACGCTGCCCCCCGCGCCGCTCCCACGGCTCACCGCGGTGTTCGCGGCTATTCCCACCACAACCGCGCGGCAACTGACCGCGTTTACCGTGACGTTTAACCGGACCGTCCGCGGGGTCTCGCTCGACGACTTCAGGCTCCTGCGGGGCCGGATCGTCCTGTCGCTCCGGGGAGCCCGCCTCGCCACGACCGACAACCGCACGTTCACGATCTCGGGCGTCCGGGGCACAAACCTTGCGGGCTCCTACACGCTCACGCTCCGCGCCGCCGGTACGGGGATCGTCGATTCGTCAGCCGCCGGGTTTGCGACGCCGGCGAAGGTCAGCTGGCGGATGACGCGGTGGGCATAAACCGTGCCTGACACCGAATCGGGATCGAACCACCGGCGATCGACATCCACAGCCAGGAGACGGACACCGGCCGCAAGAATCCCGCAGCGCGAGCGATGGGAATCCGGGTGGCGACTGTGGGCGTGGTGGGGAGCGAGTTGGGGTGGGGGGTGTCTTCCCCGCGCTCGCGCTTGGG
>JBBDNW010000259.1:0-9867 GCA_040877375.1 Pirellulales bacterium | reverse complement strand
ACGTCACACCCGAGCAGTACGACGAGTGGGTCGTGCCGGTGGAGATGACGCGGCCACTGCCAGCCTAGACCGCATTCGACTTACGTGGAACGCCGGCTCGGGGGCACCAAAAGTCTCGTCGCCGGGGCGAGGATACGCGTTAAGGCTCTTAAGAGCGTTCGCCGACCCCCTTGCCTCCCTCCTCCAAGGTGCCAACTCGCCTCCTCACCAAAGGCAGATGCGCTCGAGGCACGGTTTGCTTGGCTCGATGGTTGTCGAGTTACACCGCTGGCAGTTCATAACCTGCTCGACGCGGGCGATCGTTCCAAGCGTTCGCATCGTCGGCTCCAATGAAACGCTCGGACACTGGATCAAACGTCAACTCACGATCGCTCCAACGTGTGATATTGGTCAAGTGGCACACGGCGATGCTGCGGTGCCCGATTTCAACGTCTGATATCGGTCGCTCACGTGACTTGATGCAATCGATCCAGTTCTGCATGTGCCATTTGGCTTGCCACAGGGCGGTTTGGTCCGACCATTTTACTTCCTCTGCGGCTTCATCCACGTTCTTAAGCAGTTCGTCGTGGATGTCAATCGGATTGGACATGAACTTGTTGCGATTGATCTCGAGCTTCCCTTTTTCGCCAACAAAAATCGCTCCGCCCTTCGGGCCCTTGTCCAGTTCGAACCGAATCTCAGTCCCGTCCTCATACCAGGCCGTGACCTTGCCGTTTGGCCCGGACGTGATCGGTTTGAATCGCACCGGCAGCGTGTGGTCTTTTCCCAACGCCCACTGGATCTGATCGACGCCATGGGCTCCCCAATTCGTCATTTCACCGCCGACGTAATTACGGCCCTGCGTGGCTCCTGCACCATACGGACGATACTCGGTTTGATTGAGATGTAATTCCCAATTGAAACCCGACGGAATCGGCTGCTCTTCGTAGCTGTCAGCGGCAGGCGTCGGCCCGACGCCCGAGTAGTTCACAGCAGAAACATACTGCAACTTGCCGAGACCGCCGTTGCGGACGAACTCACAGGCGATACGGTTCATCTCCATCGAACGCTGTTGTGTACCAACCTGAAAGACCGCTTTATGCTTGCGAACGTGCTCGGTCAGCGTACGCCCTTCCAGGATGTACAGCGTCAGCGGCTTCTCCGCATAAACATCCTTACCCGCTTGGACCGCGTGAATGCAGGGGAGCACACGTTGGTATTCCTGCCCTGCGATGATGACCGCGTCGATATCCTTGCGATCTAGCAACGGATAATGACTGCCGTAGATCGCCCAGTCGGCTTTCTTTTCGTTCCTGAACTTCAATGCCTGTGCGATATTGCAATCCGCAACTGCAACCAATTCAGCCGACTCCGGTAACTGCTCCATCAGCAAGCGAGCTCGGGGTCCGGCACTGATGCAGCCAACTCTCACCCGATCATTGGCCCCGGGGCGATTGCCGCTGGCGAGTACAGAGCGAGGGATAATCGTCGGCATTGCAAACGTCGACACGGCAGCGGACGACATGGTCAGAAAACTGCGACGATGCAAATGGTTGCTGGGGTGTGACATGAAATTGTCTTGCTCCGGTCGAACCTGGAATCTCTGTGGACAAGCGTGAGTCTACCCTTTCCCCCCAAGGATTCCATTTGACTCAGAAGCGCAAGCGGCTCGCCGGCCCCAAGAAGATCGCCATCGTCAAGTGACCTGCCCCCCTTAACCCAAGTTACGCAGTTCGGGTCCGCTTTTCGGAATTCCGGACCATCTTTCGATCGTCAGTCCTGACGTACCAACGCGCGGTTCCCGGAATCGTGTTGGAGTGAAGACCTTGTTCTTGAATTGGTGCTCTCACATTTGCGATCTTCGAAGCATCTGAGTGACGGGCTGCTCGCGACACTCTTGCCTGAACGCCGTGAGGATGTGCCGTGGAGCACGATGGCTGCGATCCTGGCGATCGCCCGATTCTGCGAGCCATCGAGTGAACTGCACATTGAAGAGAAGTGGTACCGCCGCACGGCGCTCGAAAAACTGCTCGGCGTCGCACCAGAGAAGGTACACCCATCGGCTCTACGCAGCCCTCGACCGGCTCTTGCCACACAAGGAAGCGATCGAGTCGCACTGAAAGACTCGGTTCGGAGAGCTCTTCGAGCTGAAGTGCGATCTTCTGCTCGATGGCGTCACGAGCACCTATTTCGAGGGCGACCTTGAGCACTGCGAGATCGCCAAGCGGGGCTATTCCCGTGACTCCCGGGGTGACCGCCCGCAGGTCTGCATCGGCTTGGTGGTCACCGAGGAAGGATTCCCACTGGGCTACGAGGTCTTCGCCGGCAACATGCACGATTCCCGGACGGTCAAGAGCGTCGTGGAATCCCTGGAACGTAAGCACGGGGCGCTGAACCGCGTCTGGGTCATGGACCGTGGCATGGTGAGCAGCGACAACCTCGAGTTCTTGCGGGAGCGCGGGGCGAAGTACATCGTCGGCACGCCCAAGTCGATGCTACGGGCATTCGAGCAACAGCTCACCGAGCAGAACTGGGTGGAAACTCAGGCGGGCGTCGATGGCTGCTATGTGTTATGGACCAATCTGACGGGCGTTGACCCGGCAACACTGTGGCGGCGATACATCCAGCTGACCGAGGCAGAGTGGGCCTTCCGAATCGCAAAAGATGAGCTTGCGATTCGCCCGGTGTGGCATCACAAGGAAGACCGCGTGCGGTCGCACGTGCTTGTCTGCTTCCTCGCCTACGCCATGTGGAAGACACTGGCCGGCTGGATGAAGGGTGCCGGGCTGGGAGACGCGCTCCGTACCCTCCTCTACGAAATCGCGAAGATCAAAAGCGGCGACATCGTCCTGCCCGCGGAATCTTCCCAGGGAGTCCGCACGAGCGTGCGGCTACGACATGTCACCGAGCCCGAAGCGGAGCAGAAAACGCTGCTTCACCGGCTCGGGTTACAGCTTCTCAGGCGACTCAAGCGGATCGACCGACCCACGCAAATGGAGTAAAGACTTTGACCCCAACTTCGAGGGAATCCCGGGCTTTACGCTCCCAAGTGCGTAACTTGGGTTCAACGGCACCACTTCCAGAAGACGTCGCGATCATCATGGACCTGCACGAGTTCGGCCCAGTCGGTCGGCGGCGGCGAGCAGGCGAGGGAACTCTGGGCGTTCCCCCGCCTGCCCAAGCCTGCGCGGGCCATGGATGGCCGTGCTGCCGCTCAAACTAGATCGCGGAGGCGGCGGTTTCGCCGGTGCGGATGCGGACGACCTCGGCGAGGTTTGTCACGAAGATCTTGCCGTCGCCCACCTGGCCGGTGCGGGCGGTCGCCATGATCTTGCTGATCACGGCCTGCGCCTCGTCGTCGCTCACCACTACCTCGATTTTGACCTTCGGCAGGAAGTCGACGGAATACTCCGCGCCACGGTAGGTCTCGGTATGCCCCTTCTGCCGGCCGAAGCCGCGGACCTCTGTCACCGTCATCCCCTTCACGCCCTGGGCGTTGAGGGCGTCTTTGACTTCCTCGAGCTTGAAGTGCCGGATGATCGCTTCGATCTTCTTCATGGTTCTCTCCTCGATGGTGCGTGGCCCCCGGTCGGCGGGCCGTGCCTGAAATGTTGAGCCGATCGCGCCGACCGACTTCCGCCGCAGGAGAGAAGTGCATCCCGCGTGCCAAACCCGCATCGTCGTAAATCACGGGAATTCAAGGATGTTCGGGCCGCGACCTGTCGCGCCGGCGCGACTAGAGCCCCTGTTGTGTTCCACCTGCGCGACGGATTAGCGGGCTCATCCCCGGCCCACTGAGGCACTCGCTCGCGACCGAATCCCTTCGCCATGAGATACAACGGGAGGGGCGGAAGCAGCGGGTGCCGCGACTGAAGCCGAGGATTTCGAGGGAACGACCGATGCCGATGATGCGCCGTCAAGTCCGCAGCGACGTTCTCTGGCTCACAGTCGGACTTGTAATGGCGCTACCCATCGTGACCGCCACGGAGCCCAACTACGACGAAGCCGCTGTCGGCCCTTACACGCTGCCCAACGTGCTGGCTGGGCCGGATGGCCGGCCTGCGAAGACCGCGGACGACTGGACGGCGGCGTCGCGGCCCCACCAGTTCGCCCTCCTCGAGCAGTCTGTCTATGGCCGCAGGTTACCTGGAGTTCCAGTGTCTCCCGTCGGTGCCGTCGAACGTGCCAAGGTCGAGCTCGCGGCCGGCACGAAGGCCATACGGTTCCAGGCCCGGCTCCGGCTGGGTGACGCGGCGGACGCGCTGACCACCGACGTGCTGCTCTACCTGCCGGTATCTGATCGGCCCGTGCCGGTGTTTCTCAACCTCAACTTCAAGGGCAATCAGGCCGAGCACATCGATCCCGACATCCGGCTTTGTGAGGCATGGCTGCCGGACGACCCAGCGGAGGGCATCGTCGACCATCACGCGACGCCGGCCTCGCGGGGCGTGTCTGCCCGTCGCTGGCCTGTCGAGACACTCCTCGCACGAGGCTACGGACTGGCCACGGCCTGTTATGGCGACGTGTTTCCCGATCGACCCGACGGCCGCGCAGCCAGCGCGCTGGCCTCCCTCGGCCGGCCCGTCACTGGCGAGCTTCCCGCCGACGAGCCGGGTGCGATTGCGACATGGGCCTGGCAGCTTTCGCGGATCCTCGACTGGCTCGTGACGCTGCCCGAGGTCGACGCGGGGAAGGTGATCGTTCTGGGGCACTCCCGTAATGGGAAGGCAGCGCTCTGGGCCGGTGCGTGCGACGAACGGTTCGCGATGGTCGTGTCCAACGAGTCGGGCTGCGGCGGTGCGGCCCTCGAGCGACGCAGCTATGGCGAGACCATCGGGGCGATCACCAAGCGGTTCTCTCATTGGTTCTGCGATGCACCCGTCGGCAGCACCATCGGCTACCACGTCCGCTCGGGCAAGCACGATCTGCTGAAAGAGGACTGGCTATTGTTCGCCGACTTCGCCGACCGCACTCTCCGCAGGCTCGAGCCCGCTGCACACCAGCCGCTCGACAAGTTTCAACCCGTGCAACAGCCGCTGCCGATACAGCCGCCGCCGGGGGCAATCCTGCTCTTCGGCAACGGCAGCGAGCCGGGCGGAGCGAAGTTCACGAACATGGCCGGTGGGCCGATGGACTGGGCCATCGAGGACGGCACGCTGGTAATGTCAAACACGAAGGGCCACGCGAACCACCTCGTCTCCGTGCCCGTCTTCCGCGACGCCGACATCCACGCGGAGTTCATGACCGCGCCCCAGTCGAAAGGCAACAGCGGCCTCTATATCCACGGCCACTATGAGATGCAGATCTTCGACTCCTTCGGCGTTGATTCGCCGACGGACCAGGACGAGAACGCCCTGTACCGCTTCGGCAAGCCGCTGGTCAACGCCGCGCGACCGACGGGCGAATGGCAGGTGTATGACATCCGCTTCATCGCCCCACAACGAGACGCCGTAGGCACGGTCACGACCCCTGGTTCGATCACGGCCTGGCTCAACGGCAGCCTCGTGCAAGACGGGATCGAGTTCACGGAGCCGCGGTCGCCCTACATTCCCTACCGGCATGGCGTCACCGACCACCTGCGGGCGATCGAGAAGACGCTGCGAACGACCGGACAGGGGCCGCTCTTTCTCCAGGAACACGGCAGTCCCGTGCGGTTTCGCAACGTCTGGATCAAACCACTGGATGGCGATTGATCGCTGCGGCGAGAGCGCATCTGCCTTTGGTGGAGCGGGGCGGTCCTTGTCACAGGTTGCCTCCCATCGGTTGCCGAGGGCGAGAGCGCATCTGCCTTTGGTGGAGCGGGGCGGGGTACGACCCGTATTCCCCGCGCTCGCGCTTGGGGCTTCCTGACGGGAGGCACATCTCCCGCTCGTGAGGAGCCGGGGGTGGCACGCGCAGACGCCGGGGAATGTTTGCGACTCACGAGCAACGCAGAGTCGGCCACGCGGGCATTCTGTAGCAAAATCTCCCGGCGACGAGACTTTTGCCGCCCCCGAGCCGGCAATGCACTTAGGTCGAATGCACTGTAACGGCAGCGTGCCAGCGCCGTCACGAAGCCGCTCGAGCGGTCCCTCACGACTTACGAAACGCTGCGGCGTCGAGACCATGCCCCTTCATGAGGCGGTAGAGCGTGCCCCGGGGCAGCCTCGCCTCTCGCGCCGCAGCCGAGACGTCGCCGAGGTGCCGCGTGAGCAGGTCGACGAGGTAGTGCGTCTCGAACTTCGCCAAATGCTCGGCCCGCTGCGCGAAGAACCCGATCGCGCCGGCCTCAGCCCCCGCGGCCCGGCCAGCGGCGGCCACGATCTCGTCCGGCAGATCATCGACGCCCGCCATCGGCAAACGCGTCATCGCGATCGCCCGTCGAACGACGTTTTGAAGCTCCCGCACGTTGCCCGGCCAGTGGTAGCCCTTGAGCACCTGGTAGACATCGGTAGAGAGCCCGCCGACCGACCGACCCACCTCGTGGGCCGCCTTGTTGGCAAAGTATTCGGCGAGCAGGCCGATGTCGTCGCCCCGCGCACGAAGCGGCGGCAGGTCGACCCGCACGACGTTGATCCGATAGAAGAGGTCGCGGCGAAATTCGCCCCGCTCCACCATCTGGTCGATGTCGCGGGAAGTCGCGGCCACCACCCGCACGTCGACGGGGTTTTCCTGCCGCGCTCCGACGCGGCGGACCCGCCGCTCCTGGAGCACGCGCAGCAACTTAGCCTGGAGGGTCAGCGGCAATTCGCCCACCTCGTCGAGAAACAGCGTGCCTCCGTCGGCGAACTCGACCAACCCCATGCGGCGGGCATCAGCGCCAGTGAATGCACCCCGTTCGTGGCCGAAGAGTTCGCTCTCGATGAGGGCGTCGGGGATCGCGCCGCAGTCCACTGGCACGAACGGCCCTGCAGCACGGCGGCTGCGGGTGTGGATCGCCCGCGCCACGAGCTCCTTGCCCGTGCCTGTCTCCCCGGTCACAAGCACGTCGACCGAGCTCGTGGCCACCCGATCGATGATCGAATAGACCTGCTGCATCACCGGGCTCTCGCCCAGGAACTCGGCGAACGAGTAGGGCCGCTCGACCGCCCGGCGAAGCACCTCCTCGGCAGCCCGGCGGCGGGAGGTTCTGAGGAGTCGCTCAAGCGCGTCCTCGAGATCGGTCTCCACCCTCGCAACGTCGAGGTAGTCGCCGGCCCCAGCCTGGAGACAGGCCCGCGCCGTATCGACGTTCGGCTTCGGGTCGATGACGACCATCGGTAACTGCGGGTCGGCCTTACGCAGCGCCGTGTAGAGCACGTCGGCGGTGGGGCCCGTTCTGGCCGTCACGACGCCGAGATCCCAGGAATCGCACGACAGACTCACAAGCGCCTTGTCGAGCGACCTCTCGACCCGCACCTCAAGCGGCTGAAGACGCGCCACGAGCCGTGCATAAGGCAGGGCGGAGCCACCGGCGGAATCGACGATGATGATGCGGGGCTGCTGCACGAATACGAGCCTCTGGCGCTGCCGGCCGCCAACCGTGCGCTTCTGAGACAAGTATGCAACTGACGACGAGGCTGGGCAACCCACCGCGCTGCTTCCGCAGCACCATGGCTCTGGTACATTTTGCTCTGAGCTGCGCAGCCGTTTTCTGACGACTTGGAGAGCACACCCGCATGGCGATCGACACCTACGCCCCCTGCCCCGGCGGCACCGGCAAGAAGATCAAGTTCTGCTGCGCCGACCTCGTCGGTGACCTCGAACAACTCGACAAGCTCGTCGAGGGGGACCAGATCTCGGCCGCGCTGGATCAGGTGAAGCGGCTCGAGGAAAAGTCACCCGGCCGCGCCTGCCTGATGGCGACCCGCACAAAACTCGAACTGTCGTCGAAGCGGTACGCCGAGGCGGCCACCAGCAGCAACGCGTTTCTCAGCGCATTCCCCGACAATCCGCTGGCGCTTGGCCAGTCGGCGGTCACCGATGCAATCGCGGGCCGCATGCAGGAGGCGGCCGCCGCTTTCGACCGTGCTCGTGACAAGGCTCTTGAAAAGCCGGCGGGGGGCGAGGGGCGGGATGTCTCGGCAGAACTCGTGCGGATCGCGGCAACGCTCGTGCAGGCGGCGGCCCAACTCGGGCATGTCGGGTTTGCGCAGGGCATCGTCGACTGGCTCACTGACGCCGCGCTTGGCTCCGAGGACGATCGGCGGCTGCTCGCCTCGATCGTCGGCTCATCGGGCGTGCCGCCGGCGCTGCGCACCAGGGTGCAGTTGGAGGAGGCTTCGGGCGACTCGCCATGGCGTCCTGACTTCGACACGGCACTGAAGGCTGCCCGCGGGTGGCAGCTCTCCAAGGCCCTGACCACCTTCCGCAGCCTCAAGGGCGTGGCGGGGGAGTCGCGCGAGCTGTTCACGAATATCGCCCTGATCTGTGAGATGCTCGCCCGCCCGTTCGAGGCGTCGGAGGCATGGGTGGCGGTGGCGCGACTGAAAGACGTGGCTCACGACGACGCGGTGGAGGCGATGGGGAGAGCCATCGCGCTCGAGACCGAGGCCGACCCCGACCGCTCGCCGCTGGTCCGCTTCGCGAGCCGCGCCGCCGCGCTCGCCGTGCCGGCCGGCGAGGAGGGCACGACGGCCATCGAACTCCTCGAGGACAAACTCCGCCACGCCGGCAACTGCGACCCTTCCCCCTTCGACCGGGCCCAGTGGGTGAGTCGGGGAGCCGTGCCACCCCGCTCAGCCTGGCGGATCTACGACGACAAGAGCCCGGCGCGGCTCCTGGCCACACTGCTCGTATTTGGTCGCCAGACCGACCGCGAGCCCGAGGCGGTGCTCCAGGGCTTTGCGCCCGACGTCGAAACGGCCCGGCCCACCGTCGAAAGCCTGCTGGCCTGCACGTTTGCGGCCGACGCGGGGGGCGACGCCATGCCCGGCACCGGGCCGACCAACTGGTTGATGGGGAGCCAGTTCCGCATGCAGCCCCCCATGGCACCGCCGGGCCCGACATCCGCTGGCGCTTTGTCGGTGTTTGACAAGCTCCTCGACGAGCAACGCCAGGCGATCTGGGTTCGCTTTCTCGACGTCTGGCCCGACACGCCGCTGCCCGAACTTCTCGGTAAGACGCCCCGTGAGGCGCTCCGCGACCCGCAGGGCGCCCAACGCGTCGAGGCGCTCGTGACGGAGGGTGAGGCCACCTCTCGTCGGCCCGATGCCTGCGACGCCTGGACCGCGGTGCGGGGTCGGCTCGGAATGCCGCCGGCGACGACCATCGAATCACCGCATCCGCTCGAGGACAGCCTGCCGCCGCTACGCTGGCATCGGCTCGAGATGGAAAAAGTTGGGATCGACGACCTCCGCGGCGTGCTGGTGACCGCCCTCGACGCCGGGTTCGAACGGGCCGCAGAGCGGGCTGCCGAGTCGCTCGCGGCGCGGGCCGACGCCACGCCGGCCGACCGCTGGGAGGCCCTGGGCGTGCTCGAAGACCGGGCCACTTCGAGTGTCCGCAAACTCGAGATCATCGCGGAGCTCCGCGCTGTTGCCGCTCAGCTCAAGGCCAACGACGGCATGCTCGATGTCGCCGAACTTCGCGTGCGGATGCAGCGCAGCGACGAGGCCGACACCATGCGGTTGCTCGAGCACCTGCGGCGCGACCATGGCCGCGACCAGCAGGTGCTGCAGGCGTTCGCCGAAGTGATGATGGAGGCGGGAGTGGATCTCTCGGCACTCGCCGGACGGGCCGGCGGGCCGCCTCCGGCAGGCGGCGCGGCATTGCCCGCAGCTGCCGGCGACCCTGGCAAACTCTGGACACCGGGCGGCGAGAAGCCGGGCCCTGCGGGCGAGAAGAAAGTCATCTGGACACCAAACTGAGCCGGCCAGAGCGGCTCTCGGATAGCTGTAGCGGCGACTTGGCAAACTGGAAAAGGTAGGC
>JBBDNW010000258.1:0-9923 GCA_040877375.1 Pirellulales bacterium | reverse complement strand
TCTCGATGCGATCCGTATACCCCGCGCTCGCGCTTGGGGCTTCCTGACGGGAGGCGATGGGGTCGGCGAACGCTCGAGGAGCCTCGGGCGTATCCTCGCCCTGGCGACGAGACTTTTGCCGCCCCCGAGCCGGCGATCCACCAAAGTCGAATGCGCTCTCACGGCTGGGAAGCGTGACTTCAGTCGTGGGCGCCCAGCCAGGTTTCCCGGATGCGGGTGAGCGTGCCGTCCTCCCGCATTTGTAGGATCACCGAGTTGAGTTCCTCGCGGAGCGGGCTGCTCGTCGGCAGCGCCAGGCCGTAGTCGAAGGAGTCAAAGATCGGGCCGACGAGCTTCACCTCGTTCCTTCCCGACTCGTTGATGACGTACATCAGCGTCTGAGCCTCGCCGACCACCGCGTCGACCATGCCAAGTTCGAGCGCATCGATCGCATCGAGGATCGTCGCATACTCCTGTGGGAAGCCCCCGCGCTGGCGGATCGTCGGCACGGTCACCGAGGCCGCCTGGCAGCCGATCGACCGGCCCGCAAGGTCGCGAGGGCCTTGAATCATGCCCGTGACCCGCTCGGCCGTCATCGTCGCCGTGAGCACACTGGTGAAGGCGGCGATCAGGCCGATGCCGCCGATCATCCACAACAAGGCGAGGATTCGGCCGATGGGGCCGTCGACGTGCTTGTCGTCGCAGCCACCCGTGACGATCGTCGAGATGATCCACCAGATGGCCTCGCCGACGCCGCGGGGATAGTCCGGGGGAAACGAGCGGGGATTGCTGCCTCGTTCACACCACCAGAGCAGGTGACCGGAGACGACAGCCAGGGCCACGGCCAGCCCGACGAGTTGCAGGAGCTTCCATGACAGCATCGACCGCACAGCAGGCAACAACCCGCCTTCGTTCCGCTGCCGCACGGCGATCCGCATGCCGGAGTGGAAGACAGGATGCGTCAGATCGAACAGTTTTTCGCGTTCTTCGGTGATGGCCAGCGGCCCGAGCGAGACGTCGGCTTTCCCATCCCGAACCATGTCCATGAGTTCGACGAACGTCTTGACGCGGATGAACTCCGAGGAGATGTCGAGCCGTCGGGAAACTTCCTTCCAGACGTCGATCATGGCACCCGTCGGCTGATCGTTCTGCCACTCGACCGCCGAAGCAATCGGTGCGATCGCGACCTTCAAGACCCGCGGTGTCGCCGCCGCGGGCTCACCCCGCAGGCTGCCTTCGAAGATCGCCACCATCAGGCATGTCGCCACCACGACGCCGGTCGCCACCGTGCCCCGCCGGAATCCCACCGTTCGCCGTTCGCCGCTCATGTCCGAGAGTCCCTTGGAGTGCGTCCGTGCCGCGCGACGGCCAGCAGCAGGCCGCCGCCGGCGAGACATCCTATCGCCACCGTCGTCGCCCAGGGTGGAAGTCCGGATGCCGTACCCAGCTCGATGGCGGAGAGGTCGTTCGGCGATGCGATTGCCACGAGCACCACGGGTGTGGCGTTATGTGCGGCATGGGCGATCATCGCCGGCAGGATGCTCCGCGTGGCGAGTGTCATCCAGCCCAGTGCGATCCCCAGTACGAAGGTCTGCGGCATCCGCTCGGGCAAGAGATGAAACGCGGCGAAGACCGCTGCCTGCGCCACGACGGCGGCGATGGCGCGGCGCGGCGACGGGCGGTCGCCGGCCAGGGCGGAAAGCACCCACCCCCGGAAAAGGAGTTCCTCACAGACTGCAGGCATCGCCGCGAGAACGAGCACCGCCAGCCACGAAGGGTTGTCGCGAATGAGGTCGATCAGCCGTTCCGCGAGGCTTCGCGCCTCGGGCGACACATCGGTGCCCCAGGCGGCGAGGGCCGCCGCGGCCCCCACGACAAACAGCCCGCTGCCGATCAGAGCCGCCCCGGCCACGGCCGCCACCGTGGCGGCCGTCGTTCCCGGCCAGCGGAGCGCATAGGTCGCTCGGGCATCGACCCGCTGCCACCACGCGATTCCCGCGAGCGGCAGGAGCACAGCGATGGCCTGCTGGGTCAGGAGTGCCGGCACGAAATCGACCGGTGCGAGCCCCTGGGCGTACCACAGCGCCGTGAAGCCCGCGAGCGCCGCGGCGAAGCCCTGCCAGGCGGTGGGTGACCTCCGCGGAGCGGGCCTGTGCAACCCACTCGTTGCCGCGTCGGGTCCGCGAAACAGGAGCTCCTCGTTCGACATGAGCGACGCGGTGAGGTGCAGGAGCAGCCAGGCGAGCGCGGCGGACGAGAGGAGAGAGGTGGCGAGGCCGATGCCGACGGTCCCCAACTGCGGCGCGCCCTCTGCGTCATTCCGGTCGGTGACGACGAGTGCCGATCGCGCCACGGCCACCTGTCCTGCGAACGGCACCGCGGGAAGCCAGCGGCGCGACTCCGTGCCCGGCAGCAGTGCCGACCCGGCGAGAGCCGCGATCAACATCACGACCGGCGTGAGCGTGTTTTGTGCCTCCTTCGCGCTGCGGGAGGCCGCGGTCACCGCGAGGCACAGTGCCGCCGCGATGGCCGCGAGGCCGACGTAGGCCGCGATGGTGACGATCACACAGCCAGTCACGCCGGCCGACCACAGCCCTTCGAAGGAGCCGGCCGGGAGCACCCGCACAAGCACCGTCGCAGTCAGTGCGATCGACAGGGCGTTGGCCACGAGCGTCGCGAGTGTGACGGCGAACACGGCGAGGAACTTGCCGGTGACGACGTCGAGCGCCGTGCACGGCGCGAGCAGCAGGGTCTCGATCGTGCCCCGTTCCTTCTCTCCCGCGATCGCGTCGATGGCGGGATAGAACGCGCCGGTCGCCGTGAGCAGCGCCAGGAGCACGAGGACCGCCGCGACCGTCATCGGTAGCACGTCGCGGAAGGCAGGGGCCGCCGCCGGCAGGCCGCCGCTGAAATCAATGCGGAGCGGCTTGAGCAGGCTCTCTGGCAGACCGGCCCGGCCGAGTCGGGCAAGCCGCGCGGTGTCGGCCACTCCACGCATCACCGCCATGACATGATCCTTGGTTCGGTGGTCGGCCGCGTGGACAGTCGAGAGCCTCACGTCGAGTGGCACGGTGCCCTCGCCAGCAAGCCCCGCGACGGTACCGTCCGCGACGTCGATCCAGGCGTCCGCCGCCCCCTCGTCGATCAGTCGGCGTGCCGCGTCGGCGTCGACGACGCGCACAGACAGGTTGCCGGGCCAGCCGTCGGGTTGTCCGTCGCCCCGGCGTGCGACGGCGTCGATGTGCGCCGCGAACGCTCCGGCATCGGGGCCGGAGAGTGCCAAGGACAGCTGCGCCGTAGCCTCCCGCCCGTCGAGTTCGGTGATCGCGGTGCGGATGCCCAGCGTGCTCGACAGGGCGAGCAACGGATACATCGCCATCGGCATCACCAGCGTGATAAAGAGCGCGCGTCGGTCCCGGACAAACTCCAGGAGATCGCGGCGGGCGATCGCCAGCCGTGCCGGCCAGCCACCCGCGGCCTCGGGTTCACGTGCATTCACAGCCGCGCCCCCGGTGCGACGACCGCGAAGAACGCCTCTTCGAGGCCGCCCTCGTGGCCGGCGATGAGCGCCTCGCGGGTTCCGTCCGCGAGGATGCGGCCGCCGCTGATGACCAGGAAGCGGTCGCAGCGCCATTCGATCTCGTGCAGTCGATGGGTGGAGAGCAGGATCGTGCGGCCGTCGTCCCGGAGGCGGTCGAGCAACGCGAGCAGGTCCCGGGAGCCAAGCACGTCGAGCGCGCTGGTCGGTTCATCGAGCACGAGCACCGGCGGATCGTGAACCAGGGCCCGCCCCAGCGACACGCGCTGCCGCTGCCCCGACGAGAGGCGGCCACACGGCCGGTCGATGAAGCCGCCGAGGTCGAGTGTGGCGGAGAGCGAATCGATCCGGTCCGCAAGGTGGCCGCTGCGCAGCCCGTACAGCCGGCCAAACGACGCGAGAACCTCGCGGGGCGTGAGCCGGTCGGGCACGCCGGTCGTCGCCGAGACGTAGCCGAGCTGGCGGCGAACGGCGAGCGGTTCGGTGCGCACGTCGTGTCTGGCGATCGAGGCTGTGCCTGCGGTGGGCTTCACGAGCGTCGCCAGGATCCGCATGGTGGTCGTCTTGCCGGCGCCATTACCGCCGAGCAGGCCCACCATCTCCCCCGGATGGACGACGAACGAGACGCCGTCGACGGCCCGCACGGTCGCACCGTCGCCGAAGCGATATTCCTTGACGAGATCAAAAACCTCGATCATAGCCGTTGGTGCGCAGGCGCAGGCGCAGGGCGTGTCATTGCTCCATGACCTCGGCTTCCTTCGTTCTCGCGAGGTCGCCGACGCTCCCCTCATACTTCTTGGTGAGGTCCTGAACGTCTTCTTTGCACCGCTCGCAGTCGTCTTCCGTGAGGTCGCCATCCGACTTCTCGGTGTCGGCTGCCTTGTTGGCGTCGCGGCGGACGTTGCGGATCGCGACCTTGGCCTCCTCCGCGAGATCGCGAATGCGGGCCGACATCTTCTTGCGGACGTCTGCGGAGAGCGGCGGGATCACGATCCGGATCAGCCGGCCGTCGCTCTGTGGGTTGAGGCCCAAATCGCTGGCCTGGATCGCTTTCTCGATGTCCTTGAGCGTTCCGGGATCGAATGGACGAACGACGATTTGATTGGATTCGGGTGCGCCGACGCTCGCGAGCGCCTTGATGGGCGTGGGCGAGCCGTAGACCTCGACCCGCAGGGTGTCGACCAAGCCAGGATTAGCCCGGCCCGTGCGGATACCGGTAAGCGCATGGCGAAAGACGTCTACCGCCTTCTCCATCCGTTCTTCGGCGTCGAGCAGAATGTTGTCGAGGGGCATCGGCATGGCTCCTTAAGGTGCGGGAGGACCGCGAGTATATGCCCTGGTCCGCCGTGGGGCTGCCTCAGGCGTCGCCCTGTCGTCTGGAGCCGACGATCGTGCCGATCCGCTCGCCCGCGACCGCTCGCTCGATGTTGCCGTCGCGACGGTAGTTGAAGACGAGGATCGGCATCCCGTGCTCCATGCACTGTGAGATCGCCGTGCCGTCCATCACCCGCAGGTTTTGCTGCTGCACCTGCTGGTAGGAGAGTTCGCCATAGAGCACCGCGTGTGGATTCTTCTCGGGATCGTCGGAGTAGACACCATCCACCCGTGTGGCCTTCATGAGAATGTCGGCGCCCAGTTCGAGTGCCCGCTGTGCCGCGGCGGTGTCGGTCGTCACGAACGGGCTGCCTGTGCCCGCGGCGAGGATCACGATCCGCCCCTTCTCCAGATGCCGCCGAGCTCGGCGACGGATGTAGGGTTCGGCAACGCCGTCCATGCGGATCGCCGTCATGAGCCGCGTCTGCGCACCCAGACTCTCGAGCGCGTCTTGAAGTGCCAGGCCGTTGATCACCGTAGCGAGCATGCCCATGTAATGGGCCGTCGCCTCCTGGATCGCGGCATTGCCGGCTGTGAACGAGCCGCCGCGAAGGATGTTGCCGCCACCGATCACGACGGCCAACTCCACACCTCGCGCCACCGCCTGCACCGTCTGCCGGGCGATGTGGACCACCTCATCCATCGAGATGCCCCGCTCACCCGTCCGGGCGAAGCTCTCACCGGAGAGTTTCAGGAGCACGCGGCGGTAAGGCGTCTTGTCCATCGCTCCCCCGGGATGCTTTCGCGACGATCAACCACCCAACTTCCAATTCTCCACCGACTTGATCTCGAGGCCGGCCGCCTTCGCGAACTGACCCACCGACTGCTTGTCGTCCTTCACGAATGGCTGCTCGAGGAGCACGCACTGGCTGAAGAAGTTTCTCAGCCGGCCCTCGATCATCTTGGCGATGATGTTGTCTGGCTTGCCTTCGTGGCGTGCTGCCTCGGTGAGGATTGCCCGCTCTTTCTCGACGACCGCGGGATCGAGATCCTCCTTGCGGATCGCCTGGGGCGCCAGGGCGACCACGTGCATCGCGACGTCCTTCGCCACTTCGCCGGCATTCGCTGCCGACGTGTTGCCCGCGATCTCAATCAACGCTGCCTTGGAGCCGTCGTGGTGGGCATAGCCGCCGCAGGGGCCGTCGATCCGCTTGATCCGCGAGAGTTCGAAGACTTCCCGCATGCGGTTGAAGAGATCGTCCTTGAGTTCGCCAAGGGTGCGGTCGGGATGCGCGAGGCTCTTCTGTGCGAGCAGGTCGGCCGACGTCGCAGCGCCCGGGCCGAGCGCCAGCGTCTTGGCGATGTCGTTGGCGAGCGCCTTGAAATCATCACTGCCGGCCACAGGCGGACTTTCGCACTTCAGTTCGATGATCGTGCCTACGCCCTTGGCCGGGTCGGCAAACACGGCCAGGCGGCCGCAGGAGGTCTCCCGATCGGCCCGCATCGACTGGGTCTTGATGCCCTGCTTGCGAAGCCAATCGACGGCCTGCTCGGTGTTGCCGCCGCATTCGGCGAGTGCCTTTTTGCACTCCATCATCGGCAGGCCGGTCTTTTCCCTGAGGGCCATGACGGCCGCTGCGGTGATCTCAGCCATGTGTTTCCTTCTCCTGGGGAGCGTGGTTCAACGAATGCGGATGGAGAGTGCAGGTCTCGCGGGTTGACCGATGAGTCGTCCATGGCAGGCCGGTGACAGGCCGGTGGCAAGCCGATGACAAGTTGGCGACAAGCCCGTCCAGACTGAACATCCGCTGCCGCGTTGGTCAGGCCTTCGGCTTCGGCACCGAACGCTTGGCAACCATCGGCCGGGCCCGGGGCTTCGGCTTGCCTTCGCCCTCGACCGCGCCCTCGGCACCCTCGGCCGACACCTGAGCTTCGGTTGCCGACTGGGACTTACCCTCGAGGACCGCATCGGCCAACCGGGCGGCGACCAGTTCGATCGAGCGGATCGAGTCATCGTTGCCGGGGATCGGGAGGTCGATGAGATCAGGATCGCAGTCGGTGTCGATCAGCGACACGGTCGTAATGCCCATCTTGCGGGCTTCGCTGACCGCGTTCTTCTCCTTTTTGGGATCGAACACGACAAGGCACTCAGGCAGCCTGGACAGCGTGCGAATGCCGCCGAGGTTGCGGAGCATCTTGCGGTGCTCGCGGCGAAGCGACGACTGCATCTTCTTCGAATACGAGCCAAATGCCTCTGACGGGATCAGAGTCTCGAGTTCCTCGAGGCGGGCCAGACGATTGCGAATCGTACGGAAGTTGGTCAGCGTGCCGCCGAGCCAGCGGTCGCTGACGTAGGGCATGCCGCAGCGGGCGGCCTCGCGGGCCACCGCCTCGGCACCCTGGCGCTTGGTCCCGACGAACAGGATCAGGCTGCCGGTCGAGGAGACCTGCTTGAGATACTTTCTGGCCCGCAGGAGCCCGCGGATGGTCTCGCGGACGTCAATGATATGGATCAGGTTCCGGCGCCCGTGAATGTAGGGCTTCATCTTCGGATTCCATCGGCTGGCACGATGGCCAAAATGGACGCCGGCTTCGATCAGTTCCTGGGCCAAGACGTTCGACACGCTCTTCTCGCTCGCTGGGGTCAGGGGGGAACAACACAGGGACCACGGAGCCTCGCGCACTCCGAGCACCGCAAACTATCGGCTTTTTCCCCCCTCTGTCAACGTGCGTCCGCCGTCCGCGTCCGCCGACGCATTCCCGCCCCCCTGCGGCCCGGAAAACAGCGGTCGAGGCTTGAACGCGAGGGTTTGCCCTTACTAGACTCCGAACCGCCTCTGCAGCGGCGGCTTTGCCCGGCGCCCCGCCTGCCGATCCCGGCCCGGAGCCCGTTGCGAGCCAGCCATGCGCCATGTCCTTTCCGCCACCGTTCAAAACGTCCCCGGCGTGCTTGCCCACGTGTCGGGCATGCTGGCATCGCGGGGCTACAACATCGACAGCCTCGCGGTCGGCGAGACCGAGGATCCGCAGTTCTCGCGGATGACGTTTGTCCTGCGCGGTGACGACCGCGTGCTTGATCAGGTGCGTCGGCAACTCGAGAAGATCGTCACGGTCGTCCGGGTCGACGACATCAGCAGCCGCAACTACGTGGAGCGTGACTTGCTCCTGATCAAGATCGCCGCCCTCGCCGGCCCCGCACGGGCCGAGATCAAGGAGCTCGTCGACATCTTCCGCGGGCACATCATCGACGTCGCCGCCGACAGCGTGATCATCGAACTCTCGGGCACTGAAAAGAAGCTCGAGGGCTTCGTTGAGGTGATGCGGCCCCACGGCATCCTCGAACTCGTCCGCACTGGCCGGATCGCGATGGTCAGGGGAAGCCCTCCGACCCGCGAAACCACCGAGGCCGCTGACGGGGCCCGCCCCGCCGATTCTGCACCCGTGGGTGAGTCGCTGGCCTGATGCCGCGGCCGCGCCTTCCCTTTCCCATCCTTGACCCGCTTTCCCAAACCGGAGTGAACCCTTGGCTGCCACGATCTATTACGACGCCGACGCCGACCTGAAGGCCCTTGCGGGCAAGACCATCGCCATCATCGGCTATGGCTCGCAGGGACACGCCCAGGCCCAGAACCTCCGCGACAGTGGCCTGACCGTCATCGTGGCCCAGCGGCCGGGTGGCCCCAACTATGAGCTCGCCAAGAGCCACGGCTTCGCGCCGGTGAGCGTCGAGGAGG
The DNA here is from genome assembly GCA_040877375.1 of Pirellulales bacterium. Lineage (GTDB taxonomy): Bacteria > Planctomycetota > Planctomycetia > Pirellulales > UBA1268 > QWPN01. The sequence goes on along the minus strand of JBBDNW010000258.1, from coordinate 1,358 downwards.
CCGTCAAGCAGGCCGACGTCATCAACATCCTCCTGCCCGACGAACTGCAGGGCGACGTCTATAAGACGTCGATCAAGCCGAACTTGAAGAAGAACGCCGTGCTGATGGCGAGCCACGGCTTCAACTTTCACTTCGGCCAGGTCGAGGCTCCCGCGGGCCACGACATCCTGCTCGTGGCCCCGAAGGGCCCCGGTCACCTCGTGCGGAGCGAATACGTGAAGGGGGGCGGCGTGCCCTGCCTGATCGCGATGGGCCCCGGCGCGAGCCCCGAGACCAAGAAGATCGGCCTCGCCTATGCCAAGGGCATCGGCGGCACCCGCGGCGGCGTGATCGAGACCACGATCGCGGAGGAGACCGAGACCGATCTCTTCGGCGAGCAGGCGGTGCTCTGCGGAGGCGTTTCAGAACTCATCAAGGCGGGCTTCGACACGCTCGTCGAGGCGGGTTATCAGCCAGAAATGGCCTATTTCGAGTGCCTCCACGAGATGAAGCTGATCGTCGACCTCTTCTATCAGGGCGGTCTGGAGTACATGCGCTACAGCGTGTCGAACACCGCCGAATACGGCGACTACACGCGCGGCAAGCGGATCATCACCGACGAGACCCGTGCGGAGATGAAGAAGATTCTCGAGGAGATTCGCTCGGGTGAGTTCGCCCGCGATTGGATTCTCGAGAACCGCGGCGGCGCCGCGATGTTCAAGACGACCCGCCGCCGCGAGCGGGAGCACAAGCTCACGGAGACCGGTCGCGGCCTCCGGAAGATGATGAAGTGGATCGATAGCAAGGAAGTGTGATCCGTCATGACGCCAGAGGAATACGAGGCGCGGAGCCTCTACGAGCAACTCGAGCCGGGCGACCGCGTAGAGGTGATCCATGGGGTGACCGTCGGCTCGTCGGCGAACTGGAGCACGAAGACCGTGGGCAGTGTGCTGCATCGCGAGCGGCGGCGGCACGGGCTTCACTTCCGCAGGAGCGGCGACGACAAGGTCTATAGCGACGTGCTGATCCTGGCCCGTGACGATGGCGAAATCACCACCGTCACGATCGACGAGTACACGCGGCTGAGGCGGGCGTGACGGCTTGGGGAAGCCCGAGACGGGGAGCGGGATGGGGTGGCGGACGTATTCCCCGCGCTCGCGATTGGGGCTTCCTGTCGGGAGGCGGCGTCGTCGGTTCCAAGAAGCCCGGAGCGCGAGCGATGGGAATGCGGGTGGCAAGCCGTGGGCGTGGTGCGGAGCGGGATGGGTGGCGGACGTATTCCCCGCGCTCGCGCTTGGGGCTTCCTGTCGGGAGGCATCGGCCTCCGATCGTGAGGAGCCGGTCGGAGGCACGCGCAGACGCCGGGGAATCTTTGCGAC
>JBBDNW010000257.1:0-9934 GCA_040877375.1 Pirellulales bacterium | reverse complement strand
CTAGTTTGATTTGATGATTTTGGGAGCGCGATCGTCAGACTGACACCAAAAGTGACACGAAGGGCGTCACGTCGATTGGCTTGGCCTCTGCTCCCCCTCAGTAAATTTTCCGATGGTTGGATGTTCCAGCGTTGTTGCAGTCACAGCGGCCGTGTGGACGACGGCGTGGGCCGCTGGGAATACACCGTGGCTCGTGGTCACGGTCCTCGTGCTGCTTGCCACCCTCGCTCTGGGATACCGTCGGCTGCGGCAGCGGCAGGGCCTGTCGGACCGGAAACTCTCCATCGCCGCTGCGCATTCGCGATGGCGGCTACCAAAGGTTTTTGGCGCGATACAGGCCCACAAAGCCGTCGCCGCGGAACGCACACGGCTGCAGGCCACGCTCGAAAGCATGCTCGACCCGCTCATTCTCGCCCAGCCGCTCTTCGACGACACCGGCCGCGTCACGGATTTCCTCTCTGCCGACATCAACCACGCCGCGTGCGAGTGGATGGGCAAGAGCCGTGAGGAGGTGCTTGGGAAAAGCCTGCTTGGTTTGTTCCCGGCGCTCGAGACCACGGGACTGATGGCAAGGTTTCGCGAGACGGCGACGGCCGGCCAGCCCGCATCCATCGATGACGTGGCGTTTCCCTTCAACGGCACGCACTGGGTCGATGTGCGGGCCGTCCGGGTGGACGAGCGGGTGAGCATCGCCTGGCGAGACGCGACCAAACGCCACCACACGGCCGCGGCACTCGCGGCCTCCGAGGAGCGGTATCGACGGCTTGCCGAGGCGCTCGATCACCGCGTGCGCATCGACGAACTCACGAACCTGCTCAACCGCAAGGAGGTGCTCGAGCGGATCGGGGCCGTCAACGATCAATGCCGTCGCACTGGCAAGAATGTTGCCGTGCTTCTCTGCGACATCGACCGCTTCAAATCAGTCAACGACACCTACGGTCACGCGGCCGGCGACGCCGTGCTCCGGGCCGTTGCGGACAGGATCCGCTCGTGCCTCCGCACCTCCGACGACGTAGGGGCCAGAATCGGCGGCGATGAACTGCTCGTTGTCTTGTACGGCGTTCGCGACCTCGATGACGCAGTTGCCGTGGCAAAAAAACTCCGCGGGCAGGTGGCCAAACCGATCCTGTTTGCCGGCAGGACCATCAGCACGACGATCAGCATCGGAGCGACGCTCGTCCGCCCCGAGGAGACCGCCGACGCCCTCATTGCCCGTGCCGACGACGCGATGTATCGGGCCAAGGCCGGCGGGCGAAACCGGGTGGTTGTGATCGGTGCGGAGGCCGTCACCTGCGCACCGAAACTTCCTGCCGCGGGCCAAGGGTGATGTCGATCCGGCCTGCCTGGCACCAACTCGGCCCCAGCCTCGCGAACCTTTCCACTGATCTGCACTGCGGTACACTGCGATCCTCGCGGCAAATCTTGCGATCTGTTGGTTGCGACCAGCTTCGGAGAAACATCATGTCTGCGGCACCGGCAGTTGTTGAGCAGAAGCGACTGGCGTTTCTGGATCGCCATCTGACGGCCTGGATCTTCGTGGCCATGGCGGCTGGGGTTGCCCTAGGGCGGTTCCTGCCAGGCATCGACGCTTTCATCAACAGGTTCCAGGTCGGCACCACAAATATCCCGCTTGCCGTCGGCCTGATCCTGATGATGTATCCGCCGTTGGCGAAGGTGCGATACGAGGAACTGCCCACGGTCTTTCGGGATTGGAAAACGCTGGGGCTGGCGCTGTTCCAGAGCTGGATTGTCGGTCCGCTGCTGATGTTCGTGCTTGCCGTGACGCTCCTGCACGATAAGCCCGACTACATGGCCGGGCTTGTCATGGTGGGCATTGCGCCCTGCATCGCCATGGTGCTCGTGTGGAACGGCTTGGCTCGGGGCGACTCCGAATATGCTGCCGCCCTCGTCGCCCTCAACAGTGTGCTTCAGATCCTGCTGTACAGCGTCTATGCATGGCTCCTGCTCACCGTTCTGCCTCCCTTGTTTGGTCTTCAGGGCACGATGGTGACCATCAGCATCGGTCAGATCGCCCAGACGGTGGCGATCTATCTGGGTGTGCCGTTTATTCTCGGCATGGCCACGAGATTCACGCTGCTCTCGCTGAAAGGGCGGCAGTGGTACGAGACCGTCTTTATCCCAACCATCAGTCCGATCACGTTGTGCGCCCTCTTGTTTACGATCCTTGTGATGTTCAGCCTGAAGGGAAATCGGATCATCGAGATTCCGATGGATGTGGTACGGATCGCCCTGCCACTTCTGATCTTCTTCGCCGTCATGTTCTTTGTGAGTTTTTGGCTGGGATGGGCGATCGGTGCCGACTACTCGAAGACCGCCACGATTGCGTTCACCGCCTCGAGCAACAACTTCGAACTGGCCATCGCCGTGGCTGTCGCTGTGTTCGGCATCGACTCAGGGGCCGCGTTTGCCACGGTGATCGGCCCGCTGGTGGAGGTGCCGGTCTTGATCGGGCTGGTGAACGTCTCGCTTGCCCTCCGGCGACGGCTGTTTGGCGGGGCCTCCGAGGCCATCCCGGCCGGGGCGGTCGGTGCGTGCTGCTCGGGAGGCGGTGTCTGCGACCCGGCCTCTCCACCACAAAAGATTCTCTTTGTCTGCATTCACAATAGCGCCAGAAGCCAGATGGCGGAGGCTTTCGTGAATCAGATGTGCAAGGGAAGTTACGAGGCCCACAGTGCCGGGCTGGAGCCGGGCACCCTCAACCCGCTCGTCGTGGAGGCCATGATGGAGCTTGGGATCGACATCTCTGGCGCTGATACCAAGAGCGTGGCCGACATCGTTGCACACGGCCCGACGTTCACCCGTGTCGTCACGGTCTGTGACGAGGCAAGCGCCGAACGTTGCCCAACGATCCCTGGCGCGATGACGCGGGAACACTGGGGATTTCCCGACCCATCCGTGCTCGTGGGCACGCCTGAGGAGCGTCTCGCCGCGGTGCGCCGCATTCGCGACGACATCCGTCGACGCATCAGTGACTGGTGCCAGACGGCCTGCGTCAACGCCTGAGCCGCATGACCGGGCGCGGCCGCAAGCCGCTACTTCGTCGCTCGCAGCGTCTGGAGCCACGCGATGAGGTCGACAAGATCATCTGCCGAGAGCAGTGTCGCCAGATCCGCGGGCATCAGCGACACCGGCTGCTTGACGAGTTCGTCGAGTTCACCGGTGGCAATCGTGACATCGATACCATCGGCACCGCGGATCACCACCTGCTCGGGCGACTGTGAGACGAGCAACCCCGTCGTGCTACGGCCATCGCCGAGCAGTGCCGTGTGAGTTTCATAGTTGTGGCTGATCGCGGCCGACGGGGCGAGGATCGACTCGTAGAGGGCCTGCTTCGAGAGTTTGACGCCGATTCCCGAGAGGTCCGGCCCCACGGACCTGCCTTCACTCCCGATGACGTGGCACTTGGCGCACGTGCCCACCCCAGCGAACACGGCCTTACCCTGGTCGACTCGGCCCTCCCGCTTGAGCAACTCGGCCACCGGCGGCAGGCTGCCCCCCTTCGCCTTCGGCATGGGCAGCACATCGGCGGCCGATTGCCGGATGTCGGCCCACGGACACGATGCGATCGCCAATGCCGCCACCTGCGGCATCGTCCCGGCGAGCAGGCCGGCCTTCGCCATCGCGACCACATCTCTAGCGCCCTGATTCGACTGGGCGAGCGCTCGGATGGCGGCTGATCGCAGTTCCGGCGTCGCCGCGGGCTGGGCGAGGATTCCCTTCAGCAAGGTGGCCTCTTCGACGCCTCCATGGGTTCCGATCGCGGTCAGGAGCCGTAGGCCGGGCGGGTCGGACGCCAAGACTGCGGCCATGACAGCCTCTTTGCCTCCGTTTTCGAAGGCAGCGCCAGCCGCGGCCGCTGCCAGGGATATCTCCGTGCCCTCCGCGGCTGCCAGGGCGATGAGCTCGCCGACACGCGACTTCAACCGAAACCGCTGGACCATGTCGACAAACTGCCTCGTACCGGCGACATAGCCGGTCGCCTCGTCGATCCGCTTCGCCAGCTCAACATCAGCGTTGTCGGCCGTATCGAGCCTCGACACCAACTCGGGCAGCACGACGCGACGTTTCTCCTCGGATGCCTCCCAAACCGGCACCAACCGCCTGATCACCGGCAGCACACGGTCGCGGTCCTGAAAGTCGAGCGCCCGCAGAATCGCCAGCGACTCGTTCGTGGTCGTGGATGGATCGGCGAGCAGTTCGCAAAGCATCACCGGTGTGGCCGACCCGCGGCTCCGCCACACTATCTCGCGTGCTGCGGGCGTCTTCCAACGGTCGTTCACGACGGCCCGCCAGGCCGCCAACCGTCCGTCCCAGTGGCCGGGCGTGCCGAACCCAGCAGTCGAGTCAGCACCGATCCCGAGCGCCTCAAGCTCCCAGCGGTCACCGGCAGCGTGCCGCGCTGCCACCTCGGCCCAGGCAAGATCAGCCGTTTCGCCTCCGACACCACGCAGCGCGATCGCCACCTCGCGGCGGACGGCCGCCGAGGAGTCGGCGGCAAACTTCGCGGCGAGTCCGGGGACGTCCCGGCGGGCCAGGCGGCACATCCGCATCGCGACCACCCGCAGGTTCTCGTCCGGTTCGGTGGCGAGCCGCGCGATCCACGCATCTGCCTGATCGGGCAGCATGCCCACCGCCCAGGCCAGCCGGGCCTCGAGCCGCGGATCCTTGGCGGCGTTAAAGGCGGTGGTGAGCGCGGCCGCTGCCACCGCGGGGTCGCGGGCGAGCCGCTCCAGTGCCGTGGCGCGGGCAGAGAGGTTTGGGCTTGCCAGCGCCGCGACTGCACCGGCGACCGTCGTGAAGTCGACCAGCGGCACGGCCCAGGTCGATCCGGTGGGCGCGATTCGGTAGATGCGGCCCTTTTCGGTGTCGCCCATGCCGTGGCCGCCCACGCCAGGGTCGTACCAGTCGGCCACGATCAGCGAGCCGTCAGGAGCCACGCACACGTCGCTCGGCCGAAACCAGCGGTCGGCCGAGCCGTCCACAACCGTCTCGCTCGTCGCCTCATACCCGGTGCCGGCAGGTTGCACGTGATACGCCCGCACCACGTTCGGGCCGGCGTCGCAGTGGATGAGCGAGCCGCGAAATCGCTCGGGAAGGAGCGTCCCCTCGTAGACGCAGATACCAGTCGGGGAGCCGCCGCCGGTCTGTAGCAGGTTTGGGACGACTCCGGGATCGTTGGCGTGCCAATGCCGCCGCGGAATGTCGGCCTCGATGTTGGTCCGTGGCACCTGCCAGCCTGCGCCGGTTCGCTCGTCGACGTAGCCGTAGTTGCCATGCTCCATTACCCAGTTGATGCGCACGCCCCGGTTGCCGTCGTCGTCGTTGTCGCTCTGCCAGAGGCCTCCAAACGAGTCGACGGCGACCTCGTAGTTGTTGCGGAAGTTGTGGCCGAGTACCTCGAAATCGCTACCGTCGGGCTTGCAGCGAAACACCATGCCCTGCCGGTAGGGTGTGCCGGCGTCGTTGACGACATTGCCAAAGCGATCGGTGACGGGCGTACCGTCCTTGTCATGAACGGCTTTCCCGGTGTTGCCGAAGTTGAAGTACCAGCGGCCGTCGGGCCCGACCACGAAGGCATGCACGGAATGATCGTGCTGCGGCACACCCGTCTTCGTGAACAGCATCTCCTGGCGGTCGGCTTTGAGGTCGCCGTCGTCATCGTGGAAGACGATGACATTCGGCGCGCACGACACGATCACCTTCCGCCCCGGCCCCTCCCCGATCACGCAGATGCCGAGCGCCGAGTCGACGTCGCGGCCCTGGTGAAAGACGTGCTGCCGGTCGGCCCGGCCGTCACCGTCGGTGTCTTCGAGGACCAGAATCCGGTCGCCCGCCGCCCGCGTCTCCTTCTTGCCGCGGTAGTTCATCACCTCGCACACCCAGACGCGACCCATGGCATCGACATCGATGTCGGCGGGGCTCGACAGCATCGGCTCGGCGGCGAACAGTGTGGCCGAGAGCCCCGCGGGCACGACGAGCGTGCCGGAGCCGTCGGCCGGCTCGACGGCGCGGGTGGAATGGCCGACGACGGCCGCGGCGAGAACGATCAATAAGGAGCGAAAGACCGACCGGCTCATGGCTGACCTCCGACAGGTGATGAGACTCACCGGCATGAGTCTAGACAGGGCCGCTTTCGCTGGCAAAAGCACAGCCGTTACGGCACTCCATCGCAGCATCCACTGGCCACTTGTTTCTCGCGCGGATAAAAAGAGACCTCATAAATGTCAATAAAAAACGTGATGGACCACACCCCATGAGCGATCCGGAGGCAACCAATATCCAAGGGCTTGTCGAGCAGCTGGGAAGTGGCGATGCCGGGCGCCGAGCCGACGCGGCAGAACAGCTCTGTCGCGCGGGATCAGCAGCCCACGAGGCGTCGCTCCCGCTGGTCGTCGCCTGCGGCGACGGCGATGACCGGGTTCGAGAATGGGCGGTGGCAGCACTCGAGGAACTCGGTCCTCCGCCTGGCGGATCCATCTCGACGCTCGCCGACCTTGCTGCCAGCGGCCATCCGCTCGTTGCCTATTGGGCGATCACACTCATGGGGCGGTCTGGGCAGGATGCGGCAGCTGCGGCGCCGGTGCTGGCGACCTGTCTTGAGGCGGCTGACCTTTCTGTCGCCCAACGAGCGGCATGGGCCCTCGGCAAACTCGGCCCTGTCGCCGCAGTTGCCCGTGATGCCCTCGCCAAAGCTGCGACCTCAGCCGACCCGCGACTTGCCCGGCTCGCAGAGCAGGCCCTCGACTCGGCAGGCGCGTGAAGCCGCTCCGGCGCGGCAGGGCAGTGGCATGCTGACCGCTTGGATCGGCCGATACGAAGTGGGTGTCGCCGACATCATCCTCATTCTCGTCACGACCGTTTCACTCGCCGGGCATCGTCCGCGCGATGCTAGCCGTCTGCGTTGCCTTGTGGTGCGCCCCGGCGGCGCTCCTCGCCCAGCAGCCAGCCGCTGGCCCCGTTGCCAAGCCGTGGGACGCGTTACTTATCGCCAGTTTCAATATCCAGGTGTTCGGCGAATCGAAGATGGCCAAGCAGCACGTCGTCGAAGTACTCACCCGGGTGGTCCGCAAGTTCGACATCGTCGCGATCCAGGAGGTGCGGGCGAAATCTGACGAGATCATTCCGTCGTTCGTCCGCGCGGTGAACGCAGACGGCAGCCGCTACCACTACGTGATCGGACCCCGCCAGGGACGGACCGTCAGCAAGGAGCAATACGCCTTCATCTACGACACCAATCGCGTCGAGGTGGATGCGTCGTCGCTCGGCGTGGTTCCCAACCCACAGGACAAACTTCACCGCCCGCCAATGCACGTGCGGTTTCGCACCCGCGTCACGCCCGCAGATCAGGCCTTCACGTTCTGGCTGGTCGATATCCACACCGATCCCGACGAGGTTCCGCAGGAACTTGAGGCCCTCACGGGGGTGTTTCAATCGATGCAGTCGCTGCGTCCCGACGAGGACGACGTGATCCTGCTCGGCGACCTCAACGCCGGGCCACCCGAGTTTTCGTCGTTCAAGCGGATTCCGGGCATCGGCTGGGCCGTGTCGGGCACGACCACCAACACCCGGCGGTCGAAAACCTACGACAACCTTGTATTCGCGCAGCCCGCCACTGCCGAATATCTGGGCACGTGGGGCGTGCTCGATCTGCAGAGCACGTTCGGCATCCCGCTCGACACGGCGCTCGAGGTGTCGGACCACAATCCGGTGTGGGCGGCTTTCTATCCCACCGAAACGCGGTCGTCAGCGGCGCTGAACATGGCGGGACAGCCACCCGTCGTGCGGTAGAAAACAAGTACGAGCCGCCGGAGAGGCTAAAGCGGATTCGACTCATGTGTATCGCCGGCTCGGGGGCGGCAAAAGTCTCGTCGCTGAGGGCCGCGGCGGCTCAGGCGCTTCTCGAGCGTTCGCCGACCCTCTTGCCTACGTCCTCCAAGATGCCACCTCGCCGCTCCACCAAAGGCAGATGCGCGCTCGACAGCCGACACTCCGATACGCCCCGCGGCCAGGCGACCGGCGACGGGCCGAGCGTCGTCAGCCGTGGGGATTGAGCCTCAGATCACGCCGCGCTGCTCCATTAGCGCGATCACCGCATCGACGCACCGTCCCACCGGCCACTCGTGCGTGGGCAGTACGAGGTCAGGATTTGTGGGCGGATCATACGCCGCTGAGACGCCAGGGAAGTTCGTGATCTCGCCGGAGTCGGCGAGCGCGTAGTGGCCGTCGGTGTCGCGCGTGCGGCAGACCTCCACCGGCGCGGCGAGGTGCACCACGAGAAAGCGGTCGCGGCCGATTCGCTCGGCGGCTTTCTGCCGCACGTCCTCGTCGGGAGCGACGAAGGCGGCCAAGCAGATGATGCCGGCATCATTAAAAAGGTGGGCGACCTCGACGCTGCGGCGAAGGTTTTCGCTCCGCTCCCGGGCCGTGAAGCCAAGATCCCGGCTGATGCCTTGCCGCATGCTCGTACCGTCGAGCACGACCACTGCCCGGCCCAGGTCGAAGAGCCGCCGCTCGACGGCCTGCGCGATCGTGGTCTTACCGGCACCAGTGAGGCCCGTGAGGAGCACGGTCGCAGGCTTCTGGCCGAAGCGGGCCGAGCGTTCCTCGGCCGTGACCGTGCTATGACGGTCGGCCGCCGTCTCGGCACCGCCCCAGTTCTCCTGCGGCTCGTCATCGGCCTCACGGTCGAGGATCATGCCAGCGCCGACCGTGGCATTGGTCAGCCGGTCGATCATGATGAACGCCCCGGTCGTCCGATTGCGGCGGTAGGCGTCGAAGGCAATGGGGGTCGTGAGCGTGATGCTGCAGCGGCCGATCTCGTTGAGGACGAGGGTCGGCGCCGGCTGCCGGTGGAGCGTGTTGACGTCGACCTTGTAGCGCAGGGTGCTCACTCCGCCGGGAACGACCTTGCTCGTCTGCTTGAAGAGATACTGCTTCCCGGGGACGAGCGGTTCTTCGCTCATCCACACAAGCATGGCGTCGAACCGGTGATCGACCTTCGGGACGTTGCCCGGCCGCACGAGCATGTCGCCGCGACTGGAGTCGATCTCGTCCTCGAGCGTGAGCGTGACCGACTGCCGGACGAAGGCCTCCTCGATCTCGCCGTCGAAGGTCACGATCGACTTGACGCGGCTCTTTCGCCGCGAGGGTAGCGAAACCACCTCATCCCCCTTGCGGATGATGCCCGACGCGATCGTGCCGGCAAACCCGCGGAAGTCAAGATTGGGCCGGAGCACCAGCTGCACTGGGAACCGAAAATCCTCGAGGTTTCTATCCGAGCCGATGTAGACCGTCTCCAAAAGCGGCATCAGAGGGGAGCCGGTATACCAGGGCATGTTGGGACTGGCGGTGACGACGTTGTCTCCTTTCAGCGCGGAGATCGGCATGAAGTGAACGTCGGGGAGGTCGAGCCGCGAGGCGAAGACCGTGTAGTCGTTTCTGATCCGCTCGAACACCGCCTGGTCGTAGCCGACGATGTCCATCTTGTTGATGGCCACGACGATGTGCTTGATGCCGAGCAGCGACACGATGAAGGAATGCCGCTTGGTCTGCGTAAGCACCCCGTGGCGGGCATCAACGAGGATGATCGCGAGATCGGCCGTCGAGGCCCCCGTCGCCATGTTTCGCGTGTACTGCTCATGGCCGGGGGTGTCGGCAATGATGAACTTCCGCTTATCGGTCGAAAAATAGCGGTAGGCGACGTCGATCGTGATTCCCTGCTGCCGCTCGTCCTCGAGGCCGTCGGTGAACAGCGCGAGATCGACCTCCTCACCGGTCGTGCCATACCGCGACGTGTCTTTCTTGATGGCGGCGAGCTGGTCTTCGTAGATCATCTTCGACTCGTAGAAGAGCCGGCCAATGAGCGTGCTCTTGCCGTCGTCGACGCTCCCGCAGGTGATGAACCGCAAAAGCT
>JBBDNW010000256.1:0-9990 GCA_040877375.1 Pirellulales bacterium | reverse complement strand
GCGATACACGAAGCTGGATGCGCTCTCGAGCGGTGTGGAGCGAGGCGGAGTCGCTACCCGCATTCCCCGCGTTTGCGCTTGGGGCTTCCTGACGGGAGGCAAGGGGGTCGGCGAACGCTCGAGGAGCCTTGGGCGTATCCTCGCCCCGGCGACGAGACTTTTGCCGTCCCCGAGCCGGCGCCCCACCACAGGCAGGTGCGGTCTAGGCCACCGGCTCGGCTTCGGCCGGTCGGTCTTCCTGGCGGGTGCGAAACCGGGCCACTTCGGCGTTGAGTTCGGCGATCGAGCGTCGAAGTTCGGCCAGCGACGCCGAAAATACGGCCTGGGATGCTGCCGACTCCCCGGCGTCGGCCCGCAGGGTCTCCATGGCGTCGCGGATCTGCTTGGCACCCTGCGACTGCGACTCCATGCCGCCGTGGACGGTCTCCAGCGACCGCGTCACGGCCTGCACCGGTTCGATGATCCGGCCCAGCTTTTCGCTCACCTGGGCCACCTCCCCGATCCGGCCGCTGACTTCGTTGCGGAAGCGGTCCATCTCCATCGTGCCGCTGGCCACGGCGGCCTGCATGTCGCGCACCATCCGCTCGATGTCCTTGGTGGCAAGCGCGGTCTGATCGGCAAGCCTTCTGATCTCCTGGGCGACGATCCTGAAGCCGCGCCCCGACTCGCCCGCCTTCTCGGCCTCGATCGTGGCATTGACCGACAGCAGGTTGGTCTGATCCGCGACTTTGGCGATCGTCGTCACGACCGACGTGATGCCGCTGGCCCGTTGGCTGATCGTCGCGAGTTTGCGCGTGAAGGCGTTCATCGCCTCGTCGAGGTGCTCCATCGACGCCGTCATGCTCTCGAGGCCTCCCCGGCCTTGTTCGGCGACCTGGGCAGCCTCGCGGGCGATACCCATCACCCCGTTGGTCGCGTCGAGGAGTTGTTCGCTGGTGGTCGAAATCTCGGTCACCGCCGCGGAGATGTCGTTGGCAGACCCGCTGAAGCCGCGGACGGCCCGCTCCTGTCGGCCCAGAGCCGACGTGGCATCGGCCTCGACGCTCGACAGACGCTCACCCGCCGATTGGATTCGGCCAATCAGGCCGCCGAGCGACTGTGTCATCCGCTGGAACGACCCGAGCAACCGCCCCATCTCGTGGGCCCCTCCGGGAGGCACCCGCTGGGTCAGGTCGCCCGCTGCAATCGCCTCCGCGACCGCGAGGGCGCGGCCTACCGGCTCCGCGATCGAGCGGGCCAGCCAGACCGCTGCCAGCACCGCCGGCAGGCCAACGAACAGCGCCGAGACCGCGGCCCCAGCCGCCTGCCACCAGAGCACGTTACGGCTGGAGAGGGTCGAAATGGTCACGAGTACGGCACCTGCCGAGCGGCCGTCGGCACGGGCCACCGGAGCCGCGGCACGGTAGCCCTCCGCCGTGAAGCGACCCGTGGGTCGGCCAGACGTCATGCAGTCGCGAACGAGTGCGGCGTCGGCCTGCTGAAGCGCCGCCGGCGCGTCGGATGCGTTGCCCACAGGATCGAGGCGGCGGGTCACCAACGGTGCCAGCCGCTGATCGAGAATCTGCACCTCGATGAGGTCGCCGCCCACGAGTTCGCTGACGAGCCTGCTGACGCCGAGATTGCGGTCGAGTCGTTCGAGGAACGTCGCCTCCATGCCGATTTCCGCGATGCGCGGCTTATCGACACCACCCACGCCCGCGTATTTGAAGATTCTGCCGTCCTGGTCGCGCTTCTGCGCCTTCTGCACCACACTCGGCGTGTCGCCAGTCAGCAGGCGGTGGAAGACATGGGCCTCCGGCTGCTTGGCGGCGTCTGGAAGAAAGACAAAAGGTTGGTCATGAACTTCCGTGTCGATCGAGCCGACGCCCTCGGAATCGGTAACGAGCAGCTGGTCGACGACCGTGTCGGCCGCCACCGCGCGGAGCTCCTCCACGATCGCATCCCTGCCGATGCCGGCCTTCTCCGCGGCAGCTACATACGCCGCGAGTAGCCGGGCTTCGGCGATCATGTGCCGGCCGATCTCGTCCTCCACATGGCCGGGCACGTCCTCGGCGAACGCGGCCACCCGGGCGAGCATGCCGGCGATCCGGTCGCCTCCCGTCCGGGTCTGCTCCAGGATCGCACTGCGGGCTGCGAGCGTCTGCAGGAGCGTGCTGACAGCGACCGCGGCCAGCACGAGTGCGGCGGCCACGAGGGCGATCCGGGATCGAAATGACATCCGCGTTCTCCGAGGGATCCGGGACCGAATCCCTGAAGAAAAACTAGTTCGCCGAACGGCTCCACGCCACCTGACGGTGCGGAACTTACCGCCGGGGCTGCACCATCGTCACGACCGTTGTCATCGGAATCGCAGGGCCGGGCGTGGGAATCTCCTGGGCCGTCTCCGCAGCCGTCGCGGTGGGGCGACGGAGGGCAGCGGCCGCTCCGCAGCCACCCATCGGCAGGAGAAGGAAGGCCGGGGCCAACAGCCATGGCAGCCAGACAGGGGGCTGCCCGGGGCGGATCGCCGCCGGCGGATCAATCTGCGTGTTGGGTGGCAGTGGCATCGCGTAGTCGAGAGGGTGAGGGCCGGGCCGGTTCCGAGGGCCTGCGGGGGGCGGAGTGATAGCGGGCCCCTCAACGCGACGGCAAGAGCGGCTTCTGCACCCCTGGATTCATGCACTTGGAATGGCCGAGGCGGGGATCGAACCCGCACGGAGATCGCTCTCCACGGGATTTTAAGTCCCGTGCGTCTGCCAGTTTCGCCACTCGGCCCATGTCTACACTACCTGTCCGCACACCACCTGAGGAAGAGACCTTGAACAGCGACACAGCCGAGACCGCCGTCGTACCGGTCCGGGGCATCGATGGATTTCTGGGCACGCGGGCGTCGATCGGGATGGATGTGGTGCTCGTGGGGCTCATCGCCCTCCTGCCCGTGCTCGCATGGAGCATCGCGCTGGTCCGCCGCGGCCGCTATCTGGCCCACAAGCGGCTGCAGTTCTTCATCATGGCGGCGTTGTTTGCCGCGATCGTCGTCTTCGAGATCGATGTGCGGCTCTTGAGCGACTGGAAGGCACGCGCCGCCGGGGGCCCGCCGTGGGCCGCGGAACGCAATGCCTGGTGGCCGGCCGGCGTGCTCGTGGCGCTCGGCATCCATCTCGTGTTTGCGGTGTCGACGTTCGTGCTGTTGGCGTGGGTCTTCTGGGAGGCGATTGTCCGCTTCCCGTCGCCGCCAACGCCGGGCACGCACGGCCCCAGGCATCGGTCGATGGCCCGCCTCGCCGCCGCCGACCTTGTGCTCACCGCCGTCACGGGCACGGTCTTCTACTGGCTCGCCTTCGTGACCTGAGCCAGCCGCGGCCGTGCGGCGTCGCGGTCGGCCTTGCCAAACCAGCGGCACAGGGCGATGCCGCCAAAGTAGAGCAGGCAGAGCGGTGCCGCCAGGAAGAGCATGCTGTAGGGGTCGGCCGGCGTGAGAACAGCCGACACGACGACGATCACCAGCACCGCCATCCGCCATTGAGAGACGTAGGTGTCGGCGTCAAACACGCCGATCCGCTCCAGGAAGAGCATCACGAGCGGCAGTTGGAACCCCAGCCCAAAGCCGATCGGAAGGATGAGCACGAAGCTGAGCCATTCGCTGATGCGGGGGTCTGGGTCGAGGCCCAGCCAGGCGTTGAACTGCAGCAGGTAGTCGAGCACGAAGTCGAACACGAAGAAGAAGGCGATGGACACGCCCGCGAGAAACAGCCCGATGCTGATCGGCAGAAACATCCACACCCAGCGCTTCTCGTGCGGGTAGAGGCCGGCGGCGACGAACAGCCAGAGTTGGTAGAAAATCCATGGGCTCGCCAGCACGATGCCCACGAGGAGCGCCGCCTTCACATAGATGCCGAAGGCTTCCTGGGCGGAGAGCGTGGTGATGCTCACGCGGGCATCGCGGGAGAGCGGCTGCCAGAGGAGCACCGGCACGAGCGCGTCGGTGTCGAAGTCGGGCTTTTTGCCGCCGTCAGTCGCCGCGTTTGTAGCTGCCTCGTTGCCGAGCACCCGGGCCAGCCGATCGGCGTGGATCTCGCGGAGTTCGAACGACAGGCCGTGAGTCTCGATGGCGTCGCGGATCTCCTCCTGCGAGTAGGGCAGGGCGGGGCCGCCGGTGGTGCGGGGCTGCCAGGCAGCGGCCGTCTCGAGCGCTCGCTTCGAGTAGTAGTCGCCCAGCGCCCGCCGCAGCGGCTCCTCTATGAGGTGCACCACCGGGCGGGCCACGAAGAACCCGAGCACCATGGCGATCGCCAATCCCGCGGCCGCCCGGATCAGGCAGGTGCGGAGCTCCTCCAGGTGCTCGCCGAACGTCATCGTCGAGGTCTGAAACAGGTCGTCGTCGGTGGGGCGGGGCATGGCGTGGATATGTGGCTTGAAATGGCTGCAGAGCGGGCTCTTCGCCCGACTCTACTTCAAATAACGTGCGTCTGCCGGACCCTTCACGCCCCGTATTTGCCGAACCGCTGGGCATGGGCCATCGCCAGCAGCATCAGGTGTTTCGCTGGGAAGATGCCGAAGCCGCCGCGAAGGCAGTCACGCTCGGAGAATCGCGACAGCCCGTCGGGCCGGCAGGTGTCGGCGGCGAGCAGCGTGGGCACCGGATGCCAACTGTGGCTCTTGAGCCTGCTCGGCGTCGAGTGGTCGCCCGTCACGATCAGCACGTCGGGCTTCAGGGCCTCGATCCTCGGGATCGCCCGGTCGAGCTCCTCGATCCGTTTCACTTTTTGGTCAAACGCGCCGTCCTCACCGGTTGAGTCGGTGTATTTGAAGTGCAGGAAGAAGAAGTCGTAGTCGTTCCAGCACTTCGCGAGCTCATCGATCTGCTCGTCGAGCGACTGGGCCTTGCCCACCAGTTTCATGCCGACGAGTTGGGCCAGTCCCTTGTACATCGGGTAGACGGCAATCGCCGCGGCGCGGAGGCCGTAGAGTTCCTCGTAGGAGGGCAAGGCGGGCTTCGCCGCGAAGCCGCGGAGCACCAGGCCATTGGCCTTCGGCTCGTCGGCGAGGATCGCCCGAGCCTGTCGCACAAACTCCTGTGCCACCTCGGCCGTCTTCTGCGCGGCTGGATCGACGGGCTGTGGATCGAGCGGGGCCACACCCACGGCCTGCGGATCGGTGTCGGCCACGCGACCGTCAAGGCCCTGGCCGCGAAACACGACGACGAAGCGGTGCTCCTTCACCGGCTTCACAAACGTCTCTACGCCGGCGATCTTCACGGCCTGCAGCCGCTCCACCACCTTGAAGCTCTCCTCCGAAGGGATGCGACCGGCGCGGCGATCGGCAATGTTTCCCGTGGCGTCGAGCGTGCAGAAGTTGCCGCGGGCCGCGACGTCGTTGGGGCCAAGCTCGAAGCCGATGCCGGTCGCCTCGAGCGCGCCGCGGCCGATCTTGAACTCCAGCGGGTCGTAGCCGAAGAGGCCGAGGTGGCCGGGGCCGGAGCCCGGCGTGATCCCCGGCAAGACGGGCACGCTCGACCCGCTCGTGCCCCGGGCCGCGAGCCGATCGAGGTGTGGCGTGGCGGCCGTCTCCAGTTCCGTCTTGCCGTCTGGCTGCATCGGCAGGCCGCCGAGTCCGTCTGCCACGACCATCACGATCTTGGAGGCGTTCTTTTCGGCGAGTTCACGGACGAGTTCGTGCTCTTTCACGGTGGGATGTCCTGCTCGGGGTTTGCGTGGCGGCCGTCGCGGGGATCGGCTAAAGTCCGACCGCCAGAATCTACACGGTGGCTTGCCCCGCCAGAAACAGCCCACCTCCCCGAGGCTTCCATGAGCGTCATCCGACCGCAGCCGTCCGAGCATCCGATCCAGTACGACCCATCCGCCGTGTTTACCGCTGGTACCGTCTCGCCTGCCGCGGTCGCCGGACTCGCCGGCCGGCTCGATGCGGCGCGGGCCGAGTCGCTGGCCGATCTCGACCGCTGGCGGAGCGGTGGCACAAAGCCGGGGGAGTCGCTCGATCCTGCGTTCATTGACCTGCCGGACCGGCTCCTCGCGGCCTATGGCACCGTGCGGCCCGAGAGCGAGCTGTTCGCGATCCTGCAGACGGCCCGAAGGATCCGCGACGCCGTCGATCGCGTCATCGTGCTTGGCATTGGCGGCTCCTACATGGGCACGCGGGCCCTCTTCGAAGCCTGCTGCCATCCCTGCCACAACGACCTCCCCCGCGGCGAGCGCGGCGGCCGCCCTCGGCTCTCGTTCGAGGGCTTCAACATGGACAACGACTCGGCGCAGGGCCTGCTCGATGTGGTCGCGCCTGCCGGTAGGCCGCGGGGCGACGACCTGCTCGACCGCTGGGCGATGCTCGTCGTCAGCAAGAGCGGCGGCACGCTGGAGACCGCGGCGGCCACGCGGCTCTTCCTCGCCACGCTGCTCGATGCCGTGGGCGGCGATGTCGCGCGGCTCGCGCCGCTCGTCGTGCCGGTCACCGGCAAGACGGGCCGGCTCGCGGAACTCGCGAAAGCGATCGGCTGCCCGGATGTGTTCGATATCCCGGACGGTGTGGGCGGGCGGTTCTCGGTGTTCACGGCGGTGGGTCTGCTACCAGCCTCGATCGTGGGGATCGACGTCGTGAGGCTGCTCGAGGGCGCTGCGGCGATGAACCGCCGGTTCCGCGAGGCGCCGGTCGCCGAAAATCCGGTGCTCCAATACGTGGCCGTGTCGCACCTTGCCGAGGTCGAGGCCGGCGCGACGATCCGCGTGCTCTCCAGCTGGAGCAACAGGCTCGAGGCCGTGGGCCTATGGTACGACCAGCTCCTCTCGGAGAGCCTCGGTAAGGACGGCAAGGGGGCCACGCCACTCACGGCCGTGACGACCCGCGACCTTCACTCGCGCGGCCAGCAGCATCAGGAGGGCCGCCGCGACAAGCTGATTACAAACCTCGTGGTCGGCGAACCGCGTCGCGATCCGATCTCGCTGCCGAAGCTCGGTTCCTCCGCAGCCAATCAGGACCAACTCGACGACCTGGCGGGAAAAACCTGGCCCGAGATGCTCGCCGCCGCCGTTGCCGGCACCAACGAGGCCTACGCGCAGGCGAAGCGGCCGACGGCCGACATCCTCCTGCCGCGGGTCGACGAGCACGTGGTCGGCCAACTTCTGCAGATGCTGATGCTCGCCACCGTCGTCGAGGGCCGACTTGTCGGTACCAACCCCTACGGCCAGCCGGGTGTCGAGGACTACAAGAAGCTGATGATGGCGCGGCTGCGGCCGGCGTAAACGCGACGCTCAAGAAGCCCGAGCGTGACCGCGGGGAATGCGGGTGGCATCGAGACGGAGCGGAGCGGTTCGTCGGAGGTGGCTGCGCCGGTGTCTTGCGAGGGTCGGGATTGCCCCTGCCTTGTCGCCGGACGTTCGCTCCGGCCTTCCGGGCCTCCGCTCTCTGCGTGCTGCCTGCGCTTCGTCATCCTGACTTCGCTGGCCAGCAAGCCCGGCGACACGGCGGGGGCAATCCCTCCCGGTCTTCACGTTTGGCATCGGAAGAATGCACCGCACACCGTACGTCGCACACCGTACGCTGCGCATCGCATGACCTTCGCTGGACGAGGCGGAGGGATCGGCGTGAGCGTGACGAGCGTTGAGGATTTCGCCCGCTGAAGTCAAAACCCTCAATGGGAGTCGAGCGAAATACTCCCGCGAGGAACCTCATGCCGTCCCGCAGCCGGCGCAACCATCATGCTGCACCGAAAGTTCCCTGCAGAACCCGCACCCAACCTCCGGGCAAAACCCTCGCGCCCCCGTGTATAGTTCTTTCCGCACGCCCCTCGGAGGACACCACCCATGCCCGTCACGATCACCTGGACCGGCCACGCAACGTGGCTCATCAACACCGGCTCCGGCGTCCTGCTCGTCGACCCGTTCTTCGACGAGTGCCCGACCGCGAGCATGAAGTCGAAGGATGTGGCCTGCGACGCGATTCTCGTGACGCACGGCCACGTCGATCACGTGGCCGACCTGATCGCGATCGCGAAGCGGACGAACGCCAAGGTCTTCTGCAATTTTGAGATCGGCCAGTGGCTGGAAAAGCAGGGCGTCGGGAATGTGCAGCCGATGAACCTCGGCGGAACGACGGCCGTACCGGGCGGGACGGCGAAGATGGAACTCGCACACCATTCGTCGAGCCTGCCCGACGGCACCTACGGCGGGAATCCCTGCGGTTGGGTGCTCGACGTGGGTGGGAAGCGGATCTACGTCGCTGGTGACACGTCGCTCTTCTCCGACATGGAGCGGATCGGCAAGGTTCGCGGCGGCAAGGGCCTCGACGTCGCGATCCTGCCGATCGGCGACCTGTTCACGATGGGGCCCGACGACGCGATCGAGGCGATTCGGCTCCTGAAGCCCGCGCTCGCGCTGCCGAGCCACTACGGCACGTGGCCACCCATCGAGCAGGACGCCGCCGCGTGGGCAAAGGAGGTTGCCGCCGCGGGTGTCGCCGCTGCGAAGGTGCTGACGCCGGGCGACTCGATCACACTCGCGTAGGCAGCTCGACCGGCCTTGGAGGCGGCACCCGGACCTCGATCGACTCGCCCACGAGGCGAACCTCGAAGACCTCGACTTTCAGTTTCTCGTTGTCGCACCAGGCCCCGTCGCAGGCCCGAAACCGCCAAGCGTGCCACGGGCAGGTGACGGTGCCGTCGACGAACGGGCCGGAGCCGAGCGATGCACCCATGTGGGGGCAGAGATCGTCCATCGCGTGGTAGTCGTGCCCGTCGAAGAACACGGCCACGAGCCTACCTGCAACCTCGAATGTGCGGCCTTCGTGTGCCGGGATGTCACTCGCGCGGGCTACCGGCGTGAATGGAATCGTGGAAGCGTCTTCGGCCGCGGGCGTCATGAATGTTGTCTCCGCTGGTATCATACTGTGCATGAACGCTCCTGCTGTTTCCGCATCGCACTGTCCCATGCGACTGCTAGTCCTCGACGTGGACGGCACGGTCGCCGACTCCCGCCACGAGGTCACCGAGGCGACCCGAACGGCAGTGAGGCGGGTGCGCGAGGCGGGCGTGCGGGTGATGCTCGCCACCGGCCGCCGCTACCGCGACACGCTGCCCATCGCCCGCTGCCTTGGGATCGACGTGCCGTTGGTCACGGCTTCGGGCGCCCTGGTGAAGCATCCGACTGACCACGCCACGCTCGCGCGGGCCGAGTTCGACCGCGGCGTGCTGCCGGGCGTGCTGGCGCGGGTGGTCGCGGAAGGCCACGAGGCGATCCTTTATAGCGACAGCTATTCGCTCGGGTTCGACTTCTATTGCCGCAGTCTCGCCGCCGCGGCCAATGAGCCGGGGGCGCTCGGCGGCGGGTTGCGGGAATACCTGGGCCACAACCGCGACCTCGCCAACGTGATGCCCGATCTCCACGACTCGCCCCCGGAGGGCGTGTTCGCTGGATTCGTGATGGGGCCGCGCGAGGCGATGACAACGCTCGAGTCCGCGCTCGACGCGACGTTTCCTGGGCGGCTCTCGCTCCACACGATCAAGAGTCCGCGATACTGCGAGTGGATGTGCGAAATCGCCCCGGCCGGGGTGACGAAGTGGTCGGGCGTGACGGCCTTGGCTACCGGGTGGGGCATCGCTGCACACGAGATCTGCGCCGTCGGCGACGACGTGAATGACATCCCGATGATCCGGGCCGCCGGCATGGGTATCGCCATGGGCAACGCGCGGCCCGAGGTCATGCAGGTGGCCGACGCGGTGGTGGGAACGAACGACGGCCGCGGAATCGCCGACGTCGCCGATATGATCCTCGCCAGCCTTGCCTAGAGCGCATCCGACTTTGGTGTCTCGCCGGCTCGGGGCGGCAAAAGTCTCGTCGCTCTATCGCCGCGGCGGCTCAGGCGCTCCTCAGAGCGTTCGCCGACCCCCTCGCTCCCGTCAGGAAGCCTCAAGCGCAAGCGCTGGGAATACGAGTCGCCTCAAGACGGTACCGGATTGGTTCGCCGGCGGTGGCATGCTCGCCGCCGGGGGATTTTGCTACAGGA
>JBBDNW010000255.1:0-49025 GCA_040877375.1 Pirellulales bacterium | reverse complement strand
GGGCCGCGGCGGCCCGACGCTCCTCGAGCGTTCGCCGACCCCCTTGCCTACCTCCACCAAGGTACCATCTCGCCGCTATACCAAACTCAGATGCGCTCTAGGTCGGGTCCGACGGATGAGAGCTTTCCGGCGCGGGCCTCAGCGACACCGCGGCTGACGGCGGCTGACGCCGCCCGATTCTCTTGGAGCCACATCTCCCGCTCGGGCAAGACCCGTGCCAGCGTGATTCGTACCGCGGTGTCGTCGATCTCTTCGACGATCACCGTGCGATTGGCAAACCGCTCCCCGGGCGTGAGCCGGCCCTTGCTGTCAGTGGTTTTCATGGTCATAGCCTTCCGAAAGGGCGAGAACGCACGAGCCTCATCTGGGTGCCGGAGCGCGGTCAGGCGTGGAACTCGCCGTAAAGTTCGTGGAGGGGCGGGCACTTGGCTAGCTCACGGCGGATGTGGCGGTCGAGCCCGGGATCGACGGAGATCGCGGCGAAGCCCGCGCCGACGGCCCCCTGCCGCATGAAGCGGAAGCCGCTGCCGCCGTACTTGCGGCCCTTCTCGACCTCACTGCTGAGCATCGCATTGAACGACGAGGCATCGATCGCCGCGCGGAGTTGGTCTGCGGTCGGTTCGAGCCCCAGAAAGCCAGCCAGTCGCGCCACCTCCTCCCGCGGGCTGGCATGCAGCGCTTCGTAGGTCAGCACAAGGAGTTCGGGGCAACGGCTGAGATACGACGCCGCGTGGTGCACGACCGCCGCGGCACCGCGCTTGCCGCTGGTGATCACGCTCTCGAGCGTCGTGAGTTTTCCCTGCTCGCCACTGACGTACTGATAGTAGGAAAAGAGCGTGTCCCAGGGATTCCGCACCACGAGAACGGCGCGGGTGAATTCCTTCCGCCACTCGTCGTGCGTCTTCCAGGCTGCCGGCATGCCGAGGAACAGCCGCCGGTCGTCGGGTCGACCGATCTCCGGCACGATCCCGTGGACGTTATGGAAGTCGACCGCTTCCACCTCGGGATGCAGTGCATTGAAGAGGTTCCCGATGATGAACCTCACCCACGTGCTGCCCGCCTTGGGAAATGACGCGACGATCGTGCCGGCGGGGGGCGGCGTCATGGCGTGGCGGCCGTGGTGCGGCCGGGTTCGTTGATGAGGAGCACGTCGACACCGCTGCCCGCGTCGGCCGTGCCGCCGGCCGGCAGCACGAGCAAGCCGTCGGCCGTGGCGAGGCCGACAAGATCGGACGAGCCCGTCCACGGCAGCGGCATCACATCGAGGCGGCCGGTGGACCGCACGATCCGGCACGGTAGGTAGACGGGCCGATCAGCCGCGGCCTTGGCCGGCGCCGTCAGCACGCCACGAACCCGCGGCAGGTGCCACGCGTCGCGCGGCCGGCCCGCGAGGATCGCCACCGCTGGCCGCACGAAGAGTTCGAAGCAGACGAGGCTACTAGCGGGATTGCCCGGGAGTCCGAAGACGAGCGTGGGCGATTGCCCGGGGCCCCGGTCGAGACGGCCGAACCAGACGGGTTTGCCGGGCTTGAGCCGCACCTTGTGAAACACCTGCTCGACGCCGCACATCGCGAAGATCGCTGGAACGAGATCGAGGTCGCCTGCGGAGACGCCCCCGGAGAGGATCAGGATGTCGGCGGCGAGCCCCTGCGCAACGGCCGCACGGATCGCCTCGGGGCTGTCGGCGGCGATGCCGAGCGGGATGGGCTCGGCACCGAGTAGCGCGACGGCGGCCGCGAGCATCGGCCCGTTGGAGTTGCGGGTTTGTCCATGCTCAGGCACGGCGTCGGGCGACACCAACTCGCTGCCCGTCGAAAGGATCGCGACCCGCGGCCGCCCGGCGGCGAGCACATGCGTGGCCCCGGCCTCGGCCGCCAGGCCGATGCCCGCCGCGGTGAGACACACTCCGGCAGGCAGGACCTCCTGCCCCGCACGAAACGCGGCGGCACGCCGGCCCACATGCTGCCCCGGACGGAACTTCGGCTCATGCAGCCGGACGCGGCCCCCCGCATGCGTTGTCGCCGTGCCCTCGACCGCTGACTCGATCGGGATGACGGCGTCGGCGCCCGGCGGAAGCGGGGCGCCGGTCATGATCCGCGCACACGCTCCGCTGCCGATCACCAGCGTGGTCACGTCACCAGCTGCGAGGTCGACAATCACGTCGAACTCCACGGGGCCGCCGGCCCGATCGGCGAGGTCGGCCGACCGGACCGCGAAGCCGTCCATCATGGCCCGGTCCCACGGGGGCGAATCGACGTCGGAGACGACCGCTGCCGCGAGCCTGCAGCCAACCGCGTCGAGCAGCCGCTGCCGTCGCGGCGGCAGCGGCGCCGCCGCGCGCTCCAAGAGTTCGAGCGCCTTGTCGAGATCGATCATGTCGCCCCGTCACACCAGCGGAGAACCGCTGCGAAGAAAAGCCCGCAGGAGGTCGTAGCCGGCGGGGGTGAGAAAACTCTCAGGATGAAACTGCACGCCAAAGACAGGCAACGTCTGGTGGCGGATCGCCATGATCTCACGGGAGCCGTCGGGCGCCCGGGCCCAGGCGTCGACCTCGAAGTCTTTGGGCAGGGTGGGCGGGTCGATCACGAGGCTGTGGTATCGCGTGGCCTCGATCGGCGAGGACAGACCTGCAAACAATCCCTTGCCCGTGTGCTCGATCCGATCGACCTTGCCATGCATGAGCTGCTTGGCCCGCACGATCGTGCCGCCAAACACCTGGCCGATCGACTGGTGGCCGAGGCAGACCCCGAGGATCGGCATCCGTCCAGCGAACCGCCGCACGACGTCGCACGAGATGCCCGCCTCGTCGGGCGTGCAGGGCCCGGGCGAGATCACGAGATGGCTCGGGGACTTCGCGGCGATCTCGTCACCGGTGACCCTGTCGTTGCGATGCACCTCGACGGGAATGCCCGGGGCGATCTCCCCGAACCGCTGCACGAGGTTCCAGGTGAACGAGTCGTAGTTGTCGATGAGCAGGATCATGAAATGAGGGACGGGAGCGGTTTTTCACCCAATCGTGGTCGGAGATTATGACACCAGCGCAGAAAATTCGCTCCCGTCCCTCATTTCATTCCAGGAGTTCCGCAGGATGCCCCTCGCGGTCGACCAGCGGCATGACCTGCGGCTTGTAGATGGTGGTGTAGGCCTCGGCGAGCCGGTGGGCGTCGATCGCCTCCTGCGACGCCCAGTGCTCGACGAGCGTGAACCGTCGCGGATCAGCCGTCGAGTGATAGATGTCGAACCGCAGGCAGCCGGGCTCGGCTCGGCTCTTGTGCATGGCCTGCACAAGCAGATCCCGGATCATCGGCACGTCGGCCGCGTCCTTGGCAGTGAGAAGAATGGTCAAGCAGATCATGATGGTCTCCGGCACTACTGTACCAGCACTTTCCGCGGCTCTGCATCGGCCCGCCGACGGGCGAGCACACGGAGATACGGCGGAATGAAGATGGCACGGTGGGCAAACGAGCCGATCTTTGCCGCCAGCGCCGCATGGTCAGGCTCATAGACGTCCTCGATCACGAAGCCCGCGGCGCAGATCCCGCCGCACAGGGCTGAGAGCGAGTGGATGAACTCGTGTGTGCCGGTTTCGCGCAGCCGTGAGGGGGCTGCGGGCGGCAGGGGCTCGCCGGTTGCCTGCGGATATTCGAGTTCGTAACGGCCGCCAGCATTCGGCTCACCCGACGCCTGCAGGCTCGCCGGCGATTTATGCTGGCTCACATAGATCCCGCTGGGACGCGTGACCCGGGCCACCTCCCGAAACACGGCCGCGACATCGGGCAGATAGCAAGTGCTCACCGGGTGGATGACGAGATCGAACCGTCCGGCCCCGAACATCGTGAGGTCGTCCATCGAGCCCTGCACGATCGCAAGGTCGATCTTCCGCTCCCGGGCCACCGCCCGATCGAGCGCGAGCATCGCGGGGGAGATGTCAACGACGCTGACGCGGGCCCCGGCCGCCGCATAAAGCGGGCCGTGCTTGCCGCCGCCAGCGGCCAGACAGAGCACCTCGAGCCCGTCGAGTCGCGCCGGAATCCACGGCCGGCCGGTGGTGCCTCCACTCCCGAGCCAGCCACGCGGATCGCCAAAGGCCTCGTCGATGGCGGGTCGCGAGAGGGCCGCCCCACCCGCCGCGAGCCGATCCCAGGCGCGGGCGTTGTGATCAATCGCCCGGGCCCGCTCGTGCGCATGCTGGTCGCGTTCACGCATCGCGACGGCGGCTCCGCACGCGATGCGCACGCCTGGCGAGCGCCGCGAACGCCACCAGCCCGAGCGCGGTGGCCGTCGCCGGCTCAGGAACAGCAGAAAACGTCAGATTGTCCATCGCAAAATAGGCCGGCGTGTTGAGGCCGAACGTGCTTTTGTCGGAACCTTCGAACACAAACTCGACCTGATCCACTGTGCCGAGCGCGGCGAGGTCGAACCAGGCCCACGTGGTCAGGACTCCGGGGGACGTGCCGGTGCGTAGATCAGCGAGATAAAAGGTCGCCGAGCCCGTGGTTATGCCGCCGAGTTTCCCGGTGGCGGTTGTGGCGAACCAGCCTCCTGCGGACAGCGGCCGGGAGAAGCCGTATGGATCGCCATTGAGCATCGTGAGCCCTGTATAGGCCGTGTTGGTGATCTGAAGTCCAGCGACAGACCCAGCCGCTGGGAACGTGACGGTCGCACTGTCGGCGTAGGCGACGGCATAAGTGCTCGACGCGAAGCCACCGCCCGGAAGGGAGAGATACTGGTCCGCGAAGTCGCCCTGCGCCGTGCCGCTGATGACGGTCGACTGGTTCGAATACGCGAAGCCATACCAGTAGGCAAACGCATAGTCGGCGTCGATGCCATACGTGTTGGAGAAGGAGACGCTGGTTGAGGTCCACGGCACCGCCACCGACTGCCCCAGCGCGAGGGTGCCTGGGTCACCGTCGAAGTACCCCACGGCCGGCACCTTGAGATCCTCGAAATCGACGACTGCGGCTTCGGCACCTGCCCCTGACAAGACCAGACCCGTCACAAAAGCGAGGAGTGCAACGCGAAGTGGTTTGATCATGGAATCGTTCCTGCTGTCGGGAGCGACTCCCCGCCGGCTCTTGTACAGGCGGCGGCGACGACGCGCGGGTCGGTCTGGTCGGCGATGAGTCGGACGGCACCGTCACCGAAGATCGCATGGGCACCACCAGGATGGCGGCTGCGGAGCTCGTCCTCCCAGGTCGGCCAGTTGACGGCATACGCCTGATCGAACAGGTTTCGCCCATTGATCCACTGGCCGTCCGACCAACTGCCCGCCGCGCATTCGCCGACGAGAATCGTGCGGGACAGGCCGTCACCCACCTCCCGTGGCGCGAAGCCACGGTCATGGACGAGCACACCCTTCTCGGGGTTGTTGGGTGAGACGATCCGCTCCCCGGTCACACCGCCGTAGTCACTGCGGCCCATGCTGGCCACGAGGTTGTTAGGCCGGTCCGCGGATATACAGCGAAAGATCGCCAGCGGCACGGCCGCCGCCGTGGCGTTGACGGGATGATCGAAGGCCTTGGCGAAATCGATCATGTCGGCGACCGATTCCTGCTCGAGCCAGGGAAGAATCCGTGCGCTCCACGCCAGGCACCGCTCGGTACCTGACTTGCCCGGAGACCGCCACTCGGTGCACCCCACGGGAAACGCACGCCGCGCTAGAAGGTGGCCGTGCATCGCGCAGCCAATATGCCGCAGGTTGTTCATGCAGGAGATCCGCCGGGCCGCCTCGCGGGCCGCCTGCACCGCGGGTAGGAGCAGGGCTACCAACGCAGCGATCACTGCCATGACGACGAGCAGTTCCACGAGCGTCATAGCCGGCCGGCCACGCGAACCTCCCAGCGATGCGGACGACGTATCCATAAAGTGCAGGCGCAAAGCAACACATCGCAAAGCACCGACGACTGCGCATGCAAAAGCAGAGCGCAACCGCGGCGGAGCGAAGCGTGCAGGAGCGGATCTCGAAGAGCAGACGAACGGCCTCGCGGCCGTGCTCGTCGTCCCGCCCTCGCGGTTCGGCGAACCCATGACATCTGGTAGGTCTTCTGACTCCCAAGCTCAGCCGGCTGCATGCCTTCTCGCCGGACCGCCCCGATGGACGAAAGCCGGCAATGGCCTGATAACAGCCAGCCTCAAACGCTTGGATACAGCGGCGGGGCCGTCCCGGAATCACACCGGAGTTCCCTGTTTGCCAACCGCGCAAGAGCCCGCGAGGCCGGCCACCAGAGTCAAAGGGCAGAGTGTAAGGGTCGGGCAGAGGCTGTCAACCAAACCGACTGAGCCCTGCCTGGGCCGCAGGGTTTTCCACCACGGCCCTCCGCCGTGGCAAACCTTGCCGGTTGTCGACGACCGTGACGTGAAGACGTGACGATCGCGCGGCCTCAAAGCGCAGGCTTTGCGCACCCGACACACGCGTCATTCTCAACGTGACAGTCACGCGCAAGTGTTGATGTTCAAAAAACTTGGGTGTGGTTCAAGCCCCTTCGGTCTGGCCGCCGATAGCCCACTTGTCCCCCGGGGCATCACTGTGCCCGTCGGGCAACCAGGGGGCGGCAACAACCTGCGATCAATCGAGTCACGGAATGGCTCGACAGGCCTGCCGCGGAAAGTTCGTGAATCACAACCTCGGGGTGACAGCGTCGCGAGCGGGACGAGCACACCGGTGATTCATAAGCAAAGGAGATGTGGCTCGATGAAGCGTATGATGTATCTCGGTGCGCTGGTTCTCGGCGTTACCGTTTGTAGCCAGTCCTTCGGTTTCGAGCTCCTTGACAGGATGCTCGGCCACAAGGGCTGTGCTTCGTGCTGTGAGCCCGGCTGCGATGCCGGTGCTGGCTGCTGCGAGCCCGGCTGCGATGCCGGTGCTGGTAATGGCTGCTGCGAACCGGCGTGCGACGCTGGCAATGGTTGCGCTGAGCCCGCTTGCGACGCCGGAAACGGCTGCTGCGAGCCGGCCTGCGACGCCGGTGCTGGCTGCTGCGGTGCCCGGAAGGCACGCAAGCATGATCTGTTTGGTGGTCTGAAGGGTCTGTTCGCCAAGTGCAAGCGGGATCGTAGCTGCTGCGGCAGCTGCACTGAACCCGCTTGCGACGCTGGCAACGGCTGCTGCGAACCGGCGTGCGACGCTGGCAATGGTTGCGCTGAGCCCGCTTGCGACGCCGGAAACGGCTGCTGCGAGCCGGCCTGCGACGCCAGTGCTGGCTGCTGCGAGCCCAGCTGCGGTGCAGCCTCTTGCTGCGGTGTTCGGAAGAAGCACCACCCGCTCCGCGAGATGCTCGCGGCGCTGAAGGCCAAGCACGCTCGCAAGAGCTGCTGCGGCACCAGCTGCTGCGGTGGTGAGCCCGACTGCTCGGCCGGCAACGGCTGCTGCGAGCCGGCTTGCGGTGCGGAGCCGGCG
The DNA here is from genome assembly GCA_040877375.1 of Pirellulales bacterium. Classification (GTDB taxonomy): domain Bacteria; phylum Planctomycetota; class Planctomycetia; order Pirellulales; family UBA1268; genus QWPN01. The sequence goes on along the minus strand of JBBDNW010000255.1, from coordinate 41,629 downwards.
TGCGGTGCGGGCACGGGCTGTGCCCCGGCTGCCGAGCCGACTCCCGATGCCTCCGCCTCGAAGGCGCAGGCGGTCCGGACGGTTGCCTCTAAGTGAGTTGACGGTCAATAGGTCGAACGGAGATCTGTTGCCCGACTTCGGCCAGTGAGCTCCGCCCGGGGGGAAACCCCCGGGCGGAGTTTTTTTATTGCGCCGTCCATCTCGACGTCTGCACGGGCACGAACTCAGCGAGGGGCTGCCCGTGCCCCGGAGCCGGCGTATGACGCCAAGCGCAGCCACGATGGCGAAGCGCGGGCGGCATCCGAGTGAGTGGAGCTCAGGAGGGGCGACACGAACGTCCGGCGACGGGGCACGGGCAGCCCCGACCCGCGCCAAGCCAATACGTCGCCGTCGCGAGGCGACCGCGTGCCCTGAACCCCCGCCCGCTACAGCATCTCGGCGGCCGTGCCCTGACGCGCGACCTTCCCCGCGGCGAGCTCCACGACCCACGTGGCCGCCCGCTTCGCGAAGCCGTGGTCGTGCGTGACCACTACCATCGTCTGCCCCGCCTTCGCGAGGTCCACGATCACGTCGAGCACCTCTGCGGTCATCTTCGGATCGAGTGCGCTGGTCGGTTCGTCAAAGAGCATCACCCGCGGCTGCATGGCAAGAGCCCGCGCGATCGCCACCCGCTGCTGCTGACCTCCCGAGAGCGTCGCAGGCCTAGCGATGGCAAACGACTTTAGCCCCACGCGGTCGAGCAGGTCGACGGCCCGCGACCGGGCCTCCGCCGCGGGCGTCTTGAGGACAGTGCGGGGGGCGAGCGTGACGTTGTCGAGCACGGAAAGATGCGGGAAGAGGTTGAACTGCTGAAACACCATTCCCACGTCCCGTCGCAACGCCTCCAGCACACCGCCGGGATTAGATCCGGGGGCGAGACGGTGGCCGGCGATCGACACCGCACCCGCCTCGAAACAATCTAGGCCATTGAGGCAGCGAAGCAGCGTGCTCTTACCGCTGCCGGACGGCCCGACCAGAGCCGTCACGCCCCCCTCCTCTCCTGCCATGCTCACGCCGTCGAGCACCGGCACGCCACAGCGGTGTTTCGTCAGCGACTCGACCTGGATCATGCGCGTTCCCCACACCGTTTTGCTGAGGGCCTCTTTGCTCAGGGCGTCGTGCCTGCCGGCCGCTCGAGCCTTGCCTCAAACCATCGCGAGACCAGCGCCAAGGGCCAGCTCATGCACAGGTAGAGCAGCGCCGTCACCACCGCCAGCTCCACGATCCGGCCCGTCGAGAGCGCCAGCACGCTATACCGCTTGGTGAGTTCGATCACCGTGATCGCCGAGCAGACGCTCGTGTCCTTAAAGAGCGCGATGAAATCGCTCGTGACCGGAGGCATCACGATCCGCACCGCCTGCGGCACGAGCACGTGCCGCAGCGCCTGCCACTTGGAGAGCCCGAGTGAGAGGGCCGCCTCGAACTGCCCGAGGGGCACCGCTTTGAGCCCCGCGCGATAGATCTCCGACTCGTAGGCGGAGTAGTTGAGCGCCAGGCCGAGGATCGCCGCCAGGAGTGCCGGCAGCACGAGGCCCACCTTCGGCAGAAGGAAGAAGATCGCATAGAGCTGGAGCATCAACGGCGTGCCACGGAGCACCTCGACATAGCCAGTGAGGAACGGTGCGAGCCAGGCCGGCCCGTGGAGCCGCCCGATGGCCACGGCGAGACCGATCGCGATAGCGAGCGGAAATGACGCACACGCGAGCACGATCGTCATCCCGGCCGACGACAGCAGCAACGGTAGCGTCTGGCGGATCAGCTCGACGAGCGTCCGCTGGCTTGCCGGGGGGACCTCGGCAGCGTCGCGAAGGATCAGCATCTGCTGGCGGCCGGCCAAATCCCAGCGGTCGTAGAGCGCCTTGAGCCGGCCGTCGGTGATCAGCGTGCCGAGCGCTGCGTCGATCGCGGCGGCCAGGCCTGGCGTGGCCTTTGGGGTGAGCACCGTATAGAAGCCGCCGGCGAACGGTCGGTCGATAGCCCGCAGTTTCGCGTAGCGGTCGGCATAAAAGGCAAAGATACAGTCGTCCATCACGGCCGCGTCGAGCACGCCTGATTGCAGCTGCTCCAGCGAATCCAGCGTGCCGTCGTAACCGATCACCTCCACCTGCACTTCGCCCCGCGCGAACCGTGCCCGCATCTCCATCTCAGCTGCGGAACCGGTCAGCACGCCCACGCGCCAAGGCCCCGATGGCCCGGGATCCGCCAACTCGGCGAACGAGGCGGGAGCCGCGCCGCGGCGGCTCAGGAGCTGGAGCGCGTAGCCGAAGTAGGGCCGCGAGCAGCCGTAGTCGCGGCGGCGCTCCGGGGTAAGTTCGATGCCGTTGATCACACAGTCGGCCGACTGGCCCAGCAAGAGCGGCAGCCGGTCCCACTGCCCTTGCAGGAACCTTGCCTTCACGCCGAGTTCACCAGCGATCAACTCCGCGAGCTCAACCTCAAACCCGCTGATCCGTCGCGGGTCGGCCGGATCGGGGAAGACGTGCGGCCCGCCCCCCTCCTGATCGGCGGCCCAGACCAGTTCGCCCTGGCGCTGCACGTCGTCGAGCTCAGCTCCGGCGGCGACGCAGGCCCACCCCAGGACCATCACGCCGCTCAAGGAGATTCGTCGTGGCAGGCGCGGGCTCATCCCGGGGGCCTCCGCAGGCGGCCAAGGCCGGGTGTTTCCCCACAGGCCGCGGCCAGTCGGTCGGCGTCGGCACCGAGCCGCTCACCCTCATCGAGCCAGGCGGTCGTCGCGTCTGCCGCGTCGGCGAAGTCGGCGAGCAAGGGATCGACGAGCCGAGCCGACGGAAGGCCTCCGACGAGCGACTCGATGTCGTGGTCGAGACCCAGACGCACGAGCGCAAAAATCACCCACCGCAGGAAGAGCCCCCAGAGCACAACCCACACCAGCGCCTCTTCCAGGAAACCGATGCCCGACACAGGCCTGCCTTCCCAGAGATTGCCATGGAAGAAGTTCCATCCGGCCCGCACGAGCACCGTCGCGAGCAGCGCGACGAACAGCCCTTCGAAGACCCAGTGGAGGAGCGGCCGGCCGATCCGGGTGCGGCGGTCGGCCACGAGGCGGTCGATACCGGAGCCGAGCCAGTGGCCCGCGCGATCGATGACGGCGGCAGTGATCGCCGGCACGCACGATGTGTCAAAGCGGGCCCGGCCCACGAGCGGGTCACCGATGGCGGCTCGAGAAGCGAAACCCGCGAGCACGCTCCGCGACTGCTCGACCTCGCCCACCGCCAGGCCGAGCTCTTCGACCGCCTGCCAGCCGCCATTACCAGCGGCGGCCGAGGCGGATTGGCCGGCGAGCAGGCGGCCGATCAAGCCGCCACCAGGGCGGACACGAGTCCACAGCGATCCCAGCGCCGCGATCACGTGCAGGAAGGTCGCAAACGGGCCCCCGTGCCAGCGGGCCACGACGTCGTCACCGATCAATCGCTGCCACGCCGACCGGTTCGAGCGGAGTTTGCCGCCGACCTCGCGGGCGAGGATCGCCTCGAGTCGCTTCCGCTCCGCCACGACGCCACCAGTCAGGGCCGCGGCTGGCTCCTTAAACGGCGAGAGTTCGGCCCGCGCCTGCCGTGTGAACCAGGCAGCCAGATCGACCGCCCCGGTGCGGCGCACACGGCGGGCCGCCCGCCCGGCGAGTTCACCGGCGATCGCGTCGAGCAGTTCGCGAAACCCGGCGTCGGGTTCGAGCCCCGCTGCCGCGCGGGTGGCCACCTCGACCCCGTCGATCCGGAAGATTCGTGGCACCTCAAACCCTTGCGACTCAAGTTCCCCGCGCCAGTCGCCGCGAATGTCGGGATCGCGGGTGGCGTGCGTCTGCACGAAGAGCAGCGGCCGCCCCGGCGCGAACGCGGCCACCTCACGGGCCACGATCCAGGACCGGTATTTCTGTGCGGTCGACACCAGCAGCAGCACGTCGCAGGCCGGCAGCACAGCCTCCAAGAGGTCACGATTGTGGTTCGTCGCGCTCGACCCCGTCGCCTCGCCGTGCGCCCGCGCCGCGACGAGATCCTGTGTGTCCGGCTCGGGGCAGTCGACGAGCACGATGTTGGCGACCGCGGGCGAATCGCTACGGACAAGCCGGGCCTGCATCACGTCGAGCGGCAGCCAGGAGACGTCGACGTCGCGGGCGGCGACGACGATCGGATTGACGGTCGTGGGCCGGGCGACGTCGCCTGCCGCCGTCACCTCGCCGCCGGCCAGCGCGTTGACGAGGGTGCTCTTGCCCGTGCCGGTGCCGCCGATCACGCCAACGACGAGCACTCGCGAGAGTTCGCGGCGGGCTCGGTCGAGCCGGGGCGCGACCGCCTCCCACTCGCTTTTCACCCGGCGGGCCGGGGGCCACTGCGGACCTGCGGCCGACCAGCGGGCCAGCGCGTCGACGAGCAGGTCGAACGCCACGAAGTCGGGCCCCACAGGATGCGGAAGGGTCGAGGCGTCGGTGGTTGAATCCATGTCAGCCGCACTCCCGAGAGCATTCGACGAGGAGCTGCCGAGCCCGCACGAGCTCGGGCCTCGAGCCCGAGTCCGCGAGCCGGGCGATCTCCTCCAAGCCATCGCCGAGGACGACGTCGTGTAGCGTCTCGGCGAGTATCTTTCCACGTTCAGCCGACCAGCCGGCAAACAGCCGCTCGATCAGCGGCCTGATGCCCTTGGAAGCCACCGCCACGGCCCCCTCTCCGGCGAGTGGCGCCGCAACCGTCACGCCGAAGTCGACGACATGGTGCAGAACGCCCGCAGCAGCGGGCACCGCCGCAGCACCGACACCGAACAGCGCAAGCGTCATCACCGGCCGGGCCACCGAGCCGACGGTGAGCCCGGTGAGCACGGCCTTGACCATGCCGGGGTTCTCCGCTGCAAAGCGGTCGAGTTCATCCCGCACAAACTTCCGGTAGTCGTGCGACACCAGCGGCAGCGCCGCATGCCGCCGCTCGAGGTCGGTGTACCAGGCCGCGCGATCGGCCGACGCGAGCCGCGGCCCAAGTTTCGCGGCCAGCCGCTCGTCACGCCGGCAGGCATCGTCGAGCCGGTCAATGAAGTCGGCGAGCGCCCGCTTCAGGGCCTCGAGTTCCGTGATCGCGAAATCCTCCTGCCGCTCCTCCGCGGTCCGTCCGATCCCGATCCGCTGGGCTGTCCACGAGATGCCGCGGCCGATGAACCGATAGCCGCCGCTCACGAACAGGTCGACGCCCGACCGTCGGGGCTCGAGCCACGACCAGATCTCGTCCCAGACGATCTGCCGTGGCGCCGCCGGAAGTTCCACGCGGACCTGCCCCTCGCGCTTGAGGAACTGCTGCGAATCCCGCCAGCCCGCGGCCGCCCGGTTGATGTCGTCTAGCCACGTCGCGAGCCCCCGCCCAGGATCAAGGACGACCCGCATCGCCCCAGCCATCGCCTGCCGCTTGATGCGGTCGAAGTCACACCCCGCGAGACGCTCGCCGAGGCTCGCCGCGCCACCGTCGGGCGTGAGTTCGGCCACGGGATGGAGCGTGATGCGTCCTGCCTCCGCGGCGGCGAAGTCGTGCGGCGCGGCATACACCGCCGTCGGCGCCACGCCCGTCTCGGCGGTGAACGTGCCGAGCCAGCCAGCGAGCCGCTCCCGCTGCCTTGGCCAATCGACCATGTTGAAAACGACGATCACGGTCTTGCCGGCGGCGGTGGCGTCTGAGAAGAAATCGCGAACCGCCGCATCGTTGTATTTCTGCTGAGTGAGTACCGCCACGATCACATCGGCGGCGTCACGGACGAGTTCGGCGCGGTGCCAGTTCTCACGGAGCGTGCCGTCGATGTCGGGCGTGTCGAGCACGACGAGTCTCGCGGGCTGCGTGCAGCCCGGATCCTCCCGCCAGACAAGCACGTCCTGGGCGGCGGCGTCGAGCGCATCTTCCTCGCTCTGCCAGGGCACGGGCTGAAACCCCGGGAAGAGCGCGGCCAGATCGATCCGTCCGGCGACACCTGCAGCGAGGCTCGCCACCGGGTGCAACGTGCGTGCCGCCTCCGGCACCGAGCGGCTAATCACCGCGCCGACCAGCGTGTTGGTGATCAGGCTCTTGCCGGTATTCGTGCCGCCGCAGACAGCCGCCACGAGCAGCGGTTCTCGGGCTACCTGCGGCTTGAGTTTGCCGAACAGCGAGCCGTGCCAGTCGGTCGCCCGGGGATCAGCCGCGCCGAGCGTCATGGCCAACGGCGCGAGGCGGTCGACCTGTTCGCAGAGGTCAGCGACGCTCACCGCCCAGGCGGCGAACGACGGCGCGGCGGGCATGCCCTCGAAAACCATTTGTTTGCGGCGACTCCGCTATGCATCCTGTGAGACGACTTCTGCCGATACCGACGACGTTCATTGCCGTCGCCATCCCAACGCCCTAGACTTAGGATGATTCCGGGGTCGGTCCCCGGGCAAGTGTGTCTTCGGCGGGATTTCCCCGCAAATCCGCCCTCAGTAGCCTCGGTTTCGCCATGCTCGAACGCCATCCAGTCTTCCCCGGTGTGATCGAAATGAACCACCAGGCCGGCTGGCGGATCGGCTGCAATGTCTATCTCGTGTACGACGACCGAGACTGGGCGCTGATCGACATCGGCTACGAGGAGAGCGTCGACGAGATCATCGAACTCGTCCGCCAGATGGATTTCCCGCTGTCGCAGTGCCAAGCGCTCATTGCCACGCACGCCGACGTCGATCACATCCAGGGGCTCGCCAAGGCCAAAGCGATCCTCAAGGCACCGGTGCTCGCTCATCCGAAGGCCGTGCCATCCCTCGAATCGGGCGACCGCATCAAGACGTTCGCGGAGATTGAAGCCCAAAACGTGCACCTCGAGATGCCGGTAGTGAAGGTCGACCGCGCGATTGTCGATGGCGACATGATCACGATCGGTAACCGGGCGCTCGAGGTCTGGCTCACGCCCGGACACACCGATAGCCAACTCGCCTTCCGCATGGGCAACCTCCTGCTTTCGGGCGACAACATCTACCGCGACGGCTCCGTCGGCGCGATCGACGCCCACCACGGCAGCGACATTCCGTCGTTCATCACGTCACTCGAACGGATCGCAGCCAGCGACGTGGAATGGCTGCTCCCCAGCCATGGCCCAATCTTCAAGAAGGACGATCGGCTCCTTGCCGCCACCATCGCCCGCCTCAAGGGCTACCTCACCCTCGCCGACTTTGGCACTTGCTCCCCGCACTGGCCGTTGATGGACGAGTGGGACCGCGAACTCGCCGAGGGAACGTTCCCCGAAGCGAAACCCCAGCGTGCGTGATGGTTGAGTCAGGGCCCAAGCGCCAGCGCGGGGTAGACGCCCTCCACCTCAACCAGCTCCCCGCCACCGCCGCGCTCCCCGACCTTGCGGGATTTTCCGTGAAGAACGGTCGTAGGGCCGGCCGATATTCCTCCTGACGCTGGATTCTCAGGGGGACAATTCCGATGACACGGCACCTTGCCGCTGGGGGACTTTTCACCTTGGCGCTGCTCTGCTTCACCGCCGCCGACGCGGCCGCCCAACCGCCCGCTAACGCGGGCACGCAGGCCTATGGCTACCAGTGGGGCAACTCGTACAACGCCCAGGACTGGAACCGGCTCTATCACTACCCCTACGTGTGGTACCCACAAAACTTCTACCAAGACGGCTACATGCAGTCGGCCAACGACCTCTATCACCGCTATCCGCAGGAAATGCGGACGCCGGTCTACAACCGCGCCTGGCATAACGAATACCCGAAGTCGCGTCGCTACCACCACGGCCACCACTTCAATCTCGACGTGTTTTAAATTGACCGCCCGCCGGGCCATCCATGGCCCCGGCGGGCTTGAGTCGGGCGGGGCGAAGCCAAGGTTCGCCGCGCCCTCCCGGCCGCCATCCCGGCGGCCGATGAAAACCATCCGCTGCCGGGCCATCCATGGCCCCGGCGACAATCCGCAAAACCGCGCAGCGGCGACTTTTGTCCCCCCGAAGCCGGCAAGACACGTACGTTGAAAGCGATCTCATACAGCGCTCAAATGAGTCTCGCGCGGCCTCAACGGTTCTGGCCCCATGATGCGAGGAGGGGGTGCCCCTGCCACGTCGCCGGGCTGTGGGAGCAAGCGAAGCCAGGGATGGCGAAGCGCAGCGGACATGCAGAGAGCGCCGGCCCGGAAGGCCGTCGCGAACGTCCGGAGATGTGGCAGGGGCATCCCCGAACCACCACGCCTGAGGCTCAAATGTGAGCCGTATAAGGCCCGAAGGGATTGGCTGGCGCAGCAGCACGCCGCGTTACACTCACCCGCATGAACCAGAAACGACCACTACACCACGAAGCATTCAGTGACGAGCGGGAGGCAGCGCGGTGGTGGCTCGCCAACGTCTATGCCGGCGACGACGCCGTGCAACTCACGCCCCGAGCCGTCATCAGCGGCATGCTGATCGGCGGGCTGATGTCGGTGTCGAATCTCTACGTGGGCCTCAAGACCGGCTGGGGACTCGGCGTCACGATCACGTCGTGCATCATCGCCTACGCGGTGTTCAAGTTCCTCGAGCAGGTCGTGCCCGCCTATCGCACCAGGCCGTTCTCGACGCTTGAAAACTACACGATGAGCAGCGCGGCCAGTGCCGCCGGCTACATGTCGAGTGCAGGCCTCGTGTCAGCGATTCCGGCCCTCTACATGACGACTGGCCGGTTGCTCACCTGGTGGGAAATCGGCCTCTGGCTGTTCGCGCTCTCGATTCTGGGCGTGTTCATGGCGATCCCGCTCAAGCGGCAGTTGATCAACATTGACCAGCTCCCATTCCCTTCCGGCATCGCCACCGCCGAGACGCTCACGAGCATGCACAGCGAAGGAGGCGAGGCGGTCGTGAAGGCCCGGTCGCTCTTCGGGGCCGCGATGCTCGGCGGCTTCGTCGCGCTCGGCCGCGACCTGGTCGGGGGCATCAAGCCGATCGCCGCCTGGGCCATCCCCACCGAAATCCCCTTCGGCCCCGGCGGTTTCGCCCGCGACCTGCTGTCGAAGTACACGCTCGGCATCGAGGGCTCGCTGATCATGATCGCCGCCGGGGCGATCATGGGCCTGCGGGTGGCCGCATCGATGCTCGTGGGGTCGATCATCTTCTATGGGCTCATCGGACCGATCCTCGTCGAGCGGGGCATCGCCCAGCCGGGCTACCGCGGCATCGTCTCATGGGTGCTCTGGCCCTCCACCGCGATGATGGTGGCGTCGGGCCTCCTCTCCTTCGCGCTCAAGTGGCGGACCGTCCTGCGGGCCTTCGGAGGCCTCGGACGGCTCGTGGGCGGCGCGGCCGTGCATCACGACGATCCGCTCGCCCATGTCGAGGTGCCGTCGAGCTGGTTCGTGGCCGGCACACTCTCCGCCGGCACCGCCTGCGTGATCCTGGGCCACTGGATGTTCGGGATCACCTGGTGGATGGGCATCCTCGCCGTGCTTGTGACCTTCTTCCTGTCGATCGTCGCCGCCCGGGCCACCGGTGAGACCGATATCACACCGATCGGCGCGATGGGGAAGATCACGCAGCTCATGTACGGCGTGGTGGCCCCGCAGAACATCACCACGAACCTCATGACCGCGTCGATCACCTCGGGTGCCGCCTCACATGCCGCCGACCTGCTCACCGATCTCAAGAGCGGCTACCTCCTCGGCGGTAATCCCCGCAAGCAGACGATCTCGCAGCTCTTCGGCGTGATCGCCGGCACGATCGTCTCGGTGCCCGCGTATCTCTTCGTGGTCCAGCGCGACCCCTCGAGGCTCGGCACCGAGGCCCTCCCCGCGCCGTCGGCGAAGGTCTGGGCCGGCGTCGCGGAACTCCTGGCAAAGGGAATCGACGCGCTGCCGGCGGGTGCGCTCACGGCAATCGCGGTCGGAGCCTCGATCGGGATCGTGCTCACGCTGCTCGAAGAACTCGGGCCCAAGACATGGCGGCCCTGGCTGCCGTCGACGACAGGCCTTGGCATCGCGGGCGTGATCCCCGCCTTCAACTCGATCGCGATGTTCGCCGGGGCCCTGATCGCGTGGCTCGTTGCCCGGGCCCGACCGAAGGTCGCGGAGACCTACACGGTGCCGGTATCGAGCGGCCTGATCGCCGGCGAGAGCCTGATGGGCGTGGCGATCATTCTCGTGCTCGAGGTGCTAAGGGCATTTGGCGCGGGGTAGGCGCCCGCCATCCCAACCCGCTCCGCACCACCGCCACGCCCGCCACCCGTATTCCCATCGCTCGCGCTCCGGGCTTCTTGAGGGCATCTCGCGCCGCGTCGTTCGACCGATCCGCGACGGCTCCTGCCCGCTCCCCTACGCCTGCATCGCCGTGACAAGGTTGGCAGCGATGGCGGCGAGGAACTCCTGCGTCGTGAGGTGCGGCTGGCCCGGCCCGATGAGGATGGCCAGGTCTTTCGTCATCTTGCCTTCTTCGACAGTGCGAATGCAGACCTCTTCGAGCGTCTCGGCGAACCGCGTCACCTCCGGCGTGCCATCGAGCTTGCCACGGTGCGCCAGGCCCCTCGTCCAGGCAAAGATCGAGGCGATGGGGTTCGTGCTCGTCGGCTTGCCCTGCTGGTGCTGGCGGTAGTGCCGCGTCACCGTGCCGTGGGCCGCCTCCGCCTCCACGGTCTTCCCGTCGGGCGTCATCAAGACGCTCGTCATCAGGCCCAGCGAGCCAAAACCTTGAGCCACAATGTCGCTCTGCACATCGCCGTCATAGTTCTTGCAGGCCCAGACATACCCCCCCTCCCACTTCAGCGCGCTGGCCACCATGTCGTCGATCAGGCGGTGCTCATAGGTGATGCCCTGGGCGGCGAACTCGGCCTTGAAATCGGCGTCGAAGACCTCTTGAAAAAGATCCTTGAAGCGGCCGTCGTAGACCTTGAGAATCGTGTTCTTCGTGGAGAGATAGACGGGATAGCGGCGGGCCAGGCCGTAGCGGAAGCTCGCCCGGGCGAAGTCACGGATCGAATCGTCGAGGTTGTACATCGCCAGCGCGACGCCGCTCGACGGGAAGTCGAAGACCTTCATCTCCATCGGCTTCGAGCCGTCGGCGGGCGTGAACGTGAGCGTCAGTGCGCCCTTGCCGGGGATCTTCACGTCGGTCGCGCGGTATTGGTCGCCGAAGGCATGGCGGCCGACGACGATCGGCTTCGTCCAGCCGGGCACCAGCCGGGGGATGTTCTTGATGATGATCGGCTCGCGGAAGATCACCCCCCCGAGGATGTTGCGGATCGTGCCGTTGGGGCTCTTCCACATGCTCTTGAGCCCGAACTCCTTCACGCGGGCCTCGTCGGGCGTGATCGTGGCGCACTTCACGCCCACGCCACATTCCTTGATGGCGTGGGCCGCGTCCACCGTCACCTGATCGGCGGTGGCGTCGCGGTTCTCGATCGAGAGGTCGTACGCGCGGATTTCAAGGTCGAGGTAGGGCAGAATCAGCTTGTCCTTGATGAACTGCCAGATGATCCGCGTCATCTCGTCGCCGTCGAGATCGACGACCGGGCCCGTAACCTTGATCTTGATCTTGCCTGCCATGCTCGCGCTCCTTTAAGGCGGGGGTGGTTCGAAGGCGACGTTGTACCAATCAGGCCGCGCAGCTCACGAGGGCGGCGAGGGTCTCCGCGGCGGTGCCGACCTCGGCGAGGTCAATCCATTCGTCGGCCGTGTGCGCCTGCTCGATCGAACCGGGTCCGAAGACCACGCTCGGCACGCCGACGGCCGCCAGCACGCTCGCGTTGGTGCCGTAGCGGGCAGCCGTACGGGCTGCGGCAGCCCCGCGGCTACCCGCCTCGGTGGCCAGCTTGCCGATCCAAGCCGCCGCCTTCGGATCATCGGTGGCGTCGGTGAGGCCGGCGCTCTCGAGGAATGGCTCGGCGTGCTCGATCCACGCGGCACCGCAGGCGGCGGCGATCCGGGCGATCACCTCGGCCCGCGCCTCGTGTGGCGACTCGCCCGGCAGCACCCGCCGTTCGACCTCGAGGATCGTCAGGTCGGGAACGAGATTCACCCCCGCGCCGCCGCGGATCGTGCCCAGGTTGAGCGTCGGTGGGCCGCAGGGATGGTCGGCATGGCGGGTGAGCAGTTCGCCGGCCAGCGTCTCGACCGCGAGAATCGCCCGGCCCGCGGGATAGATGGCATTCACACCCTGCTCCGGAAACGCGCTGTGGCAGGCGCGACCATGCACCAGGATCCGCCAGCGGATCGCCCCCTTGTGCTGCACCACGAGGTCGAGCCGCGTGGGCTCCGCGACGATCGCGACGGTCGGTCGGCGACCGACGACCCTGCGGGCCGCGGCATCCGACGCCGGCGCATCCCCGGCCGCGTCCCACAATCGCGCTAAGGCCTTGGCGCCGGTAAAGCCAAACTCCTCGTTCACCGTCGCGGAAAAGACAACTGTCGCCGCGCGGGGGCCGCCGGTTGCGCAGAGCTGCTCCAGAGCCGCGACCATGGCCGCCATGCCCCCCTTCACGTCACACGTGCCGCGGCCATACATCCGCCCCTCTCGAACAACCGGGGCGAACGGGTCGATGGTCATGTTTTCGACAGGCACCGTGTCCTGGTGCGCGTCCCAGAGGATGACAGGCGCCCGCGGCACCGTCGCCTCCAGTCGCGCAACCACGTTGTCGCGGCCCGGGGCCACCGGCTGCCGGGCCCACTGCAGGCCGGCAGCGGTGAACCGCTGGACGAGGTAATCGCCGACCCTTCCCTCCAGGTATTCCGGGCCGGAGACGTCGCGGCCCATCGGATTGACGCTTGGGCGGCGCACCAGGTCGGCGAGGAGGGACACGTGGTCGAACATCTCGAGCACCCTACCAAACCATCTGCCCGGATGCTTTCCCCACCCGCCGAGAGCGTGGTAAAATCCAGTAGTCGAGCCCGCTCGTTTGCGTAGCCGTAGCCCGTTCCCCTGCTGGGTGCTCCATGTCATCGCACGTCTTTCGACTGCTCCACCGTGGCACCACCGCCCTCGTGGTCTTCGCGTTCCTCACCACCGCCACGCCCGCCACCTCCGAGGAGCCGAGGGCCACGGCCGCCATCACCCGGTCGAACGACGAGCGGGCAATTCGCACCGCATCCCAAACCTACAAGTCGGCACTCGAACGGGGCGACGGCAAGGCACTCGCAGCCCTGTGGATGCCCGACGGCGACATCATCGATGACGCTGGCCGCGTGATGAAGGGGAGCGACACCATTGCGGTGCTCGAGCCGCCGCCCGCCGAGGCGGCGAAGACTGGTAGTCCCAAAGTGACGATCAGCGAAACAAGCCTGCGGTTCATCACTCCCGATGTCGCGGTCGAGGATGGGACGGTGACTGTCGTTCACCCCCGCCACGCAGCGCCGCTGCACGGACGATTCTCGGCCACGTGGGTCCGGCACGATAATGCCTGGAAACTCTCGGCGATCCGCGAGGCCCGCGGCGATCAGGCGGCCGGCCACGAGCCACTCGCCGACCTCGCCTGGATGGTGGGCGAGTGGGTGGCGGTCGACGAAACCGGCGGCGAAGGGCGGCCGGCTGGCAAGCCCGGCATTGAGATGTCTGTCCGCTGGAACCCCTCGCGTACCTACCTGCTTCGCGACCTGAAGATCACGCCGGCAGGCGGCCCGGACGGTCCGGGTGCCGCGACTCAGATCACGCAACGGATCGGCTGGGATCCACTTTCCAGGAGTATCCGCTCATGGGTGTTCAGCGACGATGGCGGCCACGGTGAGGCGACGTGGAGCCGCGACGATGGCTCTTGGGTCGCGCGAACGACGGCTGTGCTGCCCGATGGCAGCCAGACGTCGTCGATCAACATCTACACCTTCGATGGCAAGGACCGCTGCATCTGGCGGTCGTTGCCGACGCACGTGGGCGGCGAACACATGCCACAGATCAACCTGACGATGATTCGCAAGTCTGGTTCGGAAACCAACGAGGGCACGGCACGATGAGAGCGTCACGCATCACGACGGCGGGCGGTTTTCCCTGGTCCCACGGGGCCTCCTTCGCCGCAGCGATGGTCGGCTGGCTGGTCGCTGGCGTTCACCCGTCGTCATGCGGGCAAGAGGCCCAGCCCCAGCCCGTGGCATCCCCGCAGGACAACGCCGACGGCGACGACGGTGATCTCACCCGCAAGGCCGAGATCATGAACAGCCAGCGGTGGCGGCGGGCAATCTTTGAACTCGGTGAGTGGCTCTCGTCACAGCGCATCTACACCCCGCAGGAGGTCCGCAACATCAAGGCCGACTTCAACAAGCGGGTCACGGCGATGTCGTCGTACGAACTTGAATATCTGCTCGACGACCTCGATGCGAAGTTCAAGATTCTCGAGACGCCCGAAGCGAAGGACGCGCGGCAGTGGGTTGGGCAGTATCTCTCGGTGATGTCGGACCAAAAGCGGGCTGAGGTCATCAAGGATGTGCCGAACGTCGTGAAGATGTCATCGGCCCAACTCCAGCAGGAGATCGATAAGATTGAGCAGAAGCGAAACTCTCTCCAGCAGCAGCAGACGGCCTTCGACGCGAGCCGTCAGCAGCTCGTGGAGCGGGCGCAGGCGGCACGGCAACAGACCGCGGCCGCCTCAAACGCCGCCGCGGCGCAGATGCAGTCGGGAATGTCGTTCTCTCCCTACCGGAGCCAAGGCGGGGGCAAACCGCCCTTCTCTGACGTGAAGGGCTCTGGGATGAGCGTGGGCGTGGGACCGTTTGGAGCCTACGCAAGTTTCAACGTAGGCAACTTCTGACCTACTCGGTCGGCGTTGCGGTGACGAGCACCTCCTGTGGATCCTCGACGAGCACGAGGCCGCGGAAGCGGACCTCCTGCGGCACCTTGTTGGAGTGCAACTGCAGGCCGATCGGTCCGCCCTCGCAGAGTTCCGGCTTGGGATCGGTCCAGTCGAGCACCGCCTTGCCGTTGACCGCGAGCCGAATCCGGCTGCCGAGGGCGAGGATCTCCATTCGGTTCCAGTCGTGCTGCTGGCCGGCGGCCTTGGCCTTGCCTCCTTCGTCTCCCGCGATGCCGTTGCGCCGGTAGAGGTCATAGAGACCCCAGCCCGACGGGAACATGACCAGATGTCCCTGGTAGCTCGAGGCCTCGGCGTCTTTCTCAAACTTCCGTCCCCAGATTGCGATGCCGGAGTGCATCTCGCTCGTCATGAGCTTTCCCTCGACCAGGAGCCGGAAGTTGCGAGAGGGCTTCTTGGTGAGCAGGTAGGTGCTCACCGGCGGGGCGTTCTCCGCCGTGTTTCGGCCGACGATCTCGCCAGCCTCGACGGACCAGTAGGGCTCGACGTGCCCCTCCCAACCGTCGAGGTCGCGGCCGTTGAAGAGGCGAACCGCCTTCACCTGCTCCTCCGGCGGCAGCGTCACCGTCGACGCCCAGTCGGCCGCCGCGGCCGCCTCACCGGGCGTGAGCGCTACGTCGACGGCGGGCGTGCCGTCATCCTGGAGTTTGCCGGCGGCCCAGAGCGTGCCCCGGGCCATAAGGTCGAGAAACTCTGGAAGCTTCACCGTGTCGGTGTAGTGGCCGATCGTGGTGCCAAACACCCGGGCCTTCCCGTATTGGTTCGTCCAGATGACGGTCTGCATCGACTTCCGCTCTTCGCTCATGGCCTCAACAAGCGGCGTGGCCGTCGGCCAGATCTTGTCGCAGAAATAGAGCTCCTCCTTGGGGAGGGCCCACTCCTTCGGTAGGCCGCGGAGCACGGGGTGGTCGCCCACCGTCTTGGCCGTGTAGGCGTAGTGCTTGCCGTGCCCGGGTGACGTGATGCCGCAGAGTTTGAACCAGTCGTCGGTGCCAGCCCGGTAGCAGTGCATCGCGCAGTGCATCATCACCGCCGGCGTCCCCTTCTCGTGCTCGTTCACGATCCCCTCGAGAAACTCCGGGTCCTTGACGTTCGCGAAGCACTCATTGTGAAACACGACGTCGTAGCCCTTCGACCAGTCGGGCTTCGAATAGAGCGCTACCCGGTGGTCGGTGCTCGCCCCCCCCTCGTGGATCACAGTGACATTCATCCGGGCGCGTTGCGCGAGCCCCTCGGTGATCACCTTCTTCTGACCGTCGTAGTCGTGGCAGCAGCCGCCGGTGATGTAGAGCACCTCGAGCGGCTTCGCGGTCTCGGCGGCCAAGGCGGTAGCGGAAGTCAGGATCACGAACAGGCCAACGAACGACATCAGGATCCGATTCATCTGGAAATACTCCCTGGAAGATGGGCGAAGGTCACTGCACCAACCCCGCTGATAGTCTGGGCGGGCGGGCGAAGACCGGCAAGCCGCGGGCAGAGGGGAGTACTCGTTTTTGGGTGACCGACGTCCCGTCCGGCCTATTGCTGCTCTGGGAAGACTGTTATTCCTCCCCTCCGCCGAGTAACCCCGTGGGCCTCCTTCGCCGCCATCTGCACACCCATGCTACGCAAGCCCGTGCACACCGCCGTCGCACCGCCCCACATCAAGCCGGTGGCAGGATCCAGTCCGCGGCCACGGTTCTCGGTAATGGTGCCGACGTGCGAGCCGGACAAGATGCTTTGCCAAACGCTGGAGTCGGTGCTCCGGCAGGCTCCCTCGCGGGCCGTCATGCAGATCGCCGTCGTGGACGACGCCTCGACACCGGGGTTCGTCACCGATCTGGTTCGATCGGTCGACCGCACTGGGCGGATCGACCTGATCGAATATGACCGACGGCTCGGTCTGGGCGGCAACTGGAACCGAGCGATCGAACTGGCACGGGGCGAACTCGTCCACCTGCTCCATCAGGACGACTATGTCCGTCCAGGATTCTACGCGCGGATCGACCGTGGCTTTACGAGGGCGCCGGACGTCGGCATGGCGTTTTGCCGGAGCCGGATCGTCGACGCCCTCGGTCGCCACGTCAGAACAAACTCGCGGCAGCAGTGGCTGCCCGGAGTGCTCGCCAACTGGCTGCCGACAATCGCCGAGCGTCAGCGGATTCAGACGCCGGCCGCCGTTGTGCCCCGCGACACCTACGAGGCGGTCGGCGGCTATCGGGCCGATCTGTGCCATGCGCTCGACTGGGAGATGTGGGTGCGGATCGCCGCCCAATATCGCGTCTGGTACGAGCCGCGGACGCTGGCCATCTACCGTCGGCACGTCGCCAACGAGACCACGCGGCTCTTCTCCATGGGGGCCGTCTGGCCCGACATGGCCCGTGCCATCCAAATCAACGCCGCCTCTCTACCCGAATCGATCCGTGATCGCAGCGTCGCCGCCAGCGTTTACTGGCACGCGGCTTCCGCCCTGCGCACCGCCAGGCGTCAGCTCGCGGCGGGTGCGACGGGGGCCGCTGCCGACACGCTGCGAACCATCCCCGATCTGCTCGATCTGATCGACGACGGGCCATCCGACCGTGCTACGGTGCGGAGGCTGGCGGTGCTGCAGTCGCGGCTTGGTGATAGCCAACTCGCTGTGCGGAGCGCGGCGTGATCCCGCCGCACGTGATTCATGAGCGAAGGCCACGGAAGCGCGTTTCGGACGGCTACCCGCGAACGATCCGCGCGGGCGATCGTGCTGGCCCACTTCGACCCGCACGGTGACTTCGATCCGCATGTCCGGCACGCCATCACCGCATACCGCCGGTTCGCCGACCGGCTCGTGGTGGTGTCCAACGGCGGCCGCCAGCTGCCGGCGGCCCTGAAACCGTTCGTCGACGAGTTCCTGCCCCGCAAGAACGTCGGCTACGACTTCGGTGCCTGGCGGGACGGACTCGCGACGCTCGATCGATCCGCGTTCGACGAGGTGATCTGTGTCAACGACAGCGTCTACGGCCCGCTCTTCGATCTTAAGCCCGCGTTCGACGATCCCCGGACGGCTGCCGCCGACCTGTGGGGCATGGTCGTTTCAGACCAGCCCCCGGGCCGCGGTCTGCCCCGCCAACGGCATGTGCAGTCGTGGTTCTTCGGCATGCGGCGGCCACTGCTCGAGTCGCCGTGCTTCGACACCTTCTGGTCGACGGTCGAGCCGCTCTCATCGAAAAGGGCGGTGATCGATCGCTACGAAGTCGGGCTCTCGCAACACGTCCTCCGCGCCGGGTTCTCCGTCGCCGGCCTCTACGACGCCACCACCGCGCCCCGCGTGAGCCTGCGGGAGGTGATCCCGCAGCTCTCGATCGCCGCGCCGAGCCGATCGTGGCGTCTGGTTCGAAAGAGCCGCCGCACGCCGCACAACCCCAGCGAGCTGGTCTGGTGGCGGCTGCTGGAGGCCGGGGTGCCGTTCGTGAAAGTGGGGCTCTTCAGGGTGAACCACTACGGCATCGATCTGGGCCGCGTCATGGGGGGCCTGGAGCGGTCGACCCCCTACGATCTGGGCCTCATCCGCGGGCATCTCGCCCGCTGCGGATGACGCGGTCGCCAGCGACGGTGACGGGAACGGCGGCCGGAAGGCGGGCGAAACGAGGCCGACTCGTCGGTTGGATGCGGCAGCTGTATAACTGTGGTGGATTCGGACGTGCCGGCGGCCTTACGTAGCCCCCGGCTTTTTTGGGCCCGGACTTCGTGACGAATTTCACGAAGTCTGTTTCCACGGCCGAAAAACGCATAATGCCTTCCTGGATCTTTTGCCCCCCGAGGCCCTGATGGACGCGATCCTGCCGGTTCTGCTGTTCGTTGCGATCGCGGCGGCCGTGTCGGTCGGGCTCCTCGTGGCGGCCAACCTGATCGGCCCGCGGCGGTCGGGGGCCGTGAAGGAGATGCCGTACGAGAGCGGCATGGATCCCGTCCATGACACGAGGCGGCGGTTTGATGTCCGCTTTCATTTGGTCGCCATCACGTTTCTCGTGTTCGACGTCGAACTGCTCTTTCTTTATCCATGGGCGGTCGCCAGCCGGTCGGCGGCCGGCATCGACGCAGCCGTGCAAGGGGGCCTCGTCTCGTCGCGGGGCCTCGTTTACGGAGCCGCGATGGCCTTCATCGCGATGGTGGTCATCGGTTTCGCGTACGACTGGCGAAAGGGGGTTTTCCGATGGCGGTAGTGCACTCGGTCTCGTCCGATAGGCTCGAACTTCCCGAAAACGTCGTCATCGGCCGGCTCGACTCACTCGCGAGCTGGTGTCGCAAAAACAGCCTCTGGCCGATGCCGTTCGCCACGGCATGCTGCGGCATCGAACTGATGGCTACCGGTGCGGCCAAGCACGACCTCGCCCGGTTCGGTGCCGAGGTATTTCGTTTCAGCCCGCGGCAGTGCGACCTGATGATCGTGGCGGGCCGAGTCGTGATGAAAATGCTGCCGGTGCTGCAGCGAATCTGGCAGCAGATGCACGAGCCCAAGTGGTGTATCTCGATGGGCGCATGCGCGAGCACGGGCGGGGTGTTCGACACCTACGCGGTCGTGCAGGGCATCGACCGCTTCATTCCCGTCGACATGTACGTGCCCGGCTGCCCCCCGCGGCCCGAGCAGCTCATCCAGGCGATCATCGACCTGCAAGACAAGATTCAGCGGGAGGGCACGATCAGCGGCCGAGAGTTCGATACGGCGGGCCGTCAGCTCCGCAAGCGGGCGCTGGTCGAGATCGCGAACCCACTGTCGATCGACGCGGCCCGGAATCCCAATCTGCAGCGGGAACTCGCCGCGGCGGCCGACGCCGTTGCCGGACGAAACTAAACGTCAAACCCACACGCCCGCCACCAGTCTCACCCATGCCCTACACGCTTCCCTCCGTCACCGACGTACTCGCCGGCCTGACGAATCGCTTCGGTAGCCTCGAGACGTCTCTGAATCGCGGCCAGACGCGGGTGGTCGTGCCGGAGCCACTCTCATTCGACGTCCTGGCGTGGCTCAAGGATCAGGGATTCGACCTGCTCATCGACGTGACCTGCGTCGACTATCTCGAGTACAAGGCCGCGAAGCACCGCTACGGTCTCGTCTACCTGCTCGCGTCGACAGCGACCAACCAGCGGCTCACCCTTCGCGTGTTCGTGGACGACCCCGACCCGACCGTGAAGAGCGCGGTGCCGCTCTGGGAGGCTGCCAACTGGCTGGAGCGGGAGGTCTGGGACTTGTTCGGCATTCGCTTCACGGGCCATCCCGATCTCCGCCGTCTCGTGATGCCCGAAGAGTTCACGGCCCATCCGCTTCGCAAGGATTACCCGCTCCAGGGTCGGGGCGAACGCCACAACTTTCCTGTCATCACCCGCGACCACAGCTGAGCCCTCCCCATGTCCATCGCCACGGCTGAGTTCGGCACCTCCGGCCCGGAGGCGGGCGCCCGTTCCGAGGACTACCTCTGGACGCTCAACTTCGGACCGCAGCATCCCGCGACCCATACCACCCTGCGGATCGTGCTCAAACTCGACGGCGAGCGGGTCGTCGATGCGCTGCCCGAAATGGGGTATCTGCACTCTGGCTTCGAGAAGCTCGGCGAGCACCTCACGTTCAACCAGTACGTCACGGTCACCGACCGGATGAACTACATCTCGCCGATGGCCAACAACGTGGCCTGGCATCACGCGGTCGAAGCGCTCCTCGGGATCGAACTTACGCCACGCTGCGCCTCGATCCGCACGATCATCGCCGAACTGGCCCGCATCAGCGATCACCTGCTCAGCAATGGCGCGGTCGGCCTCGACACGGGGGCGTTCACGTTCTTCCTCTACGCCTTCTATCAGCGGGAAGTGATCTACGACATCTTCGAGACGCTGTGTGGTGCACGATTCACCAACTCCTACACCCGCGTCGGCGGCGTCTCGCAAGACTTCACCCCGCTGGTGATCGAGAAGATCGGTGGATTCCTCAAGACGTTCCCTAAAACGCTCGATGACATGGAGCGACTCCTGACCCGTAACCGCATCTTCGTCGACCGCACGAAGGGCGTGGGCGTGCTGACGAAGGAGGAGGCGATCAACCGCGGCGCGACCGGACCGGTCGCCCGGGCCAGCGGCGTGACCCGCGACCTGCGCAAGGACGAGCCCTACCTCGCCTACGGCGACTTCGACTTCCAGATCTGCTGCGCCAGTGCCGGCGACTGCTACGCCCGCTACCTGATCCGCATGCAGGAGATGCGGGAGAGCCTCAAAATCGTGGCGCAGGCGATCGAAAACCTGCCGGCGGGGCCCGTCAACGTGGGCATCGACCAGCGAACGGCCCTGCCCACCAAGCAGCAGGTCTACTCCACGATCGAAGGCACCATCTCGCACTTCGAACTCTCGATGAGCAACCGGGGGTTCGAGGTGCCGCACGAGGAGTCGTACGCGGCGATCGAAGCCCCCAATGGCGAGCTCGGCTTTTACATCGTGGGTGACGGCAGCGAGAACGCCTACCGGGCCCGCTGCCGGCCGCCTTCGGTGCTCCACTTTGCCCTCTTTCCCCACCTCATCCGCGGCCACACGCTCTCTGACGTCGTGGCGGTGCTCGGCAGCCTCAACATCATCGCCGCGGAGCTCGACCGATGAGACAAGGCTGCTTGCAGCGTTTTGCGTGGGTCGGGGTTGCCCCCGCCATGGCTCCGGACGTTCACTGCGGCCATCCTGGCCTCCGCTCACTCGATGCTGGCTGCGCTTCGCCATCCATGGCTTTGCTGGCCAGCAACGCCGGATCCACGGCAGGGGCAACCCCTCCCAGGTTCACCCGCACAGAAAAGATCGACTGACCCATCCGTTCCGCGCATGATCGCTCAGAAAAAAATCCTTACCGACGAGATGGTTGCGAAGATCGAGGCGCTCGCGCCGCGGTATCCCAACCGCCGCGCCCTCACGCTGCCCGCGCTCCACATCGTCAACGCCGAACTGCGGCACGTGCCTCTCCAGGCCGTGGCCGAGATCGCGGCGGTGCTCGGCCTTGCGCCGGCGGAGGTGCAAGACACGATGACCTTCTACGAGTTCTTCTACCAAGACAAGCCGCACGGCACGGTTCGGGCGTTCGTCTGCCGCTCCGTGTCGTGTGCCCTCCGCGGCGGTGACCACCTGCTCGAGCACCTCTGTGAGAAGAACGGTATTCCGCCCTACGGCACCACGGCCGACGGGAGCCTGACGATCGAGCCGGCCGAGTGCCTGGGAGCGTGCGACTTCGCCCCCTGCATCCTGGCCAATGACGACTTGCTCAAGAACATGACGCCCGAGGCCGCCGAGGCCGAACTCCAAAAGCCGCGCGCGAGGGCCACCTGACATGCAGCCATTCAAGCCAGTTTTGCTCGAGGCCGTCGGCGTACCCGACGGCAACACGCTCGCGAGCTACCAGAGCCGCGGCGGATATGCGCCGCTCGAGAAGATCCTTGCCGAGAAACAGCCGGCTGAGGTCGTCGAAATGGTGAAGGCGTCGGGCCTCCGTGGCCGCGGCGGCGCCGGCTTCTCGACGGGCCTCAAGTGGACGTTCCTGCCCAAGGACCATCCGGGCCCGATCTACCTCTGCATCAATGCCGACGAGAGCGAGCCGGGCACCTTCAACAACCGAATCCTGATGGAAGACGACCCGCATCAGGTGATCGAGGGGATCATCCTCTCGGCGTATGCCACGCGGGCCTCCACGGCCTATATCTACCTGCGCTATGAGTATCCGCAGAGCTGGCACCGGCTCCAGGCCGCGATCGACGAGGCCTACGCCGCCGGGTATCTCGGGAAGAACGTTCGCGGGACGAACTTCTCGCTCGACATCTACCTCCACCGTGGAGCAGCCGCCTACATCTGTGGTGAGGAGACGGGCCTGATCGAGAGCCTCGAGGGCAAGCGGGCTTGGCCCCGGATCAAGCCGCCGTTTCCGGCGATTGAGGGGCTCTTTCACAAGCCGACGGTCGTCAACAACATTGAGACGATGGCCTGTGTGGCCCAGATCGCCCGCCGCGGCATCGAGTGGTTCAAGTCGATCGGCGTGCCGGCCGATCCCAATAACCCGCGCGACCCCGGCTCCTATGGCCCCAAGCTCTACTGCCTCTCCGGCCATGTCGAGAAGCCCGGCTGCTACGAGGCCCCGCTTGGGATCACGGCCCGGGAGCTGATCAATCATTTCGGCGGCGGCGTCTGGAAGGGCCGCAAGGCCAAGGCGGTGATCCCGGGCGGCATCTCCATGGGGCTGATGACCGAGAGCGAACTCGACACGCCGCTCGACTTCGCCGGCCCGGGCAAGGTCGGCTGCCTCGGCCTCGGCACCGCAGCCGTGGTCGTGATCGACGACCAGACGAGCATCGTCGACTTTCTCCACAACTCCTGCCGGTTCTTCGCGCACGAGTCGTGCGGCCAGTGCACCCCCTGCCGCGAGGGCACGAGCTGGTCGCTGCGGATGCTGGAGCGGATCAAGGCGGGCAAGGGCCGGATCAAAGACCTCGACATCCTGCTGGAGATTGGCAACACGATGGGCATGATGCCGGGCAGCACGATCTGCGGCCTTGCGGACGGGGCCGCCTGGCCCATCAAAAACGCGATCAAGAAGTTTCGTGGCGAGTTCGAGGACTACATCAAGCGAACGAATCCATCCGGCTGGATGGTCACCGACCCCGTCCCCGCCCTCCAGATTGTCGGAGCCCACTGATGCCGGTCGTGATCGTTGACGGACAGGAGATCGAGATCGGGGCCGACGAGCGGCTCAACTGCATCGAGGCGGCCCGCCGCGCCGGCAAAGAGATCCCGCACTACTGCTGGCATCCCGGCCTCTCGGTCGTGGCCAGTTGCCGGATGTGCCTGATCGAGACGGGCCAGCGCGACGCGGCCACTGGCAAGATCTCGATGGTGCCGAAGCTCGTGCCGGGGTGCCAGACGCCGGTCAAGGACGGCACCGTGATCGTCACGGAAAGCCCCCTCGTGAAGGAGAGCCGCGCCCGCGTCGAGGAGGCGCTGCTGATCGACCATCCGATCGACTGCCCGATCTGCGACAAGGCGGGCGAATGCCTGCTGCAGGACTATCACTTCGAGCACGGCCAGGCCGAGCGGCGGGCCGACCTGCATCCGTTCACCAGCCGGAAGCGCGACGTGGGGCCCACGGTCACGCTGTTTGTCGACCGCTGCATCATGTGCACGCGATGCGTGCGGTTCACCCGTGAGATCTCGGGCACGGCCGAGCTGATGGTGACCAGCCGCGGCGCGAAGGAGGAAATCGACGTCTTCCCCGGCCATCCACTCGACAACAAGCTCTCAGGCAACGTGGTCGATCTCTGTCCGGTGGGCGCCCTCGGCGACAAGGACTTCCTCTACCAGCAGCGGGTCTGGTTTCTGAAGCGCGAGGCCAACGTCTGCGGTGGCTGTTCCGCCGGCTGTTCGATCTCCACGGAGCACAACCAAGACGCCGTCTACCGGCTCAAGCCCCGCGAGAACCCACACGTCAACAAGTGGTGGATCTGCGACGACGGCCGGTATGGCTGGCATCACCTCCACGATTCGTCCCGAATCCTCGAGGCGTCGCGGAAGGCCGTGCGACCCGACCGCCCCGACCAGGGATCGCTCACGCCCGCTGTTGAGACCATTGAGTGGTCCGACGTGGTGACAGGCCTCCGCGCCGATCTCAAGGCCGCCGGCCGGCTGGCCGTGGCCGTTTCCCCGATGCTCACCATCGAGGAGGCGTGGATGCTCTGCGCCGTCGCACGGTCGATCGACCCGCAGGCCTGGCTCGCGCCCGGCTTTGTGCCCGTGACTGGCAACGACGAGTCGTTCCCGGGCGGCTTCACGATCCGCGCCGAGAAATGCCCCAACCGCCGTGGCATCGAGGAGGTGCTCGCACTCTACGGCGCCGCAGGACGATCGTGGAACGATCTGGTGGCGTACGTGGCCGCGGGTAACGCCGACGCCGCCTGGATTACCGCTGGCTATCCCGGCCAGTGGATTGACACAGCGACCGCCGAATCATTCGCCGGTCTCGGGCAACTCGTCGTGCAAGATCTCTTCGACTCACCGCTGATGCGGCTCGCTTCGTGGCGGCTGCCCGCCGCCGGCTTCGCCGAGCGGGCCGGCACATGGGTCAACGTCGCTCATCACGCCCAGAGCTTCAGCCAAGCCATTCGGCCCCCCGCGGGCGTCTGGCCAGAGGGCCGGCTGTTCTGGAACATGCTGGGCCGCCGCGGCCTCTACGACCCCGTCTCCGTCCGGCAGCAGATCGCCGGCTCGTCGGCGGCGCTCGCCGCCCTTGCCGGCGAGCTGCCTGCCACCGGCGTCGACCTCCGTATCCACCAACTCGCCTGACCGCTCTCTCGAATCCCACACGCATGAACTCATTTCTACCTTCGCTGCCCACGATCGTCGCCCTGGTGAAGATTGGCCTGCTCGTCGGCGGCCTGATGACGGCGGCGGCGTATCTCGTGCTCGTCGAGCGGTGGATGGCGGCCTGGGTGCAGGACCGTAAGGGACCCAATCGCGTCGGCATCCCGCTCACGAAGATCCGCCTCTTCGGGCTCGGGCAACCGCTGGCCGACGGATTGAAGATCATCCTCAAGGAGGATTTCACGCCGCGGCACGTCGATAAGGTGCTCTACACGGCGGCGCCAGTGGTGATCCTCGCCGCATCGCTCGCCATCTTCGCGGCGATCCCGTTTGGCAGTTCGCTCCCCGCGATTCCGGCGCTCGGACTCACTGGCGAGGAGCCTTTGCTCGTGGCTCCCGGCCTCGACGTCGGGGTGCTCTGGGTGTTTGCGCTCTCGAGCATCGCCGTCTACGGTGTGCTGCTCGGCGGCTGGGCGAGCAACAACAAGTATGGCTTTCTCGGGGGCCTGCGGAGCAGCGCCCAACTCCTCGCCTACGAGATTCCGCTCGGCCTCGGACTCCTGGGCGTCGTGCTCGCGGCCGGCTCGCTCAAGCTCGACACGATCATGGATGCTCAGGCCGCGACCGGCGTCTGGTTTGCCTTCGCCCAGCCGCTCGGCTTCATCGTGTTTCTGGTGGCGAGTTTTGCCGAGGCGGCCCGGTTGCCCTTTGATCTTCCCGAAGCCGAACAGGAACTCGTGGGGGGCTACCACACGGAATATTCGGGCATCAAACTCCTGCTCTTCCTCGTGGCCGAGTTCCTGCACATGGTCACGGCGGCATTCCTGATCGTGATCATGTTCCTCGGCGGCTGGCACCTCTGGGGCGTGACGGGCTCAGGGCCGGTCGAAACCTGGCTGGTGGCCTTCATCCGCTTCGCGGTGCTCTCGGCCAAAATCTTCGCCGTGATCTTGTTCTTCATGCTCGTCCGCTGGAGTTGGCCGCGGTTCCGGTTCGACCAACTCATGAACCTCGCCTGGAAGGTGATGCTGCCCTTGGGGATCGCCAATCTTGTGACCGTGGCGACTGTCGAGGAGTTCCGGCCGCAACTCGTGACCGCGGTCGGTGAGGGCTGGGCGAAGACGGTGGCGATCGCGATTCCCTGGGCGGTGTTCTTCGTCGGCTGGATCACAGCGGGCATGCTCACTCCCTCGGGTACCGACAACACGCCCATTCGTACGCCCGGCCCGCTCGACGCCGAGCACGTGCTGGACGACTCGCAACGTGAACTGGTGGAGGTCTGAGATGAAGCCCAACGATCCGGCGATTACCTGGCTCGAAGAGCGGCCGCTGGGCCTCTCCGAGCGGCTCTACCTGCCGCTCTTTGTGCAGGGGCTTGCGACCACGGCCCGGCATCTGATTAGCCCCAAGGTCACAGTGAGCTTTCCTGAGCAGCGACCGACGGTGGGCAATCCGCTCATCTACCGCGGCGTCCATCGGCTCAACCGCGATGATGAGGGCCGGGTAAAGTGCGTGGCCTGTTTTCTCTGTGCCACTGCCTGCCCGGCACATTGCATCGACATCGTGGCCACGGAGAGCCCCTGGCCTGATCGCGAGAAGTATCCCGAGAGTTTCCAGATCGACGAACTGCGGTGCATATTCTGCGGCATGTGCGAGGAGGCCTGCCCCGTCGACGCGATCGAACTCACGAGCCTACTCGACCTCACCGGCAAGAGCCGCGAGGAGATGATCTTCGACAAAGAGAAACTGCTGAGCGTCTTCGACATGACAAAAGACGCCGAGCCGATGAAGTCGGCTTCAATGGGGGGCACGCTGTGATCGCCTCCGTTCTGCCCGCGATCTCGCCCGGCACGCTCCTGGCGGCAGCCGTGACCTCCACAGCGGCAAGCCTCTGGCTGCTCCTGCCCCGCGGTCAGATCGGCGCCGCAGAGCGGAGGAGCCGCTGGCTCGGCGGCCTACTCGGCCTCGCCGCGCTCGGCTGCTTCATCGCCACCGGCCACCGCCTCGGCGGCCTCGGCGAAGAGACTGTGTTTCTGATCGTGTCGCTCGTGGCGGTGATCTCCGGCGCCGCCACGGTCGTGACGCGGTCTCCCGTCTACTCCGCGATCTGGTTCGCGATGGCACTGGCCGGCGTGGCGGGGGTCCTGCTTGTGCTGGGCGCCCAGTTCTTGGGCGTGGCCACGATCGTCGTCTATGCCGGGGCGATCCTCGTGATGTTTCTGTTTGTGCTCATGCTGGCGGCGCCCGCGGGACTCGCACCATACGACCGCGTCTCTAACGAGCCGCTGCTCTCCGCAGTGGCGGGAGCCGTCCTGCTCGGCATCCTCTCGCTCTCAATCGGCCGGCTCACCGCCGAGCCGCCGCTGTGTTGCCGGATGCCGTCGAAGGCAGCGGCCATCACCGGCGACGCCGCCCCTGCTACCGGCCTCCCCGCCGTCGCCGACATGAGCGTCGACCTGCTTGCCGAAAACCACGTCGCCCGTCTCGGCGGCGAACTCTTCGGACGCCACCTCATCGCGGTCGAGGTGGCCGGCGTGCTCCTGCTCGTGGCGCTCGTCGGTTCGATCGCGATCGTATCCCGTGCGGCCTCGGCCGATGGCACCGTCGCCCCAGCCCGGAGGGCCGTCCCATGACCCCTTCCCCGCTCGTCCTCGACGGTCTCGTCGTCGGCGCGATCCTGTTCGCGCTCGGCCTCGTCGGTATCCTCGCCCGGCGGAACCTCATCGTGATGTTCCTGTGCGCCGAACTGATGCTGCAGGGCATCTCGGTGAGCCTCGTCTCCTGGAGCCGGCATCATGGCGACTGGGGCGGCCATGTGCTCGTGATCTTCGTGCTCGCGGTCGCTGCCTGCGAGGCAGCGGTGGCCCTCGTCTTCGTGCTTCAGGCGTTTGCCCGGACCGGCCGACTCGACTCGGCCGCTTGGCAGTCGCTTCGTGAGTCGAATCTGCCCCGGACGATCGACCACGAACTGCCCGCCATCGACACGATGCCGCTGAGGTTTCCGAAACTCTTCCCGGCGGGTGTCGAGCCGCCGGTCGACCAAGACGCACTGCTCGAACGCGAACACGTTTAGGCCACTCCTTCCTGTGGCCGTCCCGCGACCGGCCCCGCACCACACTTCATGCAAGACATCCCCTCCTCGACGCTGCTCGTTCTCGTGCCGCTTTTGCCGCTCGTGGGTGCCATCCTCACGGTGGCCCTCGGCCGCACGCTCGGTTCCCGGGCGCACGTGCCCGCGATCATCGGCATCGCCGCTTCGGCGGCCGTGGCCGTCACATTGCTCTTCGGCATGGTCCGGCAGGTCGGCGTGGGCAACTCGGGACATGATCAGCAAGTGCAGCAAGTACAGCCCGTGGAGATGGTGACCACGCTCTGGGAATGGGCCGACATTCCCAACGCCCAGGCCGCCGGCGGCACGACCGCGGCGAGTTTTTCGATTCCGGTCGCCCTGCGGCTCGACCCTCTCACTTCGACGCTGCTGGTGATCATCACATGCGTCGGCCTGCTCGTGGCCATCTACTCGATCGGCTACATGCACGGCGATCCGGGCTATCCGCGGTTTTTTGCGCTGTTCTCGATGTTCGTGTTTTCGATGACCATGCTCGTTGCGGCCAGTAACTTTCTGCTCGTGTACGTCTTCTGGGAAGCCGTAGGCGCGTGCAGCTATCTGCTTATCGGTTTTTGGTTCACAAAGCCGGAGGCGGCGAAGGCCGCCAAGAAGGCCTTCCTCGTCAATCGCGTGGGCGACTTCGGCCTCGCTGTGGCGACCTTCCTGCTCTGGATGACCTACGGCACGCTCAACTTCCACGACACGGTGCTGTCGGACGGCACGGCCGTGCCTGGCATCCTAGGCGTGACACGGCTGGCCGATGCCTCCGGCTACGTCGGCGGCGCGGTCGGCAGCGCGATCTGCCTGCTCCTGCTCCTCGCCGCGTGCGGCAAGAGCGCGCAGTTGCCACTGCATGTCTGGCTTCCCGACGCGATGGAGGGCCCCACGCCGGCCAGCGCCCTGATCCACGCCGCGACGATGGTCACGGCCGGCATCTACCTCATCGCCCGCAGCGGCCCGCTCTTCGTGGCCTGCCCCGGCGCCCTGACGCTCGTGTCGATCGTCGGTGCCACCACGGCCCTGATCGCGGCGCTCATCGGCACCGTGCAAAACGACCTCAAGAGGGTGCTCGCCTACTCCACGATCAGCCAGCTCGGCTACATGTTCGCGAGCCTCGGCACGGGCACCCTGCTCGGCTTCAGCGCTGCGATCTTCCATCTCGTCACCCACGCCTTTTTCAAGGCGCTCTTGTTCCTTGGTGCAGGCTCGGTGATGCACTCAATGGGGGGCGTGATCGACATGCGGCGGTTCGGCGGGCTGAGGCGCGTGATGCCGATCACGGCGGTCACGTTTCTCGTGGGGTCACTCGCCCTAGCTGGCGTGGCGCCATTCGCCGGCTTCTTCAGCAAGGATGAGATCCTCGCCTCGCTGCACTCGCGGGGCTGGCCCGATACCCACGGCGAGCACCAGGAGGCCGTTCCGGCCGGCGGCCATGCGATGACCGCGACCTCGTTGCGTCTCGTGAGCGTCACTCCCGACGCCAGCCAACTCGCTGGCGGCGACCGCGTCTCCCGCCTCGACGCGCTCAACCAGCCTGCCACCTGGCGGCTGCTCTTCTGGATGTCGCTCGTCACGGCGGGCCTGACCGCCTTCTATTCCTTCCGCGCCGTGTTCATGACGTTCACCGGTCCGACGCGGGTACCCGAGGAGGCGGGGCACCATGCGCATGGTGCGGCAGGCTCCGCGGCCCACGAATCGCCCCCCGTGATGACGATCCCACTGGTGATCCTCGCGGTGGCGTCAGCCGTCAGCGGCTGGTGGCTGTTCAGCACCCACAGCCTGGCTACCTTTTTGGCCGCGACGCCGTCATTCACAGCGTCGTCAATCGCCTCGACGGCGACGCCTCCGGTCTTTCACTGGGACCTTGCCATCCAGGGCACGCTGGCCGCTGCGGCCGGAATCGTGGTCGCCGCCCTCGGCCATCTCGGCAAGCGGAGCGACGGTCCGCAGATGGAGCGGTTTCTCGGGCCCCTCGAGACGCTGTTTGCCAACCGGTTTTACTTCGACCAGATCTACGCCGGCTTGATCATCAAGCCGCTGGAGTTCGTCGCCACGCTCGCGGCGCTCATCGATCGGTATCTGATCGACGGAACCGTCGACTTGGTCGCACGGCTACCACTCGCGCTCGGCGGGCTCGTCCGTCACCTCCAGTCGGGCCTTGTCCAGCGCTACGCACTCGCCGGAGTGATCGGCATGCTTCTGATCGTGCTCGCGCTCGTCGCGCGGGCCATGGGCTGAAAGGAAACTTCTCGCAGACATGAACGGCTTCAGCCCATCAGCCCATCTCATCCTGACGATCACCGCGCCGCTGGTGGGCGCAGTTGTCGCCTGGGTGCTCGGCGCCCGTGGCGTCTCGGCCGTGCGGCAGAGCGCCGCCGTCTCCGCGGTGGTGACACTCGGACTCGCCGGCTGGCTGATCGTCCGCTACCTGGGTGATCCGGCCGCCGCGTCGGGTCTGCCCTACGCGCTGGTCGAGATGCCGTGGCTTACCGAAGGCATCTTCGACGTGAAACTGTCGCTCGGCCTCGATGGCCTGTCGCTCTGGATGTTCGGCCTGGCGGCGTTGCTCTCAGTGACGGCCGTATTCGTCAGTTGGGACGCCGTCAAAGACCGACCGGTCGGCTTTTACGTGCTTTTGCTGGTGCTGGAGGCGGCGATGCTGGGCGTGTTTGCAGCCCGCGACGTGATCCTGTTCTACACCTGCTTTGAGTTCACGCTCGTGCCGCTGTTCTTCCTGATCGGCATCTGGGGCCATGACGACCGCCGCAGGGCAGCCAGCAAGTTCTTCATCTACACGCTCACCGGAAGCGTGTTCACATTCCTCGGCCTCTTGGCGATCGTGCTCTGGAACGCCTCGCACACCGGCACCGTGACGTTCGACATCGAAGCCCTCACCGATGCCATGAAGATCCACCCGCTGCCGATGTCCGCCGAGGGGGGCTGGCTGCAGATGATCGTGTTTTTAGCGCTGCTCGCCGGTTTCGCGGTGAAGGTTCCGATCGTGCCGTTCCACACCTGGCTGCCTTTGGCCCACGTCGAGGCGCCGACTGGCGGCAGCGTCGATCTCGCCGGCGTGCTGCTCAAACTCGGCATCTACGGATTCCTGCGGTTCTCCATGCCCATGCTGCCCGAGGCCACGGCCGTCGCGGCCCCCTGGCTCTTCGGCCTCGGCGTGGTGGGGATCATTTACGGAGCCCTGGTGGCGCTCGTGCAAACTGATCTCAAGCGGCTGATCGCCTATTCGTCGGTGAGCCACATGGGCTACATCGTGATGGGCCTCTTCGCCCTCACGCCCGTGGCGACGGAGGGGGCCAATCTGCAATTGATCAACCACGGTCTGTCGTCGGCCGGCCTCTTCGCGTTGGTCGGCATGATCTACGAACGATTTCACACACGAAACATCGCCAGCCTCGGAGGGATCGCCTCGAAGGCGCCGTGGCTCACGGTGCTCTTCATGCTGTTCACGTTCTCGAGCATCGGTCTACCGGGCCTCAACGGCTTCGTGGGCGAGTTCATGATCCTCGCCGGCTCGTTCCAGCGGGCATGGGCGGGTGTCGCACCCGCCTGGCAGACGGCCTATCTCGCGATGTCGCTCATTGCGGTGGTCGGTGTCGTGCTCGGCGCCTGGTACATGCTCTGGGCGGTCGAGCGGGTCTTCTTCGGCGGTTCCCGGGAGCCACCGCGGAGCCACGGTCATGATGGGCATGGCTCGCATGGTGGTCATGATTCGCACGGCTCGCACGGCAGCCACGCCCCTGCTGCGCAGGACCGCTGCGATCTCCGCTGGCACGAACTGGCGGCGCTCCTGCCCCTGGCAGTGTTCGCGATCTGGATCGGCCTCACCCCTGCGACGTTTCTCAGGCCCGCCGCCCAGGCCGTTCGCGAGTCGACACAAGCCTCGAGCGAGGCATTCGCCGCCCGGATGCGGCTCACCGATCCCGCCGCCCATGTTGCCCAGGCCCCGACACCATGAATGCCACGTCGCTTGAAACGTTCAGCCTGCTCGCCCCCGAGATCGTGCTCGTGCTGGCGGCGCTCGTGGCCTACCTCGGAGGGGCGTTCGCCAGTCTCCGCTTCGGCTGGCTCGTCGCCGCCGCTGGCATCGTGGCGGCGATGGCCGTCACCCGCGGCCAAGCCGCCGATCCGGTCTTCTCGGCCGGCGTGACGGTTGATGCGTTTTCCGGATTCATCCGTTGGACGGTCCTCGCGCTCGGACTGCTTCTCTGCCTGGTGCAGTCTGGCGATCTCTTCGTCTCGGCGGTCAGCCGTGGCCCGGGGCTCCATCGGGGTGGCACCTGCGAGGAGGCAGGCACGTTTCTCCTGCTCCTTGCCGGCCTCTCCCTGGTGGGTGTGGCCGGTGACCTCGTGCTCCTCTTCGCGGGCCTCGAGCTCGTCTCGATCCCCACCTACATTCTCCTGGCCCTGAAGCGGACCGACGCCCGTGGCCAGGAGGCGAGCCTCAAATACTTCTTTCTCTCGCTCGTCGCATCGGCCATCTTCCTCTATGCCCTCGTCTGCCTCTACGGCCTCGGCGGCTCAACCGACCTCCAGGCGATCGCGGCGCGGCTGCAGGCCGAGGCGGCCACGAGCCGCACGGTGCAGGTGCTCCTCCCGCTGGCCATCGGCATGGCGATCGTCGGTGCAGCCTTCCGACTCGCCGCGGTCCCGATGCACTTCTACGCTCCCGACGTCTACGAGGGCACGAGCCCCGGCAACGCCGCCCTGCTCTCCACGCTGCCGAAGGTGGCTGGCATCGTGATCCTCGCCCGACTCATCGCCTTGGTCGGCCCCGGCGCCTCGCCCGAGCTCTTCTGGCGGGTGGCCGTAGTGCTGGCCGCGGTCACCATGACGGTTGGCAACGTGATGGCTCTCTGGCAGCGGAACCTGCGGCGGCTGCTCGCCTGTTCGTCGATCGCCCACGCGGGCTATCTGCTCGTCGGGATCGCGGTCGCCGCGGCCGCGGCCGCCCCTCCGGCGGCTGCCGACGATCGTTCGTCGTGGATTTTCGCCGCGGGTGGGCTCTCGGCCACGCTCTTCTATCTCACGACCTACGCTCTGGCGACGATCGGGCTGTTCGGCGGCATTGCCTACCTCGGCCATCGCTGGCCTGAGTGGACCAGCGGCAGCGGCCCGCGGCCGCCCCGCGAGGAGATCACCACGGTCGACGACCTCGACGGCCTGTCATCGACCAACCCGGTCGCCGCCTTCGCCCTGGCCGTGTTCCTGCTCTCCCTCGCCGGCATCCCGCCCCTGCCGGGCTTCTGGGGCAAGCTTTCGCTCGCCGTCTCGACACTCGAAGTCGACTGGAACGCCCCGATCACGCTAGGCAGCCGCCGTTGCTGGTTTGTAGGCCTGGCCGTCGTGCTCGTGCTCAACGCCGCGATCGCTGCCGCCTACTACCTGCGCATCATCGCCGCGATGTACTTCAAGACCACGAAGCGGGGCGTGCAGGCCGACGGTGGCCTCGGGGGCGGGCTGGCGATGCTGGCGTGCCTCGCGCTGGTGGGAATGGTCACGATCCAGCCCCGCGGCCTGTTCACCGCGGCCTCGCGGGCCGGCGAAAGCATCATCCCTCAGGCAGCCGCCTCCACCGCGATGGTTTCCGACACGACGGTTTCCGACATCCCAGGCCCGACCGCCGCCACACCCTAATGACAACCACGCCCACCCCCGCGGCCGTCGAGGCGGTCCTCGCCGATGTCGCCGATCCGGAGACCGGCCGACCGCTCACCACCATGGGGCAGGTCGTGTCGGTGGCCGCCGATCCGGCGGCGATCGCCGTCACCATCGGCCTCACCACGCACTCCGCCATTCGCTGGAGCGTGACGCGGGCCCGGATCGAGGAACTCATCCGGGCAAAGTTCCCGCAGGTCGCCACCGTCTCCGTGGCCGTCGTGCCGCACGACCGGCCGCCGACAAAGCTTGGCCAGATCGGTCTCGAGGCCAAGAGCGTGATCGCCGTCGGCTCCGGCAAGGGAGGCGTGGGCAAGAGCACGATCGCCGCGAGCATCGCGATCGGCCTGGCGCGGGCGGGCAGCCGCACGGGCCTGCTCGATGCCGACGTCTATGGCCCCAGCGTGCCGCATCTCCTGGGCCTCTCGGGCCGGCCGCAGGTCGACAATGGCAAGATCCTCCCAATGACTCTCGATGTCGGCGGGAATCCGCTGCCCGTGATGTCAATGGGCTTTCTCGTGCCACCGGGCGAGGCGGTCGTGTGGCGGGGCCCGATGCTGCACGGGGCGATCACCCAGATGCTCCGCGACACGCTCTGGGGTCCGCTCGATTACCTCGTGATCGATATGCCTCCGGGCACGGGCGACATCGCGCTGACGCTCTCGCAGGCCCTGCCGCTCTCGGGTGCCGTCGTCGTCTGCACGCCGCAAGACGTCGCCCTGCTCGACGCCACGAAGGCGATCGCGATGTTCAGGAAGGTCAACATCCCGCTCCTCGGCATGGTGGAGAACATGAGCTTCTTCCTCTGCCCCGATTCGCAGAAGCGGTACGACATCTTCGGCACCGGTGGCGCGAAGCGGACCGCCCGTGACCTCGACATCCCGTTCCTCGGCGAGGTTCCGCTCCAGATCCCGATCCGCGAGCACGGCGATGCGGGTAAGACCGCCGCCAACTATGACGACCCGGCGAGCCGCCCCTACTTCGAGGCCATCTGCGAGCGGCTCGTCGGCAATCTCGCCGCTGCCGTCGCCGCCCGCCCCCCGATGCCCTCGCTGCCCGTGCTCTGATGCGGCCCGGTGACCATCGCGACGCTTTCCTGTGGTGGCTCCCCAAGAAGCACCAAGCGCGAGCGCGGGGAATAGGCGTGGCATCACTACGGCGCTGCGTGCCCTGCCACCAAGAAGCCCCAAGCGCGAGCGCGGGGAATACGGGCCACCTCGAAATCAGTGCCGGATTGGTTCGCCAGCGGTGACATGCTCGCCGCCGGGGGATTTTGCTACGGGATGCCCCGCTGGCCGACTCGACGTCGCTCGTGAGTCGCAAACATTCCCCGGCGTCTGCGCGTGCCACCCCCGGCTCCTCACGATCGGGAGCGTGCGTGCTCCCCCTCGAGAAGCCGTCTTCGTCAGAAAACACCCATCAATACAGCCACAGCCGCAGGTCCGGCCGCTGCACCACCGGCTGCGGCGTGAACCGCATCCTGCGCCCAACCGAGCGGACTTCGGCCGACCTGGTGCCGAGCCGCGCCCATTCGCCGATCGAGGGCCGCGGAGTGTTCGCCGTCGGGCCGAGGCCCCATGCGTCGCACACGCGATGCCAGAGGTTGTCGAGCCGGCGGCGGCGGACATGGATCGCGTCGAGCCCATACCAATCGCCCGGCTGCCCGACGAGCGTCGCCCCGAGGTCGGCCGCAATCGCCACGACTGCGTCGTCAAGCCGCTGTGCCGACGACTTCAAGTCAGCGAGCGTGAGCCGACAGCCCGGCACGTAGCACGTCCGCAGGGCCCGGTATCGCAGCGGGCCCACGCTGGCAATGCTCGCCAGCGGCAGACGGGTGATCGCCACGCTGGCCCCGCGGTCGTTCAGCCGGCCAACGCTTTCCCGCACCCAGGCAGCCACCTGATCGACCGGAAAGCCGTAGAGCAGGTCGTTGCCGATGTCGGTCACCAGCGCCAGCGGCGACGCTCTGCCGTCAAGACCCGCCGCGCGGTCACGATCGAGTCCGCGCCAGAGGCCGCTTCCGAGGATCGAGGGCAGGCGGCGCAGGGCCACTCGGCTGTTGACGCCATACGAGCGACCATGACCGGCCGCAACGAACAGATCGGCTCTGCCGCCAGTTCTGGCTCGGGCGACGGCACTCAGACGGCAGAGGCCGCGGGAGACGTTGCTCGCCCCAAGCACGACGACGGCCACGGCCGGTCGGCCAGTGGAGTTTAGTTCCAGCGGCGCCACGGCATGTCACCAGCCGAGAGGCCCTGGAAGCACGACGCGGCAAGCATCGCGAACATGATCCCGAGAAACGGCTGGCCGCGGGAGTAGCCCCACCAGGCAACGCCACCGCCGACCACCACGCCGATCATGCCGGCGATGCGATGAGCACTCGACACACCGAGGGTCAGCAGTCCCTCGCGGACGATCTGGCCACCGTCGAGGGGTGGCACCGGGATGAGGTTTAAAAGCGGCCAGAAGATGTTGACGTAGAGCAGGAAGTCGAAGAGGGCGTAGACGAGGGGCGACGAGAAGTCGCTACCGCCGTCGCCCCCGACCATGGACGAGAGCGTTGGGATCGGCAGCGGCACCGCGTATCCCGCGACCTTGAGGCCGACCACGATCAACCCGGCGAAGAGCAGTTGGGCCAGCGGCCCGGCCGCCGAAACGAGCAGCCGTTCAAACGGCCGCAGGTGCCGCCGGCCCCATGATTCCGGGACCGCCAGACCACCGAAGTGGTAGAGCACCACATGAGCCGACTGGCCGAAGCCGCGGTAGGCGAGCGCGTGGCCCATCTCGTGCACGAGGATCGACAGGAAGACGACGCCGATCCAGACCACGAGCATCTGCAGCAGCATCCGCTGGTCACCCCGCGAGTAGGCCTGGCACACGCTCCAGCCCAGGAGGGCCGCGGCCAGCCAGAACCAGGCCGACACGCGGACGCGGATGCCGGCGAGATCGAACTCGAGATCGGCGGAGGTGGTCTGCGGTTCGGCGAACATCGTTCCTCTATCGTACACGCCCGACGGCGGATCAGGCTGCCCGGCGATTGTCGGCTTCCGCCGAGGCGTCACCACGGCTGCGCGTAGCGATCGCGAGCACCGCAGCGGCGGCGCAGTCCGCCGATCCGGGGCGGGCCACGACGGACGCGATAGCCTCCAACTGCTCGACAACCCGGTGCCGCGCCCCCGCGTCGACGAGCCACTCGACGACATGCGTTGCCAACCGGTCGGCGGGATCCTGCACCGCGAGATATTCAGGGTAGACCGCCTCGGGGTCGGCCGGTGGCACCGCGAATGGCGGCATCCACACGCCCTGCACCGGGCCGATCGGCTCCCGCGACGCGAGGAGGTTCACCAGCGTGAAATACCGGGTATGGCGAAACCAGCTCTGTACGACGTATTCCCAGCCTGCGAGCCGGTAGACGATCACGGTCGGCACCCGCGCGGCGAGCAGTTCGAGCGATACCGAGCCGGAGCAGGCGATCGCGGCCGTCGCCTTGCCGATCAGGCTCCGCGTGCGGCCCGCGTGGATCTCGATGCCGAGGTCGCGACCGTTGGGCCCGGCGTCGACGGCCGCGGTGATCCGCCGCGCGTGCCGCTCATGGATCGCCCCGATGGCGAAGCGGGCCTCCGGCACCTGCGCATGGATCGCTGCCGCCGCCCTCACGAGCGTGCCGAGATTGCTCTCGATCTCCTGGCCGCGGGAGCCCGGCAGGAGCAGGACGAGTGGGTGCGCGGAATCAGCAGCGCCGTGCAGCTCCGCCGGCTTCAGTTCGTCGAAGAAGGGATGGCCGACGAGCGTG
Source organism: Pirellulales bacterium (assembly GCA_040877375.1). Taxonomy (GTDB): domain Bacteria; phylum Planctomycetota; class Planctomycetia; order Pirellulales; family UBA1268; genus QWPN01. The sequence continues at coordinate 3,946 of JBBDNW010000255.1, read as the reverse complement.
CTGTGCATCCCATGGGCCGTGAACCAGTCGTGCTCGAAGGGAAGTGCCGAGAGCACGTGGTCGACCAGCCGCCGCATCTTCCTGATCCGCCAGCTCCCCCATGCCCAGATCTGCGGCGGGCAGTAGAAGACGACGGGAATCCCATGCCGTTTCGCACGCCACGCCAGCCACCAGTGGAATCCCGGGAAGTCGACGAGTACGCAGACATCGGGCCGCGCGTCGAGGAAGCTCCGCTCGGCCCGGCGGGCCAGGTCGACGAAGCGGTGGATGTTGAGCATCGACCGCAGAAACCACATGACGGCGAGCATTGTCATGTCGGCGATGAGCGTGCAGCCCTCCGCCGCCATGTGCGGTCCGCCGAGGCCGACACAGACCGCGTCTGGCCGGCGGTCGCGAATGGCGCGCACGAGCAGCGCCGCATGATGGTCGCCCGAGGGCTCGCCCGCTGAAAGAAAGACGCGCATGAAAAACTCCGCCCGGGCACGCGGCCCGCACGGAGTATTTCAGTTCTCAGCCACGCACCCTAGAGCGGATTTGACCAGCGCTGTGCTTCGAGACGGCAATCTGGAAAACGTGGGCGAGTCGGGTGCGAGTTCCACCCGCGGACGGTCTGGAAAATCCTACTTTTTTGCGGGTGCCGAGAAGCCCTTGTCGATTTTGCCGAAGACCATCGCGACCTGATCGTCGGGCGAGGCCTTCTCCACCTTCGCTTTGCAGTTGGGGCAGCAGAAGCCGACCTCGGTATCGCCGATCGCGACCTGCGTGCCCGGCTTCACGGGCCCGCCGCTGAACGGGCAGCCCTTCTGGACGAGTTGGCCGGTGCTCACCATTTGCTGATGGGCCTTGGCGGCAAACTTCGCTGAGTCGCCAGCAAACGCGGCTTGACACTTCTCGCAGCAGAAAAACACCTTGCCGCCGTCGAAGTCGGCGGTCTTCTCCGGATTGCAGCCCTGGCCCGAGACGGGGCACTTGGCGTCTTTTGGCTCCTTGACCGCGGCCGACATGGCGACAGCCGAGCAGACGAAGGCAACGATGAACGCACACAGACCGGCGAGACGATGATTCTTCATGACGCACTCCTGAGGGATAATTCGGGGGTGATTTGGCGGTGCCGTTGGCGGCAGCCGCAGCCGTTCCCGAAGCCCCCGCATGATAGCCCCAAACGGTCAGCCGGGGGAATGCCGGGGTTCCGGGAGGCCGAGGGCGATCACGGCCCCGGCGGCGATCACGGCCGCTCCCGCCATGAAAACATGCCGAAAGCCGAACACGTCGACCGCCAGGCCCACCAGGGGCGAGAGCACGAACGGCGCCGCAAGTGCCGCCCCCACGATGCTCACATACCGCGGGTGGTCGGCGGCCCGCGGGGCCAGTTCGAGCGCGTAGTTTGTAAACAGTTTGAGTGAGATCGGATTGAGTCCGAGCGGCACGTACACAATCCAGAACCACTCCACGGCGACGGCATGCGTTGCCAGCGAAAGCGCCGTCACCACCAGCGGTGTGAGCGACGAGAGCGCGACGAGCCACACGAGCACGATCCGTGTGCCCCGGCGGTCGGCGACCGGTCCGGCCACGAGGCTGGCAAGGCCGGTCGCGGCGTTTTGCGTGACGACCCACGCCAGCAGGCTGCTCGTGCCGCTGCCGAGCCGGTCGCGGGCAAACGCCTGGTAGTGGGGAAACAGTATCAGCACCGCCGAGAAGCAGGCCGCCACCATCGAGAGCCGCACCAGCGCCCGATCGTGGGCGATCGTCGCCCGCCAGAGTGCCAAGCCGTGTCGCGCCGCCGCAACCGAGCGGGTGAAGAAGCCTGTGGCTGTGCCGCCGCCGTTCACGACCGCCCGCCTCGACTCGTCAGGGTGCTCGTCGAGCATCAACGGCGCCAGGGCCGCCAGCGCAAAGAATGCCGCGGTGGCGGCGAAGATCTTCGGGAAGCCGTCGGGCTCGCGAAGCCAGGGTCCGAGGAGCAGCACCGCCGCAATGATGGCCAGCACGCTGCCAAGGGCGACGCTTATCACCATGGCCCTGCCGCGCCGTCCGGGCGAGACGAGTTTCCCCTGCAGCGCGGCGGCCACGAGTTGGTTGAGCCCGTTCGCCGACGAGAAGGCCGCGTAGAAACCCCGAATCAACGACGGCGTCGAGTACCGCCGGCATGATGATCGTCTCGGTCTTGAAGATCCAGCCGACGCGGACGACGACCTGATAGCACTCCAACCAGAATGTATTGCGGCCCTCGCGGTCGGCGGCGGGCGGTGCTGCGGTGCGGCCGTCGGTCATGGGGTAGGCACGGAGACTCTGCGGAAGGGCGAGTGGTTGGTGCCGGCAGCATGAAGTTTTTTCGAGATGGCGTCTATCTGCGTCACGGCGACATGGTCGAGCACGACCTCGACTCTCTACACTTTTTGCGAGCCCCGTGAACACCTGGAAACCGAACCGATGGCACCCCGAGCGCTCCAGGCTGCTCCAGCCTTCGTGATCACCGCCCTGATCACTACCATGGTCGCCGGCTGCGGCGACACTCGGCCTGCGCACCCCGCGGTTGGCCGGCGGATGGGGCCGCTGCCGGTCGTGTCGCTCGTCGATTCAGCGCTGCCCGCGCCATCCCTGGCGGGCAAGGTGACACTGCTCAACTTCTGGGGCACCTGGTGCCCGCCCTGTCGCAAGGAACTGCCGGGACTCGTGCGGCTCGCCGACCGGCTCGCGGGCGAGCCCGCCTTCCAACTTGTCGCGGTCTCGTGTGGTTCGGGGGGCGACGAGAATCTCGAGGACCTTGCCCGCGAGACGCGGCAGTTCCTTGCCGCACGACAACTCGCCATCTCCGCTTGGAGCCTCTCCGACCCGCTCGCCGCGTCGCTCTTCGCCTCGACCTACGGTCTGGAGGCATTCCCCACGACCTATCTCATCGGTCCGGATGCCCGCGTCCGCCGCGTCTGGACCGGCTATCGCTCGAGCGACGAGGCCGAGATCGCAGCCACGATCGTCACACTGCTCAAGGAACGGTGACGGCTGGCCCGACCCGCCCAGACTCACGGTCGATGCAGTGATTCAAGCCGCCCAAGCAGCGTCCGGGCGACACGGAGCGGGTCGGCTGCCCGCGTCACGGCCGAGGCGACGGCCACCCGTGTGACGCCGAGCGCGGCGAGGGTGTCGAGCCGCTCAAGCGTGACGCCGCCGATCGCGAAGGACGGAACTGCAAGCTCGCGGCAGACCGTCCGGAGAAACTCTGGCGGCGCATGTTCAGCGAACGACTTTGTGGCCGAGGGGAAGCAGGGACCGATCCCGAGGTAGTCGGCTCCGGCGGCGGCGGCTGTCCGCGCCTCCGCGATCGAGTGCGCCGTGCTGCCGATCACGCTGCCGGGCCCCAGCACGCGGCGGACGAGCGGCACCGGCAGGTCGTCGGCGCCGACATGCACGCCGTCGGCGCCGACCGCCACGGCGACATCGGGCCGGTCGTTCACGACCACCAGCGGTGGCCGCGCGGGGTCGTGTCGTCGGGAAATGGCCACTGCCCGCTGCATGCGGTCGGTGATGAAGGCGATCGGCAGATCCTTGTCGCGAATCTGGAGCATCCGTACGCCCACCCCGAAAAGGCCCTCCACGAGCCGCTCGAAGACGGCCACGTCATCCCGACCGTCGACGAGCACGCAGAGCGCGACTCCCGCGAGCCGGTCCCGCGCCCGCAGGATCGCCATCACCCGCCGCTCAAGATCGTAGAGCCGGTAGCGGATGCGTTCGAAACTGCTGCTGGCTTCCGGGGCCACGACAGCGGCGCACTCCTCGAGGCTCCGTACCGCCTGCGTGCCGCGGGCGGCGTTCGCGGCCACGAGGTCGGCGATCCCGGTGCGCGGCAGAGACGCGGCAGCATCGAGGCTCTGGCCGACGTCGCCAGCCACGTCACGGGCGGCACCGCGATCTGCCAGTTCTGGCCGGGCGAGCACCGCGGCCAGTTCGT